>NZ_CP098604.1:613463-920194 GCF_024499015.1 Xanthomonas hortorum pv. pelargonii | reverse complement strand
ACCACGTTGCCATCCGAATACAGCACGCTCTGGTCTTTCTGGTCGAGGATGCGATGGCCGATGGTGATGCTGCTGCTGCCCAGTCGCTCGACGAACAGTTCCACCAGGATGTCGTTCGGCCACACCAGCGGGCGCTTGTAGTTGACGTTGGTGGCCGCGACCACCGGCGCGATGCGGTCGGTCATCGCCACGCCTTCAACGCCCAGCATCCAGCGCACGCGTGCTTCTTCCAGATAGGAAATGTACTTGGCGTTATTGACATGGCCCATGCTGTCCATGTCGCGCCAGCGCACGCTGATCGGGATGCGTGCCAACACCTTGTGCTCTTCGCTCATCAGCTTGCCTTCTTCTTTGCGGTTTTCTTGGTGGCGGACTTGGCGACTTTCGCCACCTTTTCCGGTTTGATCTTGCGCGGCGGGCGCGCATCGGGCTTGTTGGCCATTGCCGCCGGACGCGTCTCGCGTGCTTTGACCGACGGCAGCATCTTGGCCAGGAATTGCCCGGTGTAGGACGCCTTGTGTGCAGCCACCTCTTCCGGCGTGCCGGAGACCAGGATGCTGCCACCGCGGTGGCCGCCTTCCGGGCCCAGATCCACGATCCAGTCGGCGGTCTTGATCACGTCCAGATTGTGTTCGATCACCACCACCGTATTGCCCTCGTCGCGCAGCTTGTGCAGCACGCCGAGCAGCGCTTCGATGTCGTGGAAGTGCAGGCCGGTGGTCGGCTCGTCGAGGATGTACAAGGTGCGTCCGGTATCGCGACGCGATAGCTCCTTCGACAATTTCACTCGCTGCGCTTCACCGCCGGACAGCGTGGTCGCGCTCTGTCCCAGCTTGATGTAACTCAGGCCGACATCGACCAGCGTTTCCAGCTTGCGCGCGATCGACGGCACCGGCTCGAACAGGCGCAGCGCGTCTTCCACGGTCATCTGCAACACGTCGCTGATGTTGTAGCCCTTGTAGCGGATCTCCAGCGTCTCGCGGTTGTAGCGCTTGCCGTGGCAGACATCGCAGGGCACATAGACGTCGGGCAGGAAGTGCATCTCCACCTTGATCAGGCCATCGCCCTGGCAGGCTTCGCAGCGGCCGCCGCGCACGTTGAAGCTGAAACGGCCCGGCGAATACCCGCGCGCGCGGGATTCCGGAACCTGCGCGAACAACTCGCGCAACGGCGTGAACATGCCGGTGTAGGTGGCCGGATTGGAGCGCGGGGTGCGCCCGATCGGCGACTGGTCGATATCCACGACCTTGTCGAACAGATCGAGGTTCTCGACCTCGCGATGCGCCGCCACCGGATGCGAGGCGCCGTTGATCTCGTTGGCCGCCAGCGAAAACAGCGTGTCGTTGATCAACGTGGACTTGCCCGAGCCGGACACGCCGGTGATACAGGTCAGCAGGCCGGCCGGAATGTCCAGATCGACATTCTTCAGGTTGTTGCCGGTCGCCCCGCGCAGATGCAGCATCATCTTCGGGTTGGGCTTGTGGCGCTGCTTGGGAATCTCGATGCGGCGCTTGCCCGACAGGTATTGACCGGTCAGCGAGCGCGGCGCATCCAGAATGTCCTGCAGCGTGCCTTGCGCGCAGATTTCACCGCCGTGCACGCCGGCGCCGGGGCCGATGTCCAGCACGTAATCGGCCAGGCGGATCGCGTCCTCGTCGTGCTCGACGACAATGACGGTGTTGCCCAGGTCGCGCAGTCGCGTCAGCGTGCCGAGCAGGCGTTCGTTGTCGCGCTGATGCAGGCCGATCGACGGCTCGTCCAGCACATACATCACACCGACCAGGCCGGCGCCGATCTGGCTGGCCAGACGAATGCGTTGCGCCTCGCCACCGGACAAGGTGTCGGCCTTGCGCTCCAGGGTCAGGTAATCCAGGCCCACATCGACCAGGAAGCCCAGCCGCTCGCCGATCTCCTTGACGATCTTGCTGGCGATCTCGCCGCGCCAACCGGGCAACGACAAACCGCGGAAAAAGCTCAGCGCCTCGTTGACCGGCAGCACCACCAGTTCGGGCAGCGGGCGGTCGGCGACGAACACGTTGCGCGCGGCACGATTCAGTCGCGTGCCATTGCACGCAGGGCAGGGCTGCTGGCTGACGTACTTGGTCAGCTCTTCGCGCACAGCCGGCGATTCGGTCTCGCGGTAACGCCGTTCCAGGTTCGGCAGGATGCCTTCGAAACGGTGCTTGCGCGTGGTGCGCCCGCCCGCGTCGGTGAAGTAGGTGAAGCTGATCACCTCATCGCCGCTGCCGAACAGCACCGCCTGGCGCACCTTGGCCGGCAGCGAGTTCCACACTGCGTCCACGTCGAACTTGTAGTGTTTGGCGAGCGAGGCGATCAGCTGGAAATAATAGGCATTGCGCCGATCCCAGCCGCGCACGGCACCGGCCGACAGCGACAGCTCCGGATGCACCACCACCCGATCCGGGTCGAAGAACTCGGCCACGCCCAGGCCATCGCAGCTCGGGCATGCGCCCACCGGTGCGTTGAACGAGAACAGCCGCGGTTCCAGCTCAGGTAGCGAGTAATCGCAGACCGGGCAGCTGTACTTGGACGAGAACAGATGCGGCGCGGCGGCCGCATCGTCCAGCGACTGCACCGACACCATGCCTTCGCCAAGCTTGAGCGCGGTCTCGAAACTTTCCGCCAGCCGCTGCTTGATGTCCTCGCGCGGACGAAAGCGGTCGATCACCGCCTCGATGGTGTGCTTCTGGCGCAGCGCCAGTGCCGGCACCGCATCGATCTCGTACAGCTCGCCATCCACGCGCACGCGCACGAAGCCCTGCGCACGCAGTTGCTCGAACACCTGCGCATGCTCGCCCTTGCGGTCGCGGATCACCGGCGCCAGCAGCATGTAGCGCTGCTCCTGGTCCTGGTTGAGCATGTGGTCGACCATCTGGCTGACCGTCTGCGCTTCCAGCGGGAACCCATGGTCCGGGCAACGCGGCTGACCGACACGCGCGTACAGCAGGCGCAGGTAGTCGTAGATCTCGGTGATCGTGCCGACCGTGGAGCGCGGGTTGTGCGAGGTCGATTTCTGTTCGATCGAAATCGCCGGAGACAGACCTTCGATATGGTCCAGGTCGGGCTTTTCCATCACGCTGAGGAACTGGCGCGCATACGCTGACAGCGACTCGACGTAGCGGCGCTGGCCCTCCGCATAGATGGTGTCGAACGCCAACGACGATTTGCCCGAACCGGACAGGCCGGTGATCACGATCAATTTGTCGCGAGGCAGGTCGAGATCGATGTTCTTGAGGTTGTGCGTCCGCGCGCCGCGGATGCGGATGAAATCCATCGCCATGGGGGATCCGATGTCGGGCCGGCGAACCGGCGGTGATGCGAGCGTGCTCAGCAGGGATGAGTGGCAGTCGATCAGCCTACCCGCCGACCTAGGTGAGGGCAATTGCCCGAAATGCCAGTCTGACCGGAGCGCTGTGGCGGCCGGATGATGCGTTGCATGGCGCCGGATCGATGTCGCCTGCGGCAGGTCGACGTGCCGTTGATCGGAAACCGGCCGGCGGCCGGCTTGCGGGTTGACCCAAAACCCGATAGGCCAGTACAATCCCGCTCCTGTCTGCCCTAGGGCACGTCAGTGCGACCATAATAACTACAGAGGAAAACCTGGTCATGTACGCAGTTCTGGTAACCGGCGGTAAGCAATACCGCGTCGCGCAGGGCGAAACGCTCCGCGTGGAAAAGCTCGAAGTCGAAGCTGGCGACGAGATCAAGTTCGACACCGTCCTGATGTTGGGCGATAGCGATGGCATCAAGCTGGGCGATGCGCTGAAGGGCGCCTCGGTCACCGCAAAGGTTGTGGCTCATGGCCGCGCCGACAAGGTGCGCATCATCAAGTTCCGTCGCCGCAAGCACCACATGAAGCGTCAGGGACACCGTCAGTACTACACCGAAATCGAGATCACCGGCATTGCCGGTGGCGATAAGAAGTAAGGAGAACCAGTCATGGCACATAAAAAAGGCGTAGGTTCCTCGCGCAACGGTCGCGATTCCAACCCGAAGTACCTGGGTGTGAAGATCTTCGGTGGCCAGGCCATCGATGCCGGCAACATCATCGTGCGTCAGCGCGGCACCCAGTTCCACCCGGGTAGCGGCGTTGGCCTCGGCCGTGACCACACCCTGTTCGCCCTGGTGAACGGCAAGGTGGAGTTCTCGGTCAAGGGTGCGAAGAAGCGTCGTACCGTCAGCGTGGTTGTCGAGGCGTAATCGCCCGCTCCATGCAGGCCAGTCCGCCAGGCACCGATGCCTGATGGACGAGACGGAAAGCCCCGCTTTTGCGGGGTTTTTCGTTTGACGGCTTGGAATCGGGAATGGGGAATCGGGAGTCGGAAAAGCCGACTCCTGGCCCCCTCCCGCTCTTTGCTGTCTTGCTGGTGAGTGCGCTCGCTGGCAGGAGTCATGCCACTTTCTTTGGCCGATTCCCCATTCCCTATTCCCCATTCCCGGTTGCAAGCTCATGAAGTTAGTCGACGAAGCGGAAATCCTGGTCAGTGCCGGCAATGGCGGCAATGGCTGTGTCGGCTTTCGCCGCGAGAAGTTCATCCCGCTCGGTGGGCCGGATGGTGGTGATGGCGGCAGTGGCGGCAGCGTGTGGATCGTGGCCGACGAGAACGTCAACACCCTGGTCGACTTCCGCCATGAGCGCACCTTCAAGGCGCAGCGCGGCGAGAATGGCATGGGCCGTCAGGCCTACGGCAAGGGCGGCGAAGACCGCATCATCGTGGTGCCGGTCGGCACCGTGGTGATGAACGTGCAGACCGATGAAATCATCGGTGACCTGACCCAGAACGGCGATCGTCTGCTGGTGGCCAAGGGCGGCAAGGGCGGCCTGGGCAACATGCATTTCAAGAGCTCGATCAACCGTGCGCCGCGCCAGTCCACCACCGGCGAAGAGGGCGAGGAGCGTCTGCTCAAGCTGGAGTTGAAGCTGCTGGCCGACGTTGGCCTGCTGGGCTTCCCCAATGCCGGCAAGAGCACGCTGATCCGAGCGGTGTCTTCGGCAACGCCGAAGGTGGCCGATTACCCGTTCACCACCTTGTATCCGAATCTGGGCGTGGTCAGTGTCGAGGCGTATCGCAGCTTCGTCATCGCCGACGTCCCGGGCCTGATCGAGGGCGCGGCCGATGGTGCCGGCCTGGGCACGCAGTTCCTGCGTCACCTGCAGCGCACGCGTTTGCTGCTGCACCTCGTAGACATCTCGCCGATGGAAGGTGGCGTGGATGGTGTGTCGCCGGCCGACCAGGTGCGTACCCTCGAGCGTGAGCTGGAGCGGCACGATCCGGAGTTGCTGGCCAAGCCACGTTGGCTGGTGCTCAACAAGGCCGACCTGATGTTCGAAGACGAGGCGCGCACGGCGGCAGAGGCGATCGTGGCCGAACTTGGCTGGACCTCGCCGTGGTATCTGGTCTCGGCGTTGGGTCGCGATGGCACCTTCCCGATCATGAAGGACATCATGGCGTTCTTCGACCGTCAGCGCGAGGACGAGCTCGAGGCGCGCAATGCCGGCTGAGTGGTCTCGCAGCCAAACAAAAAACCCGGCCAAGGCCGGGTTTTTCTGTTCCACCGAAAGCCAGGCTTCCGGTAGTGCCGAAACCGATCGCTTACGCGGCCTTGATGGCCTTGATGCGAGCGGTCAGACGGCTCTTGTGACGCGCAGCCTTGTTCTTGTGAATCAGGCCACGGGCGCTGAAACGGTCGAGGATGGGCTGAGCAACGGCGAAAGCAGCTTCGGCGCCTGCAGCATCGTTGGCGTCAAGGGCCTTGATCACCTTCTTGACGGCTGTGCGCAGCATCGAACGCTGGCCCGTGTTGCGCTCATTGCGCACGACGGTCTGCTTGGCGCGCTTCTTGGCGGACTTGATATTGGCCACGGTGGTGGGTTCCTGAAAAATCGGTATGGTGGAAAAAGCAAGCGCGAAAGTATGATGGACCTAGTTATGTACGTCAAGTCAGATGTCAAGAGGGAGGCTGCGTGAGCAAGCCCGGTATGTTGAGAGGCCTGCTCTCGTTCAGCAGTATGACCATGGTGTCGCGGGTATTGGGGCTGATCCGCGATCAGGCGATCTCCACCACCTTCGGCGCCAACGCAGTCACCGATGCGTTCTGGGTGGCGTTTCGCATTCCCAATTTCCTGCGCCGCCTGTTCGCCGAAGGCTCGTTCGCCACTGCGTTCGTGCCGGTGTTCACCGAGGTCAAGGAAACCCGGCCGCATGCGGACCTGCGCGAGCTGATGTCGCGGGTGTCCGGCACGCTGGGCGGCATGTTGCTGGTGATCACTGCGCTGGGGCTGATCTTCACCCCGCAATTGGCGTCGATCTTTTCCGATGGCGCGGCGACCGATCCGGATAAGTACGGCCTGCTGGTCGACTTGTTGCGGCTGACCTTCCCGTTTCTGTTGTTCGTGTCGTTGACCGCGCTGGCGGGCGGAGCGCTCAACAGCTTCCAGCGGTTTGCGATTCCGGCCCTCACGCCGGTGATCCTCAATCTGTGCATGATCGCCGGCGCCCTGTGGCTGGCGCCGCGATTGGAGGTGCCGATCCTGGCGCTGGGCTGGGCGGTGCTGGTGGCCGGTGCGCTGCAGTTGCTGTTCCAGCTGCCGGCCTTGAAGGGCATCGATCTGCTGACGTTGCCGCGTTGGGGCTGGACCCACCCGGACGTGCGCAAGGTGCTGACCTTGATGATCCCGACCCTGTTCGGTTCGTCGGTGGCGCAGATCAACCTGATGCTGGATACCGTGATCGCCGCGCGGTTGGCCGATGGCTCGCAGTCATGGCTGTCGCTGGCCGACCGGTTTCTGGAGCTGCCGTTGGGTGTTTTCGGGGTGGCGCTGGGCACAGTGATCCTGCCGGCGCTGGCGCGCCATCACGTCAAGACCGACCGCAGCGCGTTTTCCGGCGCGCTGGACTGGGGGTTTCGTACCACGCTGCTGATCGCCATGCCGGCGATGCTCGGGTTGCTGCTGCTGGCCGAGCCGCTGGTGGCCACCTTGTTCCAGTACCGCCAGTTCACCGCCTTCGATACGCGCATGACCGCGATGTCGGTCTACGGCCTGAGCTTTGGCCTGCCGGCCTACGCCATGCTCAAGGTGGTGCTGCCGGCGTTCTACGCCCGTCAGGACACCCGTACGCCGGTGCGCGCGGGTGTGGCGGCGCTGATCGCCAACATGGTGTTCAACTTCGCGCTGCTGGCGGTGGTCTACCAGGTCATGGTGCCGCCCGAGCTCAAGGCGCAGGGCGTGATGCAGGCGCTGGGCAAGCAGCCGGGCCTGCATCTGGCGCTGGGGATCGCCAGTGCGTTGTCGAGTTATCTCAACCTGGGCTTGCTGTGGTACTGGCTGGGCAAGTCCGGCGTGTACCAGCGGCGGCCCGGCTGGGGCGGCTATGCGCTGCGCCTGCTGCTGGCCTGTGCGGCGATGGTGGTGGTGCTGTTGGGCCTGCTGTGGTGGTTGCCCTCGTTCACCGTGATGGAAAAGTGGGATCGCATCGGCTGGCTGGCGGTGCTGGTCGGCAGCGGTGGGGCGACCTATCTGGTGGCGCAGCTGGCATTGGGGCTGCGGCCGCGGCATCTGCGCGAAGGGTAAGAGACTTGCGGATCTGGCCGAGCGCGCTGCAGAACCGCCTGTGTTGTGCGGAGTTCTGACTTCGCGCAGCTGGAATACTCATTGCGCCTGGCCAAGCGTTGCTCACTGCGCGGCGCGCACCCATGCGGGTTGACAGGCACGGCTATACTTGCAGGTTATGTATCAGTGAGGGTCGGCCCGCAGGCCGGCATCTGTTTGGATCGAGCAATGAGCAGGCTGTTTAGAGACGTCGAGGGCGGGACGCTGTTCCCGCACGGGAGCGTGGTCTGCATCGGCGCCTTCGATGGCCTGCACCTGGGGCATCGGGCATTGGTGCAGCACGCGGTCGAACGCGCGCGCGCGCTGGGCGTGCCGGCAGTGGCAGTGAGCTTCGAGCCGTTGCCGCGCGAATTTTTTGCTCCGGCAGCGCCGCCGCCGCGGTTGACGCTGGCCCGCGCCAAGATCGAAGGGCTGTACGGCCTGGGCGCCGACAGCGTGGGCATGATCCGTTTCGACGGCCACTTGGCGGCAATGAGCGCCGAGGATTTCGTACGGCTGGCTTTGGTTGGCCGGCTGTGCGCGCGCGAAGTGTGGATCGGCCCGGAGTTCCGCTTCGGCCACCGGCGTGGCGGCGATATCGGCCTGCTGCGCGTGCTCGGTGAGCAATACGGGTTCGTGGCTGGCGAGATTGCCCCGGTGCATCTGCGCGGCGAGCGCATTTCGGCCACGCGCATTCGCGAGCTGCTGGGCACGGGCGAGTTTGCGCATGCCGGCGAACTGCTTGGCCGCCCGTACGCCATCGGCGGGCGGGTGGTGCGCGGCAAGCAGCTTGGGCGCACGCTGGGTTACCCCACTGCCAACTTGCGCTTTCCGCGCACGCCGGCGCTGTCGGGCATTTACGCAACCTGGGTGCATGGTGTGGCCGATCAGCCGTGGCCGTCGGTCTCGAGCTTTGGCACCCGCCCGACGGTGGCCGGTGTGGAGCCGCTGCTGGAAGCGCATCTGTTCGATTTTCAGGGCGATTTGTACGGCCGCCACATCGAGGTCGAATTCGTCGCCAAGCTGCGCGACGAAGAAAAGTTCGATGGCCTGGAGGCGCTGACCGTGCAGATGCATCGCGATGCCGAGCAGGCGCGTGCGCTACTTAATGCGAGTCCCTCTCAAGAACCCGCACCTCCATGTGCGGACAATAAACATGCGAGCTCCTCGCAAACGTCTGCACATGCAAGTGCAGACGCTTCAGACAACGCAGCGCAACGGTAGAGACCTGTGACCCACGACTACAAAGCCACGCTCCATCTGCCCGCGACGGAGTTTCCGATGCGTGGCGACCTGCCCAAGCGCGAGCCGGCGATGCTGGAACGCTGGGAGCGCGAGGGGCTGTACGCGCAACTGCGCGCCAACGCGGCAGGGCGCCCGCTGTTCGTGCTGCACGACGGCCCGCCGTATGCCAACGGCCAGATCCATCTGGGCCATGCGGTCAACAAGATCCTCAAGGACATCATCGTCAAGTCCAAGTATCTGGCTGGCTTCGATGCGCCGTACATCCCGGGCTGGGACTGCCACGGCCTGCCGATCGAGATCGCGATCGAGAAGAAGTACGGCAAGGTCGGCGTGAAGCTGGATGCGGCGCAGTTCCGCCAGAAGTGCCGCGAATACGCCACCGAGCAGATCGATCTACAGCGGCGCGACTTCAAGCGCCTGGGCGTGATCGGCGATTGGGACAACCCGTACAAGACGCTGGATTTCCGCTTCGAAGCCAATGAAATCCGCGCGCTGGCCAAGGTGGTCGACAACGGCCATCTGACCCGCGGCGTGAAGCCGGTGCACTGGTGCTTCGATTGCGGCTCGGCCTTGGCCGAGGCCGAGATCGAATACGCCGACAAGGTGTCGCCGACGGTGGATATCGCCTATCCGGCGCGCGATCCGGGCGCTGTCGCTGCCGCATTCGGCGCGACGCTACCGACGGGCGTGGGCGTGGCGGTGCCGATCTGGACCACCACCCCGTGGACGCTGCCGGCCTCGCTGGCGGTGAGCCTGGGCGCGGACCTGGATTACGTGCTGGTCGAAGGCCCGGCCGATCGCGGCCAGCCGCGTTGGTTGGTGATCGCCGAGGCGTTGGCCGGCAAGGCACTGCTGCGTTACGGCGTGGAAACAGTGGTAGTGCACGGCCATGCCAAGGGCGCGGCGCTGGAACAGATGCTGCTGAACCACCCGTTCTATGCCGAGCGCGAGATCCCGCTGCTGCTGGGCGATCACGTGTCCGCCGAAGACGGTACCGGCGCTGTACATACCGCACCCGGTCATGGTCAGGAGGACTATCAGGTTTCCAAGCAGTATGGGTTGCTGGAGCGCTACGGCGCTGCGCAGATCAACCCGGTGGATGGGCGCGGCGTGTATCTGCCGTCGACGCCGCCGCTGGGCGACACCGTGCTGGCCGGGCTGCATATCTGGAAGGCCAACGACATCATCATCGATGCGTTGCGCGACACCGGCGTGCTGCTGGCCGCCAGCAAGATGGAGCACAGCTATCCGCATTGCTGGCGCCACAAGACGCCGATCGCGTTCCGCGCTACGCCGCAGTGGTTCATCTCGATGGAGCAGGCCAACCTGCGCGCCGATGCGCTCAAGGCGATCGAAAACGTGCATTGGTATCCGTCCTGGGGCCAGGCGCGCATCGCCGGCATGGTCGACGGGCGCCCGGACTGGACGATTTCGCGCCAGCGCACCTGGGGCGTGCCGATCGCCTTGTTCGTGCATCGCGAAACCGGCGAGCCGCATCCGCGCAGCACCGAGTTGCTGCGCCAGGTCGCCGACCGGGTGGAACTGGGCGGTGTGGACGTGTGGTACACGCTGGACGCGGCCGAGCTGCTGGGCGATGAGGCGGCCGATTACGACAAGATCACCGACATCCTGGACGTGTGGTTCGACTCCGGCGTGACCCATGAAACAGTGCTGGTGGATCGCGGCCTGCCCAAGCCGGCCGACCTGTATCTGGAAGGCTCCGATCAGCACCGTGGCTGGTTCCAGTCCTCGCTGCTGACCGGCGTGGCGATGGATAAGGCGGCGCCGTACAAGCAGTGCCTGACCCACGGCTTCACCGTGGACGAGCACGGCCGCAAGATGTCCAAGTCGCTGGGCAACGGCATCGAGCCGCAGGACATCATGAAGACCCTGGGCGCGGACATCCTGCGCCTGTGGATCGCCTCGGCCGACTACAGCAACGAGATGTCGCTGTCGCAGGAAATCCTCAAGCGCAACGCCGATGCGTATCGCCGCCTGCGCAATACCGCGCGCTTTCTGCTCGGCAATCTGCACGGCTTCGATCCGTTACAGCATCTGGTAGCACTGGACGACATGGTGCTGCTGGACCGCTGGATCGTGCATCGCGCGCACGAACTACAGGAGAAGATCGTTGCCGCGTATGCGCGTTACGACTTCGCCGAGATCGTGCAGGCGCTGCTGAATTTCTGCAGCGTGGACCTGGGGTCGCTGTATCTGGATGTGACCAAGGACCGCCTGTACACGATGGCCGAGGATGCACGCGGCCGCCGTTCGGCGCAGAGCGCGATGTATCACGTGGCCGAGGCGTTCGTGCGCTGGATCGCGCCGCTGCTGAGCTTCACCGCCGAAGAACTGTGGGGCTATCTGCCGGGCAAGCACACCGACAACGTGCTGTTCGCCACCTGGTACGAGGGGCTGGCGCCATTGCCGGCCGATGCCGCGTTGACCAGTGCCGACTTCGACAAATTGCTGGCCTTGCGCGAGCAGGTGGCCAAGGTGCTGGAGCCGATGCGTGCCAATGGCGCGATCGGTGCGGCGCTGGAAGCGGAGATCACCGTCGCCGCCGATGCGCAGACCGCCGCGCGCTGGCAGCCGCTGGCCGAGGAGCTGCGCTTTTTGTTCATCAGTGGCGATGTGACCGTCACTGCGGCCAGCACCGACGACATCTTCGTCAGCGCGCAGCCGACCACCAAGGCCAAGTGCGTGCGCTGTTGGCACCACCAGGCCAGCGTGGGCAGCGATCCGCGTCACCCGGAACTGTGCAGCCGCTGCGTGAGCAATCTCGAAGGCCCGGGCGAGGCGCGTCGCTGGTTCTGATGCGGGCATCGACGGCAATGCGTCGCGGAAGATTCCGCAACGCACTGCCGATGTTTTCGTAGAACGTGCTGCGCTGGAACGTGCCGCTGCCTTATTTGCAGGCTACTGCGCCACACGCTTACGCGGCGCTGACTGCTACGCCTGATGCGTTGTGGCGCTTGCTGAGGCTCGCGCTTGCGGTAAAGCGGGGCAGGGCAGCTGGCTGAAGCGGCCATGCCATCCTCGCTTGCCTGTCATCCAGCTTTGGTCATCGTTGTTTAGTTTTCGCCATCTCCAACGCCATCCAGGCATCTTCTCCGGCGTCGGAGAAATCACAACCAATTGCGACCTCTCGACATGAGTCAACGCCCCAAACCCTCCGCCCTGATCTGGTTGCTGTTGTCTGCGCTCGTGGTCGGGCTGGACCAGTGGAGCAAGGCCTGGGTGCTGTCCAGCCTGCCCGAGTACACCGCCGTGCCGGTGATCGACGGCTTCTGGAACTGGTACCGCACCTACAACACCGGGGCGGCCTTCAGCTTTCTGAGCGATGCCGGCGGCTGGCAGCTGTGGTTCTTCACCGCGCTGGCGGTGGGCATCAGCGGGCTGCTGGCGTTCTGGCTGTCGCGCACCGTGCGCGGCGAGTGGCGTAGCGCGCTGCCGTATGCGCTGGTGATCGGCGGGGCGATCGGCAACGTGATCGACCGCCTGATGCATGGCCACGTGGTCGATTTCATCCAGTGGTACATCGGCAGCCACACCTGGCCGTCGTTCAATATCGCCGACTCGGCGATCGTGGGCGGCGCCATCGGGATCGCGGTATTCGGTCTGTTCGACAAGGGCGGTAAGCGGGAGTCAGGGATCAAAAATTAGCAATCGAGGCTGAAGTGTTCCTGCGGGCGCACGCCGCCCGGTCCGATTCCTGATTCCCCATTCCCGTAGAATGCCCGCCATGGAAGTCCTGCTCGCCAATCCCCGTGGTTTTTGTGCCGGTGTCGACCGTGCGATCGAGATCGTCAAGCGCGCGATCGAGACGCTGGGCGCGCCGATCTATGTGCGCCATGAAGTGGTGCACAACCGTTTCGTGGTCGACGACCTCAAGCAGCGCGGCGCGGTCTTCGTCGAAGAACTCGACGAGGTGCCCGATAACGCCACGGTGATCTTCAGCGCACACGGCGTCTCGCAGGCGGTGCGCCTGGAGGCCGAGCGCCGCGGGCTCAAGGTGTTCGACGCGACCTGTCCGCTGGTGACCAAGGTGCACTTCGAGGTGGCGCGGCATTGCCGGGCCGGACGCGATGTGGTGCTGATCGGCCATGCCGGGCATCCGGAAGTGGAAGGCACGATGGGGCAGTGGAGCCGTGAGCGCGGCCCGGGCACGATCTATCTGGTCGAAGACATCGAGCAGGTGGCCACGCTGCAGATCCGCCAGCCCGAAAACCTCGCCTACACCACCCAGACCACGCTGTCGGTGGACGACACCATGGGCATCATCGAGGCCCTGCGTGCGCGCTTCCCGGCGATGCAGGGGCCGCGCCACGACGATATCTGTTATGCCACCCAGAACCGCCAGGACGCGGTGCGCGATCTCGCGCGCCAATGCGATCTGGTGCTGGTGGTCGGTTCGCCCAATAGCTCCAACTCCAACCGTCTCAGCGAGCTGGCACGACGCGACGGGGTGGAGTCTTACCTGATCGACAACGCCAGCGAGATCGACCCGGCCTGGATCGTCGGCAAGCAGCACATCGGCCTGACCGCCGGCGCTTCCGCACCGCAGGTGCTGGTGGATGGGGTGCTGGCACGGCTGCGCGAGCTGGGCGCCGAGGGCGTCTCCGAGCTGGAGGGCGAGCCGGAATCGATGGTGTTCGCGCTGCCCAAGGAACTGCGGTTGCGCTTGGTTAGCTGAAAGCAGGCGCTTGTAAATGGGCTTGGCGAGTAGGGATTCGGTTTGGCGCATGTGGGCTGCCTTGCAGTTGTCAGCTGACTGACTTTCTCCAGTCGCAACCTGGCGCATGACGCCGCAATGCCCGGCCTGCTCCACCAGCGGCGATTGACCCGGGACTGGCTCCGCTCCTACAATTCACGGCTCGCCGGAATAGCTCAGTTGGTAGAGCGGCGCATTCGTAATGCGTAGGTCGTAGGTTCGATTCCTATTTCCGGCACCATCGCTTCAATACTGGGTCGGCCATTGGTCGGCCCAGTTGCGTTTTGGGCAGATGCGCGTTCACCTAAGCGCACGCGCAGCCATAGGCGCTGCACATCACGCAGGCCTGATTGTGCAGGTCCGCAACCGTATCGTTTCTGCCTTGCGCCGCGCTGCGACAACATGTCGCATACGTTTGCGCGCATTAATTGCGGCAGATCATGGCCGATGGGTTTCGTGCAGGTGCAGCAAAGTTTAAAATTAGGGAGCTAACCCGTGTCTTCGGTCTGCGCGGTCATCTTTCTTCAGGAAGAGCGCTGCCGGACATGTCCCGAAAGGGGATGCGACGCATGAGGCTGGCGTTCCTTCGCACTTGGATCGACCGATGATTCCGTTGAAACATCTCGGGCGTGTACTTCGTCCAGGCCTGATGTTGCCGTTCCTGCTGTTGGCAGGCTGCAACTCGGCCATCCTCAATCCGAAAGGCCAGATCGGCCACGACGAAAAGCAACTGCTGATCACCTCGGTGGTGCTGATGCTGATCGTGGTCATCCCGGTGATCGTGATGACGATCGCGTTCGCGTGGAAATATCGCGCGTCCAACACGAAGGCGCGCTACGAGCCGGATTGGTCGCACTCCACCGCCATCGAAGTGGTGGTGTGGTCGATCCCGTGCGTGATCATCCTGGTGCTGGCAGTGCTGACCTGGCGCTCCTCGCATGCGCTGGATCCGTACCGGCCGCTGGATTCGGACGTCAAGCCGCTCACCATCGAAGCGGTCTCGCTGGACTGGAAGTGGATGTTCATCTACCCGGACCAGAACATCGCCACGGTCAACGAAATCGCCTTCCCGGTGCACACGCCGCTGAACTTCAAGATCACCTCCGACACGGTGATGAATTCCTTCTTCATCCCGCACCTGGGCACGATGATCTACGCGATGGCCGGCATGGAAACCAAGCTGCATCTGGTGGCCAACGAGCAGGGCGAATACTTCGGCCTGTCCACCAACTACAGCGGTCACGGCTTTTCGAAGATGAGCTTCAAGGCGCATGCCACCGACCAGGCCGGCTTCGATGCATGGGTGGCCAAGGTCAAGGCATCGCCGAAGGCGCTGACTGCCGTCGAATACCAGGTGCTGGCCGCCAATCGCAACGATAAAGAACAGTATCCGGTCACCTACTACTCGTCGGTGCAGGACGGCATGTTCCGCTCGCTGGTCGACAAATACATGAATGGTCCGGGTCACGGTCCGCAAGGCCATGGCGAAGGCCACGGCGACCATCAGGCATCGGCTGCAGAGCCGGTTGCCATGTGCACTTCTGGAGACAAGTGATGCTAGGCAAACTTACGCTCGAGGCGGTTCCGTACCACGAGCCGATCATCATGGTCGCTCTCGGTGGCGCCGGCCTGCTCGGCCTGCTCATCGCGGGCGCCATCACCAAGTACAAGCTGTGGGGCTACCTGTGGAACGAGTGGTTCACCTCGGTGGATCACAAGCGCATCGGTGTGATGTATATCATCGTGGCGCTGGTGATGCTGCTGCGCGGCTTTGCGGATGCGGCGATGATGCGTGCCCAGCAGGCGTTGGCGGGTAACGGCGGAGAAGGTGTGCTGCCGCCACATCACTACGACCAGATCTTTACCGCGCACGGCGTGATCATGATCTTCTTCATGGCCATGCCGTTCATGACGGGCTTGTTGAATCTGATCGTGCCGCTGCAGATCGGCGCACGCGACGTGGCGTTCCCGTTCCTGAACTCGCTGAGCTTCTGGCTGTTCGTAGCCGGTGCGGCGCTGATCAACATCTCGCTGGGTGTCGGTGAATTCGCGCAGACCGGCTGGTTGGCGTATCCGCCGTTGTCGGGGCTGGAATACAGTCCAGGGGTTGGTGTCGATTACTACATCTGGGCGTTGCAGGTCTCAGGTTTAGGCACGTTGCTGACCGGCATCAACTTCTTCGTGACGATCATGCGGATGCGCGCGCCGGGCATGACCCTGATGCGCATGCCGATCTTCACCTGGACCGCGCTGATCACCAACATCCTGATCATCGCCGCGTTCCCGATCCTGACCGTGGCGTTGGCTTTGCTGGGTGCCGACCGTTACCTGGGCACGCACTTCTTCACCAACGACGGTGGCGGCAACGCCATGATGTACGTCAACCTGATCTGGATCTGGGGCCACCCGGAAGTCTATATCCTGATCCTGCCGGCGTTCGGCATCTTCTCCGAGTTGATCGCGACCTACAGCCGCAAGCGGCTGTTCGGCTACACCTCGATGGTCTACGCCACCTCGTGCATCGGCGTGCTGTCGTTCGTGGTGTGGTTGCACCACTTCTTCACCATGGGCTCGGGTGCCAACGTCAATGCCTTCTTCGGCATCACGACGATGATCATCTCGATCCCGACCGGTGTGAAGATCTTCAACTGGCTGTTCACCATGTTCCGCGGTCGTGTGCACATGACCTCTCCGGTGCTGTGGACGATCGGCTTCATCATCACCTTCACCATCGGCGGCATGACCGGCGTGATGCTGGCGATTCCGGCCGTGGACTTCGTGCTGCACAACAGCCTGTTCCTGATCGCGCACTTCCATAACGTGATCATCGGCGGCGTGGTGTTCGGTTACCTGGCGGGTCTGACCTACTGGTTCCCGAAGGCGTTCGGCTTCAAGCTCAACGAGAAGATCGGCAAGGCCTCGTTCTGGTGCTGGATCATCGGCTTCTTCGTGGCCTTCATGCCGCTGTACGTGCTCGGCTTCATGGGCATGACCCGCCGCATGAACACCTACAACCACCCCGAGTGGGCGCCGTGGCTGTACGTGGCCGCTGCGGGTGCTGCGATCATCGGCATGGGCATCTTCCTGAATCTGGTGCAGATCGGTTACAGCGTCTGGAAGCGCAAGGAGCACATGGACTACACGGGCGATCCGTGGGATGGCCGTACGCTGGAGTGGGCAACCTCTTCGCCGCCGCCGTTCTACAACTTCGCAGTGCTGCCGCATATCGACGACCGCGATCAGTTCTGGGCCGACAAGCAGAACGGCAAGGGCTGGGTGCGTCCGTCCAAGTACGAAGCGATCCACATGCCACGCAACACCGGTGCAGGCGTGTACATCGGTGCCTTCAGCGTGCTGATGGGCTTCGGGTTGATCTGGCACATCTGGTGGCTGGCGATCATCGGCCTGGTCGGCATGATCGGCAGCTTCATCGCACGTACCTTCGATGACGACATCGATTACTGGGTGCCGGCCGACGAAGTGGAGCGCATCGAAAACGCGCGCTTTGCCCTGCTCGAACAGCAACATGCGGCGCAGGCCGCGAAGGTGATATGACCATGTCTTCCTCGACCACGCTTGACCACGCCGCCCACGCGGGCGGCCACGACGACCACGAACATCACGACGCCGGTGGCAACACCGTCTTCGGGTTCTGGGTCTACCTGATGAGCGACTGCCTGCTGTTCGCCGGCCTGTTCGCCACCTATGCGGTGCTCTCGGGCGCCACGGTGGACGGCCCGACGGCCAAGGAGTTGTTCGACCTGAAGTTCGTGCTGGTGGAAACCTTCCTGCTGTTGTTCAGCAGCCTGAGCTTCGGCGTCGCGATGATCTCCGCGCACAAGCGCAGCATGACCGGGCTGTATGCCTGGTTGGGCGTCACCGCGCTGCTGGGTATCGGCTTTCTGTGCATGGAAGTGTGGGAGTTCAACCACCTGATCCATGAAGGGGCGGGCCCGGGACGCAGCGCGTTCCTGTCGGCCTTCTTCACCCTGGTGGGCACGCACGGTCTGCACGTGGCCTCGGGTCTGTTGTGGATGGCGGTGCTGGTGATCCAGATCTCAAAGAACGGCCTGACCCCGCGCAACAGCACGCGTCTTGCTTGCCTGAGCCTGTTCTGGCATTTCCTGGACATCATCTGGATCGGTGTGTTCACCGTCGTCTATCTGCTGGGAGCGCTGTAATGGCCAATCATCACGCGCATGAAACCGCCGCCGACGCACATGCCGGCGGCCTGAAGTCCTATCTGATCGGCTTTGTGATGGCCGTGATCCTCACCGTCATCCCGTTTGCGATGGTGATGAGCGGGGCGTTCTCCAAGGGCGTCACGGTCATCGTGATCTCGCTGATGGCCGCCGTGCAGATGCTGGTGCACATGGTGTATTTCCTGCATATGGATCGCTCGCCCGAGCAGCGCTCCAATGTGCAGGTGGGCCTGTTCTCGCTGCTGATCATCGGCATCGTGATCGTCGGTTCGCTGTGGGTGCTGCACAACATGAACGTCAACATGATGCATTGAGACGGCGCCACGCGGATCGCGTCATGCTGTTATGAAGAAGGCCGCCAGCGATTGGCGGCTTTTTTTTGCGCATGAATTTGCCTGCGGCATGACCAATGGCATACGGGGAAGCCGTGGTGGGCGCTTAGCATCGTGGGCTTGCCTGTTTCCAGGTCACCTGCGGAGTTGCGATGAAGATGCCCACCCTGTTGTCCGTGTCGCTGCTGGCAGCGCTGTCGTTGCCCGCCGCTGCGCAAACCGCGCCGCCGCAGGACGTGCCGTTCGAAGGCAGCTTGAAGATCGATGTCGATGCCACCGATCTGGCCCACCGCATCTTCAAGGTCAGGACCACCATGCCGGCAAAGCCCGGCCCGATGACGCTGCTGTATCCGCAGTGGATCCCCGGCAATCACTCGCCGACCGGGCCGATCGACAAGCTCGCCGGTCTGGTGATCAAGGTCGATGGCAAGGTGGTGCCGTGGACGCGCGATCAGTTCGACGTGTATGCCTTCAAGATCGATGTGCCGCAGGGCGCCACCGAGCTGGTAGCCGAGTTCAAGTTTCTCTCTCCGCAAGCGAGCAACCAGGGCCGGGTGATGATGACCCCGGAGATGCTCAACCTGCAGTGGAACACCACCGCGCTGTATCCGGCCGGTGTCTTCGCACGCAACATCAAGACGCAGGCCAGTGTCACGTTGCCGGCCGGCTGGAGCTATGCCACCGCGCTGGAAACCGAGCGCCGCGTCGGCGATACGGTGACCTTCAAGCCGATCGATTTCGACGACCTGGTCGACTCGCCGATGTTCGCCGGCAAGTACTACAAGCGCGTGGAACTGAGCGGCGGCAAGCAGCCGGTCTACCTCAACGTCTTTGCCGACGAAGCCAAGTCGCTGGACGCCAAGCCCGAACAGATCAAGGCGCATGCGGCGCTGGTGCAGCAGATGGACAAGTTGTACGGCGCGCGCCATTTCGACCATTACGAATTTCTGCTCGCGCTGACCAAGAAGCTGGGCGGTATCGGCCTGGAGCACCATCGCTCCAGCGAAAACAGCGGCGTGCCGACGTATTTCACCGAGTGGGACAAGAGCTGGACCGGGCGCGACCTGCTCGCGCACGAATTCAACCATTCCTGGAACGGCAAGTATCGCCGCGGCGCGGATCTGTCCACGCCAAATTTCAACGTGCCGATGGGCGACAGCCTGCTGTGGCTGTACGAAGGCCAGACCCAGTTCTGGGGCGAAGTGATGGCCGCACGCTCGGGCCTGTGGACGCAGGATCAGGCGCGCGACATGCTGGCCGGCGTGGCGGCAAGCTACGAGCGTGGCCGCCCCGGCATGGCCTGGCGCACCGTGCAGGACACCACCAACGACCCGACCATGTCGATGCGCCGGCCCAAGGCGTATCGCAGCTATCAGATGAGCGAGGACTATTATTCCGGCGGCCAGATGATGTGGCTGGAAGTGGACAGCAAGCTGCGCGCGCTGACCAACAACAAGCGCTCCATCGACGACTTCGGCAAGGCGTTCTTCGGCATGAAGAACGGCGATTGGGACGTCAATCCGTACACCTTCGACGACATCGTGACCACGCTCAACGGCGTGGCCGCCTACGACTGGGCGAGCCTGTTGCGCAGCCGCATGGACGGGCACGGGTCGTTGAACGGCGGCATCGAAGCCAATGGCTGGAAGCTGGTCTACAACGAGGAGCCGAACCTGGCCACCAAGGCCGACGAGAGCGACGACAAGGACGCCAATCTGGCCTATTCGCTTGGCGTGTCCTTGAAAGCCTCTGGCGACATCGGTGATGTGCTGTGGGACGGCCCGGCCTTCAATGCCGGCCTGATCGCCGGCAACACGATCGTGGCGGTCAACGGCCGCGCCTTCAGCAGTGAGGTGATCAAGGACGCGATCACGGCGGCCAAGGGCAGCACTGCGCCTATCGAATTGCTGGTCAAGCGTCTGGACCGCTACGACACCGTGCGCATCGATTACCACGGCGGCCTGCTGTATCCGCATCTGGAGCGCATTGCCGGCAAGCCGGATCGCTTGAGCGAGTTGTACAAGGCGCGCTGAGTGGCAGTGCCCGTTCGGGGAGATAGTCGAGCGGGCAGGAGTAGAACCTTGGAGCTGCATGGTCGATTGCGATCGATCATGCGGCTTTGGAGGTTGATTTTCGTCGGTGACGATGCCGATTGATCGATCGAAGACCTTGCGCTAGCCGAGTGGTCGGCGTCGTCGACGGATCCCACGCAGACCGCCGTGGTTGAAGTCTGCAGTTGCACGCAGTCCAGCAACACCGTCAGCCTGGACGATTCCCGATTCCCGGCGCTACGCGCCCGCGTCGCGCATCCTGAGACCGGCGGCGACTATGCTGTCGCTCCAGAAACGATTGGCTAACTGACGATGGCGAAGGCAAAAATAGCCTATGTCTGCGGCGAGTGTGGCGCCGAATACAACAAGTGGCAGGGGCAGTGCACCGAGTGCGGAGTGTGGAATACGCTCAGCGAAATCGTGCTCGAAAGCGCAACCCCCGGCGGCAAGGCATCGCCGGCGGCTTCGCGCCGCACCGGTTGGTCGGGCAAGACCGAGGCGCCCAAGATCACCGCGCTCAAGGACGTGCGCCAATCCGAACAGTCGCGCGTGTCCACCGGCATCGGCGAGTTCGATCGGGTGCTGGGCGGCGGTCTGGTCGAAGGCGCGGTGGTGTTGATCGGTGGCGACCCCGGCATCGGCAAGTCGACGTTGTTGCTGCAAGCATTGGCCAGCATGGCCAGTACGCTGCCGGTGTTGTACGTGACTGGCGAAGAATCGCTGGCCCAGGTCGCAGGACGTGCGGTGCGCCTGGATCTGCCGTTGGAAGGCCTGAATGCGCTGGCCGAAACCGGCATCGAGAATATCCTGCAGCACGCCAGCGTGGCGCGGCCGAAGCTGATCGTGGCCGACTCGGTACAGACCTTGTGGACCGAATCGCTAACCGCAGCGCCGGGTTCGGTGAGCCAGGTGCGCGAGAGCGCGGCGCGGCTGGTGCGCTATGCCAAGGAAACCGGCACCGCCGTCTTCCTGGTCGGCCATGTGACCAAGGAAGGCGGCATCGCGGGGCCGCGCGTGCTGGAGCATATGGTCGATGCGGTGCTGTACTTCGAAGGCGAGAGCGGCAGCCGGTTTCGCTTGCTGCGCGCCTTCAAGAATCGCTTCGGTGCGGTCAACGAGCTGGGGGTGTTCGCGATGGGCGAGAAGGGCCTCAAGGAGGTCTCCAATCCGTCGGCGATCTTCCTGTCCGGCGGCAGCACCCAGCAGCCCGGAAGTTGCGTGATGGTCACCCGCGAAGGCACCCGGCCGTTGATGGTGGAAGTGCAGGCGCTGGTGGATGCCTCGCCGCTGTCCAATCCGCGTCGGGTTGCGGTGGGGTTGGAACAGAACCGGCTGGCGATGCTGCTGGCGGTGCTGCATCGCCATGGCGGCATCGTGGTGGGCGACCAGGACGTATTCGTCAACGTGGTCGGCGGCATCCGCGTGCAGGAAACTGCGGCCGATCTGCCGGTGCTGCTGGCGGTGTTGTCCTCTTTGCGCGATCGGCCGTTGGCCGACAAGACGATCGCCTTCGGCGAGGTGGGGTTGTCCGGCGAGATCCGGCCGGTGCCCAACGGCGAGGACCGCCTGAAAGAAGCCGCCACCCATGGCTTCAAGCGCGCGATCGTGCCCAAGGCCAATGCGCCGAAGACCACCAGCATCAAGGGTATGGAGATCGTCGCGGTGGAGCGGCTGAGCCAGGCGCTGGAAGCGGCGGCTGAGTAAGGTCCACGCAGAGCGGGGCGGACGCTGCGAGCGGTGCGCTGAGCGGTGTCGAATGTGGCGAGCAGCGTCGCCTCGGCCACGTCAGGCAGCCGCATGTTGCGATTGCGACTGAACACTGCAAACCGTCTGTCGGATAGACGGCTGTATTTGCGTTTGATTGTCGAGAAAACGTTTTCAGAAAGAGTGCGGCTATGGCACCATGCGCGGCCCGTTGCACCGTGCACCGGATCACAGACACCGCTGACTGCTCTTACCTGGAGAATCACAATGGAATGGATGTTGTTGCCGCTCAAGCGCTACGCCGACTTCACCGGTCGCTCGCGTCGCAAGGAATACTGGATGTTCTTCTTGCTGCAGATGATTGTTCTGCTGGTGCTGGGCGGCATTTTCGGCATCGCGGCAGCGATAGGCGGCGGCGACAACGGCCCCGGCCCGCTGGCGTGGGTGGTGTTTGCCATCATCATGATCGTCGGCCTGGCTATGATCGTGCCGGGCATTGCAGTGACCGTGCGTCGCCTGCATGACCAGGGCAAGTCCGGCTGGTTCTATCTGATCAGCCTGGTGCCTTACGTGGGCGCGATCGTCCTGCTGGTCTTCATGTGCATGGACGGCACCCCGGGCCCGAACGAATACGGTGAAAGCCCCAAGCAGTAACCGGACGCACCGATCGATCGAACAACGGCGCAGGGAAGTCCCTGCGCCGTTGTCGTTTTTGCGATTTTATTGGCTTGAAACAAGCCTTGCGTCGGCACGCACCACGTCAAGACGCGTCTGGATCAGCACGCCGCAGCGTGGCTTGCCGCGTTCTGGGGTGTGAGCTTGCCCGGGGTCACTGCATCTGTGTCATGCAGTGCAAGTTCCAGCTTGTAGCCATGCGAATACACGGTTCTGATGCGCACCGCGCCACTGTGATTGCACAGCTGCAACTTCTTGCGCAGCTTGTAGATGTGCTGCTCCATGGTGCGGTCGGTGAACTCGGTATGGCTGCCCCATACCGCCTTGGCCAACTGGCAGCGGCGGAAGCACACACCGGGGCTGGAGAACAGCAACCAGGCGATCGAAAACTCGCGTGCGGTGAGCACGATCGGCTTGCCGTGCAGATACACGGTGTTCTCGTCGCGGATCAACTGGTATGGCCCAACGCTGAGTTGCTGCGTTTCCGGGCATGCCTGCGCCACCGGCGAGATCGCCAATGCCGCGCGGACATGCAACTCATGCGAATTGAACGGCAGCGCCAGCACGTCCTGCGCACCGGCGCGATACCAGGCCAGGATGTCGTTGGGGCAATCGAAACGCCCCAGTACGATCAATGGCGTTGGATGGCCGCTATGGCAGCGCTGCCAGGCCAGCAGCGAACTATCGTCGGAGGCAACGCAGGTCGCATCGAACACCAGCAGCTCGCAAGGGGAATGTCGCAGCGAGCGCAGAAGTTCGAGTTCGTCGGAAAAGACCGCAAAACTCGGCGCGAGCGGTGCGAGGCTCGCGTTGACCTGCGAGGCCAGACGCGCATCCTGCGTCAACAGGAAAGCCGATCCTTGCTTGCCGGAAGCGTTGGCGTACATCAGCCAGCCTTCCCATGTCGGCATGCGTACCAGTCGTATGTCGGGTGCCTGTGACGGGCAGCCGGCGCCAATACAAAACCCACGTGTATAGATAAGTACATCGCCAAACCTTTCGGCTGCCAGGGAGGGTCTGACCGAGATCAGACGAATGGTATGTACCATTGGCGAGGCAGAAAGTTTCACTGCTGCGTACTTTTCTTCGGCTTTGCGTGGGTTGGCTTTAACGTGCGCTCAGATAGGCGTAACGGAGCTCTTACATTTAGGCATGGATGCGCCGGAAATAACAAAATTACGACATTGCTGCGGCGATGGCGCTGCGGAAGCGCCAGAAAATTGCCTGGGCCCGCAGACATCCAAACCAATTGGTCAGGTATAGACCAAGGTATTGCAATTTATTCGCTGTTATAGCGCTTGTGGAATATGTCGGCGGTTTATCGACGCGGCGGATCGCCGAAGTTTCTATTCGCGGCGAGTGCGTCTGTTACCACACGCAACTGACATGCAGTCATTGCCACGACATGCCTCGACAACGCGAGCTGCCCGTGGAAGCGAGGTGTTCCGAGATGTTTCGGCACCGGTGGGGGTCTTGCTGCAGGAGTCGATGTCTTCAATACGCAATCGCATGTCGTGCGATGTCCTGTGCACGACATCGGACCTGGAGTGCAAAAAATGCCCACATGCTCTGCACGCTGTGCGACTGGCACGGCTCGGCCAGAGTGAGAATTTTTGATTTTCTTAGTGCCCCAAAGTGAGAAATTCCATTGGATCCGCTGCATACAATCGATTGCGCCAAAAGACCGGCGAAATTGGTTGTTTTTTGCTCATCCCCCTAAGAGAGAGCCTGGCATGATCCTTTCCACCTACCTCGCAGCGATCTCTGCGTTGTCGTACGCAGACCGTCTTCCTACCTATACAAGCAGGATGCTGGTTGGTGCCTGGCCGCAGGGTCTGCAACACCTTCAACAACGCCGCGACGGGCAGGCCGCCTCGGATGGCGGCGACGATGAAGTCAGCCTGCTCGGCGCCAGTGGTGACGCGCTGCTGATCCTGGAGTATCAGGAAGAAGCCGAAGATGCCTATCGCCATGCGTTGAAGGCGATGCGTGGGCATCAACGGCAGCTGCGGCTGCTGTCGTGCCGCAACACCGCCTGGTTGATGCTGAGCCAGCGCCGGCTGAGCGCCGCGTTGAACTGTTTTGCGCAGCTGGCGATGGACCGCGAGACGCCGTCCTGCCTGTGCGGCGAGAGCCTGTTGGGTAAAGCGTTGACGCACTTCCATCTGGGCCAGAGCACGCTCGCGCTGCAGACGCTGGAGCGCGCCAACGAGGTGCTTTCGGAACTGGAGACCGGTGCGAGCGATTGGCTGCGGATCGCCACCGCGCTGCGCCTGGACATGATTGCGCAGCTGCGCATCCGTCGCTCCGATCGCATGAGCGACCACGTGTTCTGGCAGGCCACGCTGCGCCAGGAGGATGCGGCGCATGCGTTCGAGCCCAACGAGCTGCGCGCCTGCATCGCCGATCTGGCCGAGAGCATGCCGGTGCTCGCCCAGCGCATGCGGCATGTGCGCAACCTGCTGCGGATTGCCGGTGGCGATACCTTCGGTTTCGATGCGCAGATCGATGCATTGCCGGCTGCGGCCACCGGTTGCCCGCCGTGCGCCCGCCAGGACGCGCAGGTGGAACTGGCACTGGCTGCGTTGGCGGTGGGGCGTGCGGATCTGGCCGAGCGCGCGTTGGCCGGTGCCGGCCGGCACCATGCGCCGCGCTGGAATCTGGAGTTCGAGTATTGTCAGGCCAAGATCAGCCAGGCGTTGGGCAAGACCGAGCAGGCGTTGTTGCTCTACAACCGGTATGCGCTGGGTGCGGTGCAATGCCTGCGCAGCGAAGTGCAGGCGCCGCGCCTGCTGGAAAGCGGTACCCCGGCCCATGTGAGCGACGACATCTCGGCGCGTCTGCCGGCCAAGTACCGGCGGGCCTACACTTACATGATCACCAACGCGCACCGCTCGGATCTGTCGATCAATGAAGTGGCCGCGCAGATCGGAGTGACCGGGCGCGCGTTGCAGCAGGCGTTCAAGTCCGCCACCGGCTTGTCGCCGACCCAGGTGTTGCGTCGCTACCGGATGCAGGGCATCCGCGACGAACTGCTGGCCGAAGGCGGCTGCGGCAGTGTGCTGCAGGCGGCAAGCCGTTGGGGCGTGGGCAGCCGCTCGGCGCTGGCCAAGGGCTACCGCCAGCACTTCAATGAGGCACCGATGGAAACCTTGCAGCGATAATGTGCCTGGCGCCACGGCCGTGCAGTCCTGCAGGCCGTGGCGCTTCGTTTCCGGTGGGTGATGCAGCAGCGATGTCCGGTCGCAGTGCGGTGGAAGGATCCGAATTGAGACGTGCGTGCGTGCGGCGTGGCTTGCGGCTATGCTTTCCGGCTCGCATTGCCACCCAGGAAGGCGCGTCCGAGGATGGGCGTGGCCGCCAAGGAAACGACAAACGATCATGCAAGATCACACCTCCGAGGCGACGGACGCCTCTCAGATCCGCCGTGCAGGCGTCGATCTCAACGGACTGATGTCCGTCCTCAGCAAGCACCTCTATTCCACACCGGTGGTCGCGTTGCGCGAGTTGGTGCAGAACGCGCACGACTCGATCCTGCGCCGCCGCCTGGAACAACCCGACTGGCAAGGCGAATCGCGCATCGAAGTGCATGCCGATGCTGCCCAGGGCATCGTGCGCATCGTCGATACCGGCGCCGGGCTGACCCAGCAGGAAATTCACGACTATCTGGCCACCGTGGGCGTGGGCTACACCCGTGGGCTGCGTCAGGGCGGGCATGAAGACAGCGGCCTGATCGGCATGTTCGGGCTGGGCTTTTTGTCGGCCTTCGTGCTGGCGCGCCGGGTCACCGTGCGCACCACCTCGTACCAGAGCCCGACGCTGGGGCATTGCTACATCTCCAGCAACGCCGAGCAATACACGGTCAGCCCGATCCCGGCGCGCGCGCAGGTCGGCACCGAAGTGGTGCTGGAACTGCATGAGGACTATCTGTCGTTGGCCCAGGAAGGGCGGCTGCGCGAGATCCTGTCGCGCTACTGCGCGCTGTTGCGCGAGCCGATCTGGATCGGCGGCGATGCGCAGGCGATCAACCCCGAGCCGCCACCGTGGCGCATGCACGATACGGTGCCTTTGCATCCGGTGCAGGCCTGGCGGCGGCAACGCGAGTTTGCCGCGCGCTTCGAGCGCAACTTCGAACCGCTGTGCTGCATGCCGGTGCGCACGGAGGAGGGCAGCGATGCGGTCGGCTTGCTATGGGTACAGGACGGGGCGACCTATGGCACCAGCGACAACCGCAATCTGTCGGTGTTCCTGCGCGGCATGCTGCTGGACGACAACGCACGCGGGCTGCTGCCTCCGTGGGCGGGCTTCATCGGCGGGGTGATCGAATCCAATCGGCTGACGCCCACTGCCAGCCGCGAGGACCTGCAGCGCGACTCCACCTACACGGCGGTGCAGCACGCGCTGTCCGAAGCGCTGGTGCAAGGTCTGGCCGATGTCGCACGTCAGCAGCCGGAAGCCTGGCGGCGCATTCTGCTGCGCCACAACGAGGCCTTGCTGGGCGCGGCCTTGTGCGACGAGCGCTTGTTCGAGTTGCTGATGGAACACGTGCGGGTGCCGACCGCGCAAGGCGATCTGCCGGCGCAGCGGTTGCCGGCGCGTGGCGCAGTGCATGTGATCCTGGACAGCGACAGCGGTTTCGAAGAGATGCTGTTCCGCGCGATGGGCGTGCCGGTGGCCTACGGAAATCGCTATGCGGTGGTGCCGTTCCTGCGTCGCTGGGCGCAGGCCAAGGGCGTGCGGCTGGTGGAGCTGGGCACCGAGCAGGGCAACCGGCAGTTGTTCCAATTGGACGACAGCTTGCCGGCCGACGAACTGGCCTGGCTGGAACAGCATCTGGGCGATGGCGAAGCCTTGGTGCCGGCGCGTTTCAGCCCCGAAGCATTGCCGTTGGTGGTGGTGCCCGACCGTGAGGCCGAACTGAAACGCCGTCTGGAGCAGGACGAAAACGACAAGCGCGTGTCCACCGCTGCGTTGCGGCTGGCCCGGCAGTTCACTGCGGGGATCGAAGCACGCCAGACCCAGCGGCTGTATCTCAATCTCGACAACCCGGCGCTGCAGGCATTGCTGGCGGCGCAGCGCTCCGGCAATCCGCAGGCGGCGGTGGCGGCGCGGCTGCTGCGCTCACTCAAGGTGATCGTGTCGGCGCAGGGGCGCACCCAGCCGCAGCCCGGTGCCGCCGCATCGGGCGGATCGGATTTGAATCGGGCTTTCGGCGATCTTGCCGAGGCCGTGACCCAACTGCTGGCGCGCTGAGCGCCGCATCGAAGGAGCAACAGGATGGAAATCTGGAACTGGGTTGAAAAGCTGCAGGACGATCTGGGCGAAGCCGGTCAGCCGCAGAACGCGCAACTGCTGACGCGCCTGACCGACCATATCTGCGACCTGCAGATCGAACGCGCCGAAGCGCTCTTGCCCGAGGCGCGTGCGCTGGGCAAGACGCTGGCCAATCCGTGGCTGGAGGTGTTCGTCGGGCACTGGGAAATGCGCAACCGGGTCGGCAACCTGTGCGAAGGCGAGCGTGCGCTGAGCGATGCCGTGACGCTGTTCGAGCGCGCGCATCGCGCCGATGCGGTGGAGTGCCCGCAATCGGTGTGCGTGACCCAGGATCTGGCCGCGTGCTACGCCAATATCGACGGGCCGGGCTGGGTGGAAGAGCGCATCGAAGTATGCGAGGAAACGCTGGGCCGCATCGACCCGAGTTGGTCGTGCTACCAGTGTCTGAGCTGCGAAAAAGCCGACGCCTTGCTCGACGATGGGCGCGGCGAGGCGGCACTGCATTATCTGGAAGAGCAGTCGCAGACCATTCTTGCGCATGGCGGGCAGATCTACGACGGCGTGCCGGACATGCGCATCTCGATCCTGCTCTCGCTCGGTCGTGCAGAAGAAGCGCTGGCGCTGATCGAACAGCGCGAACGCGAGGCCGCACGCGAAGGTGCAGAGTGGGCCAACTGCAGCCAGCCGCGGCGTTTGCAAAAGGCGCGCGCATTGGCGCTGTTGCATCGCGACGATGAAGCGCTGGAGGCATTTCTGCCGTGGCGCGAGGTTGCGCCGCGCTATCGCATGCACTGGTTGCGTGCAGTGGTGGTGCTGGTGTCGCGCACGCCGGAGCGCAACACCTGGGATCTGGGCAGCCGCTTGCAGGTGATGCTGGATCATTACGCGCAGGTCGGTGCGCATCGCATCCTGATCGACGCGGCCGAGATGGCGATCGAGCTGGCGTTGCAGCGTGGTGCGGTGTGGACCGCGCGCCGGCATCTGGCGCTTGCGCGTGCGCATGTGCCCAAGTTGCGGCAGGATCGTGGCGCCACGCAATTGCTGGACCGTTTGGCCATGCGCATCGAGACCGCACCGGCGGGCGAGGCGGCGCCGGTGCCTGCCGCACAGTTGCTGGAATGGCTGGAGGCGCAAGCCGAAGACGTAGTGCGCAACCCCGAGCGCGAAGCGCAATGGTTGCTGCAGGCAGTGGCCGAGCGTCCCGACGATGCCGAGTTGGTGGACACCACTGCGTCGGCATTGAGCGCGTGCGCGGCCGACGATGAGGCGATCGCGCTGCTGTGGGCGTTCGTGCAGCGGCACGCCGACCGCGAGACCAGCCCGACCTTCCGGCTGATGAATCTGCTGCTGGGCCGTGGCGACGACGCCGGCATGCGTCGGCTGGCGCAGCTGTATCGCCCGTTGGTGCCGGTGGCAGCGCTGTGGTGCGAAGCACAGCTGGCCCAGCGGCTGGCCGATTGGCCGGCGCTGGAACAGGCCTGTACCGCGTTGCTGGAGCTGTCGCCCGGCTCGCATGGCGCACGCGGTTTGCTGGGGCGCATGTATCTCAACACCGGCCGCTTTGCGGAAGCCGCCGAGGTGTATCGACAGCTGACCGAGTTGATGGAAGAACCGCGCTCTGCGCATTGGGATCACATGACCGCGGCCAGTGCGGCGCAGCAGTGGGAAGCGGTGCGTGCCTCGGCGCTGGCGATCGGCATGGAGCTGAGCAGCACCAGCGGTGTGGTCGAAGAGAACTGGGGCTGGGTGATCGTGCGTTGTGTGGACGACGGCGAGGCGGCCGAGTATTACGCGCGCCGCACTGGCCCGGTCACCGCGCGCATCCTCGAAAACGCGCCCGCGCATCGGCGTCAGCATGTCGGCGATTGGGTGGTGTTCGATGCCGAGTTGCTGTATCCGCCGCCGGAAGACGAGGCCGAGCGCGAGCGTTTCGTACCGACCTACGCGCAGGTGCATGTGTTGCAGGCGGGCGGTTACGGCAGCAGCTGGCTGGTGGATGGCGTGCATCCCGGCGAGCCGGCGGTCGAGGCCTTGCGCGAAGAGATCGAGGCCGGCGGCTGGAAGCTGTGGGTGCACAGTCGCGACGATTATCACGTGATCGATCCGCAACATCCGGATGCGTTCGACCCGGAAGATGCGAGCACGGGCCTGCCCGGCGTGTTGTTCACCGTAGCGCTGCCGGAAACGGCGGCGCCGTTGGAATTGCATCGGGCCTTGCTGGCCGCCACCGCGCAGTGGCCGCACACGATGTGCTGGCTGCGCCTGGCCGAGGCCTGCGATCAGGACCCGCGCCCACATCTGGAAGCAGTGGAGCGTTACGGGCTGTAAGGGCGGCGATCAACGTCATCGCGCAGCCGCTTAGGTCGTGTGTGGGGATAGTCGATGCGCGGTACTGCATCCGGTGTCCCACTGCGGTACGCGTGCAAGCGCCTGCAGCGAACCGAAGCATTCCCACGAAACCTGCTGACTTCGTGGGCGTGGTCGGCTTGCGCGCGGTGCCGCATCCGGTGTCGGGACACGCCGCAAGTACGTCCATGTAGGCTCGGTGGCGGCATCCATGCCGCCACACGGTCCCGCCCCCGGACGCGTCACCGCGCTCCGACTCTTCGCGGTTGCTGATCGGCAGGCGTGACTTGATGTGTGCAACGCCTGTGGATTCCGCAGTCGATAGTCAATGCAGTCTTTCGTCTATCGCTTTGCTATGACTTCGCAGCGAAGGTCTCGCTCCAAGGCACCATCAATCAACCAGGCAACGCTGTTCGATCAGCTACCGACAACGGCCGGAGGTGCTTGCGCGCGTCCCGGCGTGGGACCTTACGCGGCATGGATGCCGCGTAAGAGCCTACACGGACGTACTTGCGGCGTGTCCCACGCCGGGACGCGTGCAAGCGCCCGCAGCGAACCGAAGCATTCCCACGAACCTGCTGACTTCGTGGGCGTGGTCGGCTTGCGCGCGGTGCCGCATCCGGTGTCGGGACACGCCGCAAGTACCTCCATGTAGGCTCGGTGGCGGCATCCATGCCGCCACACGGTCCCGCCCCCGGATGCGACACCGCGCTCCGACTCTTCGCGGTTGCTGATCGGCAATCAATGGTTTCAAGCATGCGTCATGCCTGCGGATTACAAAGTCGATTTCTGCATTCGATGTAGTTGTCATCAACCCATCAGTTCGCCATTGGAGGTCACGATCCGAGGAAAGGTCCGTCAACCAGTCGCCGCTTTCCTATCGCCACCAATAACGTGTGGTGGTGCTTGCGCGCGTACCGGCGTGGGACCTTACGCGGCATGGATGCCGCGTAAGAGCCTACATGGATGTACTTGCGGCGTGTCCCACGCCGGTACGCGTGCAAGCGCCCGCAGCGAACCGAAGAATTCCCACGCAACCTGCTGACTTCGTGTGCGCGGTCGGCTTGCGCGCGGTGCCGCATCCAGGCATGTCGCACGTGTCCGATCAGCTGCGCTTGCCGTAGCGCTCCAGCCAATGCGCGTACGACGGTGGCAGCACCCACGACGGGCGTTCTTCGCCCAGCGCCAACGCGGCGTGATACGGCCAATGCGGGTTGGCCAGATGCGCGCGGCCGATCATTACCAGTTCCATCTGCCCGGCGGCGATGACGCGGTCAGCTTCCAGCGGGTCGTCGATATTCCAGGACGAGGCCACCGGCAGCTGTGCCTCGCGGCTAACGCGCTCGGCGAACGGCGCCAGCAACGCCGGGCCCCACGGAATCTGCGCGGTCGGGGTGCTGAAGCCCATGCTGACGTTGAGCAGATCCAGTCCGCTTTGCTTGAAATTGCGGGTCAGTGCGATGGCTTCCTGCAAGGTTTCTTCATCGCGGCCATCGAACTCGATCACGCCAAAGCGTGCGGTGAGCGGCAGGTGTTCTGGCCAGACTGCACGCACGGCTTGCAGCGTTTCCAGCAGGAAGCGTCCACGATTTTCGGCAGTACCACCGTACTGATCCTGGCGCTGATTGGCGTGCACCGAGAAGAAGCTCTGCGCCAGATAACCATGCGCAAAATGCAGCTCCAACCACCGGAAACCGGCATCGCGCGCGCGCTGCGCGGCGGCGACAAAATCGCTGCGTACGCGGGCGATGTCGTCCAGCGTCATCTCGCGCGGCAGTTTGGGCAAGCCGCCACCGAAGGCGACCGCTGAAGGCGAGATGGTGTCCCAGCCACGCGCATCGCCGTCGGCGATGTGGTCGTCGCCTTCCCACGGCAGGTTGGCGCTGGCCTTGCGCCCGGCGTGACCGATCTGGATACCGGGCACCGCGCCGGCGGCGCTGATCGATGCAGCGATACGCGCCAACCCTTCGGCCTGGGCGTCGTTCCACAGGCCCAGGCAACCGGGCGTGATGCGTCCTTCCGGCGACACGCCGGTGGCCTCGACGATCACCAGGCCCGCACCGCCGCGCGCCATGCTGGCGTAGTGGACCTGATGCCAGTCGTTGGTGAGGCCATCCACGGCGGTGTATTGGCACATCGGCGGAATGGCGATGCGGTTGCGCAGCGTGACGTCTTTGAGTTGATACGTGGAAAACAGCGATGACATGGGGGAGCCTGAGAAAAGTCTGGGCGCGATCAGAACACGCCCGGCCGCAGCCCGACACTCTGCCGGTGGCACAGCGCGTTGCACGCACTGGCGGTTGTATCCAAGCGGGCTTAGCCGCTCTTATTCGGTGTGCACGTAGCACCTCGCTTCGATCAAATCCCCAAAACGCTTTGCGGCAGCGTCCGCCATCGGCCAGCGGCACTCAGACCAGCACCGCCTGCATCTGCGCAGACGTGGCCGGGCGCACGTTCGCCATGTGCGCTGCAATGTCAAACTGCAGGGTGTAGTGTCTGATGACTGCTACAGGTTCGTCGTTGGTTGCCGAATCTGAATTGTTTTATTCTGCTGCGCTTCGGCGTGGGGGCGCCGCGCCAACCACGGGCGCAGTCCAGCCCGCATGCCCGGCCTTTCTTCTCTTTACTCGGCGGGTGATCTCATGGTGGCATTGCAGCAGCGCTCGATCGATGCGATTCGTGGGCAGGAAACAACGTTGTTGACCGCATGGCTGGGTTCCAGCTTCGGTAACGACGTGCGTATTTCGCGGCAGGAAATCGAAACCCAGGGCGCGGAATTCCTGCGCTTGCTGGTGGCCTCGTTGAAAGACGGCGGCAGCAGCCTGGACAGCGCCGAATGGAGCGAGGTGCGCCGTTTTCTGGAGACGCTCTCGCGCGACCGTGCCACGCGCGGCTTCGATTCGCAGGAAACCGCCAACTTCATTTTTTCGCTCAAGCGCGTGCTGTTCGAGCTGGTGCAGCGCGAGTACGCCAGTGCGCCGGAGGAGTTGGGCCTGCAGTTGTGGGCGCTGTCCGAATTGCTGGATCGTCTGGGCCTGTACACCGTCAAGGCGTTCCAGAAGACCCGCGAAGACATCATCGTGCGGCAGCAGGAAGAGATGCTGGAACTCTCCACCCCGGTGGTGAAGTTGTGGGACGGCGTGCTGGCGCTGCCGATGATCGGCACGCTGGATTCGCAACGCACCCAGGTGGTGATGGAATCGCTGCTGCAACGCATCGTCGATACCGGCTCGGAGATCGCCATCATCGACATCACCGGCGTACCTACCGTGGACACGCTGGTTGCGCAGCACCTGCTCAAGACCGTCACCGCGATTCGCCTGATGGGCGCCGATGCCATCATCAGCGGCGTGCGCCCGCAGATTGCGCAGACCATCGTGCATCTGGGGCTGGACCTGCAGGGCATCGTCACCAAGGCCAACCTGGCCGACGCATTGGCGCTGGCGCTCAAGCGCACCGGCGTGACCGTGAGCAAGGCGAGCTGACATGGAGCGTATCCCGATCCTGCGGATGGGCGACCTGCTGCTGGTCACCATCCAGGTGGACATGCACGACCAACTGGCGATGACGCTGCAGGAAGATCTGTCGGAAAAAATCAGCGCCACCTCCGCGCGCGGCGTGCTGATCGACATCTCCGCACTGGACATCGTCGACTCCTTCATCGGCCGCATGATCAGCACCATCTCCGGGCTGGCCGCAGTGATGGATGCCAAGACCGTGGTGGTCGGCATGCAGCCGGCGGTGGCGATCACCTTGGTCGAACTGGGCCTGACCCTGCCGTCGGTGCGCACCGCGCTCAATGTCGAACGCGGCATGCGCCTGTTGCAGCAACCCGATCGCGATTCATGACCACAGGGTCGCAACCGGTACGTACCGAACAGGATGTGGTGCTGGCCCGGCAGACGGTGCGCAAGCTGGTGGTGCAGTGTGGCCTGCGTCTGGTTGACCAGACCAAGCTGGTCACTGCGGCCAGCGAACTGGCGCGCAACACCGTGATCTACGGCGGTGGCGGCGATATGGACTGGGCGCTGGTGGAAAACGGCATCCGCAAGGGCGTGCAGCTGACCTTCCGCGACGAAGGCCCCGGTATTCCCGATCTGGATCTGGCGCTCACCGATGGCTGGACCTCCGGCGGCGGACTCGGTCTGGGCCTGTCCGGCAGCAGGCGGCTGGTGGATGACTTTGTGTTGGACACCACGCCGGGCAAGGGCACGCGCATCACCATCACCACATGGAAGTGACGGTTACCGGTGACGTGACCCGCCTGTTTCGCGTCGACGAAGCCAGCCAGGTCGGGCAGGCGCGGCGTGAATCGATGGCAATCGCGCAGACGCTGGGGTTCGACGAAGCCGCCTGCGGTCGCGTTGCGCTGGTCGCCACCGAACTTGCCACCAACATGCTCAAGCATGGGCGTGGCGGCTGCTTTCAATTGTCGGCAGTGGCCGCGCGCGAGGGCATGGGCGTGGAGATCTGCGCCATCGACGAAGGCCCGGGTTTTACACTGGAAGATGGCCTGCGCGATGGCTATTCCACCGCCGGCACACCGGGCACCGGGCTGGGTGCGATCAAGCGCAAGGCGCAGGTGCTGGATGCGTACTCCGATGCCAAGGGCGCGATCGTGATGGTGCGACTGTTTGCGCAACCACGCGCCGAGCTGGACCTGCCGTATGGCGCGGTGCGCGTGCCGCTGCATCACGAAGTGGTATGCGGCGACGCCTGGCAGTTGGCGATCGGCGAGCACCGGGTCACCGTGACCTTGATCGACGGCCTCGGCCACGGGCAAGGCGCGGCCGACGCCGCCGATGCCGGTACGCGCGCGCTGGCAGCGGCCAGCGGCGAGCCCGGCGAGCTCATCGCACGCCTGCATGCCGGCATGTCCGGCACCCGCGGTGGTGCGGCGGCGGTGATGCAGTTCGACAGCCGCACCGGCCAGGTGCGCTTTGCCGGCGTCGGCAATATCGTCGCTTCGCTGTGCGATGGCGATGGGGTGCGCGGCATGCCGTCGCATCCGGGCATCGTCGGGGTGCAGTTTCGCAAGGTGCAGCCGTTCGATTTTCCGAATGCGACCGGCAAGCTGCTGGTCATGCATAGCGACGGCCTGCAAACGCGCTGGAATCTGCGCGATCACCCGGCGCTATTGTCACGCCACCCGCGTATTGTTGCGGCGGTGCTGTTGCGCGATTACGCGCGCGGCCGCGACGATGCCTGCGTGTTCGTCATGCGTTTGGGAGCCATGCAATGAAGTCATCCGATGCCGCATCGGCAGCCGATCCGCTGGCCGAACTCGACGCGCTGCGGCAGCAGAACCAGGCCTTGCGCGAGGAGTTGGAAGAAACCAACCAGGGCGTGCTGGCGCTGTATGCCGAGCTCGATCAGCAGGCCGAACAGCTGCGCGATGTGTCCGAGCTCAAGAGCCGCTTTCTGTCGTACATGAGCCATGAGTTCCGCACGCCGCTCAGTTCGATCCTGAGCATCACCCGCCTGCTGGAAGACGGCATGGACGGGCCGCTCAACGCCGAGCAATCCAAGCAGGTGCGCTTTGTCAGCGCCTCGGCGCGCGAGCTCACCGAGATGGTCGACGACCTGCTGGATCTGGCCAAGATCGAAGCCGGCCGCATCGCCATTTCGCCGGGCTGGTTCGACCTGATGGATCTGTTCTCGGCGTTGCGCGGCATGTTCCGCCCGCTCACCGATGCCGGCAGCACCACGTTGATCTTCGAAGATCCGCCGGCGCTGCCGATGCTCTACACCGACGACAAGAAGCTGGCGCAGATCCTGCGCAACTTCATCTCCAACGCGCTCAAGTTCACCCCGCAAGGCCACGTGCGCGTGTTCGCGCAGCTGGAAGGCGACACCCATGTGCGCTTCGGTGTGCAGGATACCGGCATCGGTATTCCGGCCGAGCTGCACGAGGCCTTGTTCGAGGATTTCGTGCAGGTGGATTCGCCGCTGCAAAAACGCCTGACCGGCACCGGCCTGGGGCTGGCGATCTGCAAGCGCTTCGCCGAGCTGCTCGGTGGCAGGGTGGGGATCAATAGCGTGGTCGGCGAAGGTTCCGAATTTTTCGTGGTGCTGCCGGTGACGCTGGCGGCGGAGAACGCACTTGCCCGGTAGTCATCGCATTCTGGTGGTCGACGACAACGCGGTGACGCGTTATTCGGTGCGGCGCGTGCTCGAGCATCATCAGTTCGTGGTCGAAGAGGCCGGCACCGGTACCGATGGCCTGGCCAAGCTGGCCACGCACGCGTTTGCCGCAGTGGTGCTGGACGTCAACCTGCCGGACATGAGCGGCTTCGACATCGTGCGCAGCTTGCGTGCCGCCCCGCGCACCGCGCTGCTGCCGGTGGTGCATGTGTCGGCCGCATCGATCGCCACCGGCGACATGGCCACCGGGCTGGATGCCGGTGCCGATGCGTACCTGATCCATCCGGTCGACCCCAGCGTGCTGGTCGCCACGCTGCGCACGCTGTTGCGCGCCCGCAATGCCGAAGATGCATTGCGGATCAGCGAGGCCCGCTTCCGCGAGATCTTCGAGCACATCAGCGCGCCGATCGCCGTGGTCGATTCCAGGCTGCACACGCACGAAGCCAATGCGGCCTTCCAGCGCCTGATCGGCAGCGCCACACCCGGCGATGCGATCCAGGCGGCGGGACTGGACCAGGCGACAACCGTGCATGCCCTGACCACTGCGCTGGCGCACCGTGCGCGCTGGAGCGGCACGCTGTCGATCATCCGCGATGGCAAGCTGTGCGAAACCGAGTGGCGGGTGTCGCCGTATCGCGAGCCGGATCTGGGTTTGTTGCTGGTCGAGGACGTGACCGAACAGCGTCTGCGCGAGCGCGAACAACGCCAGGAACTGGACACCGCCACCACCGAGCTGGCGCACCAGATCGCCGAGCGCCAGCGCACCGAAATCCAGCTGCTGCAGGCGCAGAAGATGGAAGCGCTGGGAAATCTCACCGGCGGCATCGCGCACGACTTCAACAACCTGCTGACCAGCATCATTTCCGGGCTGGACATGATCCAGCTGGCGGTGGAATCCAACCGCATCGAGCGCGTGCCGCGGCTGGCGGAAATCGCCACCGGCTCGGCGCATCGCGCTGCCGCGCTGACCCAGCGCATGCTCGCGTTTGCACGCAAGCAATCGCTGGATGCGCAGGCGTTCGACATCAATGCACGCGTGCGCTCGCTGGAAGACATGCTGCACCGTTCGATCGGCGAGAACATCGTGCTGGAACTGGATCTGGCGCAGACGCCGCTGGTCGCGGTGGCCGATGCCAACCAGCTCGAAAACGTGGTGCTCAACCTGGTGATCAATGCACGCGATGCATTGAAGGGCAAGGGCACCATCCGCATTCAAAGCGCCGCCTACACCGCGTCCAACGATCCGGAACTGGACGATGGCGACTACGTGGCGGTGAACGTGATCGACAATGGCAGCGGGATCGAGCCGGCCATTCTCAATCAGGTGTTCGAGCCGTTTTTCACCACCAAACCCATCGGCGAGGGCACCGGCCTGGGCTTGTCGATGACCTATGGGTTTGCGCGTCAATCCGGCGGCACCGCGCGCATCACCAGCACCGTGGGCCGTGGTACTACGGTCGCCTTGCTGTTGCCGCGCGGGCTCACCGCAAGCGAGGTGGCGCCGGCCCCGGCGCCCAGATCGCCGCGTCACCGTCATGAGCGCATCCTGCTGGTGGACGACACCGATGTCGTGCGCATGATGGTAAGCGAGGTGCTCAGCGATGCCGGCTACCACGTGACCGAAGCCGAAAATGCCAATGGCGCGCTGGAGCAATTGCGTGCCGGGGTGGAGATCGATCTGGTGGTGTCGGATGTGGGTCTGCCCGGCATGAACGGGCGCGACATGGCCGATGTGGCGCGCGCGCTGCGGCCCGGCTTGCCGATCCTGTTCATCACCGGCTACGCCGAAAACGCAGCCACGCGGCAGGAATTTCTCGCCGAAGGCATGGCCTTGCTGCCCAAGCCTTTCAGCCTCAACGATCTGCTCAACATGGTCGGGCAGATGCTCGACAGCAGTGTGCTTGCCACCCGCGCGTAACGCCGGTGGTGTGCTTGCCCGCGCTCAGCGCGGAGTGTTTATTTCCTCGCGCCTAGCGCGACCTGTTTATTTTCCCGCGCTTAGCGCGCGTAGGCATACGGGCCAAAGGTGGCGCACAAAAAACCGCCTGCCGTCAGCACACGGCCAGTGCGGACATGCCGTTCGCCATGCCACACGCGTGCAATGGCATGGGTGTAGATCTAGCGGCATGTGCGCGGCGGCACGCTTGCCATAGAGCTGCAACATTGCTGACATATCGTGCGCGCGGCGCCACCTTGCGCCTTCGTCCGGCATGCCTGTGCCGACGGACGTCACCTCACTCTACTTAGAGCGGCTAACAAACGTAGCGAGCGGTCGTCAGGTGGGTGCAGACGGCGCGCAGGAACCGGAGTGTACGAGTGGGTACATGAGGATTCCGAGCACCGGCTGCGCCCGCCTGGCGGCCGCGCAGTAGTTTGTTAGCCGCTCTTACTCCAAGGATCACCTCGTATGTCGTTGTATTCGTCTGTCTCCGCGTCCCTGACGTCCGCCGCCACGCACGCTTCTGCACGCCGTTGCGCCGCCTTGCAGCGCACACCGCTGGCGCGCGCCTGTGCCGGCCTGTTGCTTGCTTCGATGGCCGCCGCCGCATCTGCGCAGCAAACGCCGACGACCCAGGGCGAGGGCAGCGCGACCGCGCTGGATGCGGTCACCGTCACCGCCGAGCACCGCGAGCAGAACCTGCAGGAGGTGCCGGTATCGGTGGGCGTGGTGCAGGGCGTGGCGATGCGCGAGTTCACCGCAGGCGGCGACGACACCTTGCTGGCACTGTCCGGCCGCGTGCCGGGCTTCTATGCCGAAACCACCACCGGGCGCATCTTCCCGCGCTTCTACATCCGTGGCCTGGGCAATATCGATTTCTATCTTGGCGCTTCGCAGCCGGTATCCATCATCCAGGACGATGTGGTGCTGGAGCATGTGGTGCTCAAATCCAACCCGGTGTACGACGTGGACCAGGTCGAAGTGCTGCGCGGCCCGCAGGGCACCCTGTTCGGCCGCAACACCACTGCCGGCATCGTCAAGTTCGACACGGTCAAGCCCGGCGATACCTATACCGGCCGCGTCGATGCCAGCTACGGCAGCTACAACACCGTGTCGCTGGATGGCGGCTTCGGTGGGCCGATCAACGACGTGCTGTCGTTCCGCGTCTCGGCCTTGTATCAGCACCGCGACGATTGGGTGGACAACACCTTTGCCGGCACCAGCGCCGATGGCACGCGCACGCCGCGCAAGGATGCGATGGGCGGCTACAACGACCGCAATGCACGCCTGCAGGTGCTGCTCAAGCCCAATGACGCGTTCTCGCTGCTGGGCTCGGTGCATACGCGCGACTACGACGGCACCTCCACGTTGTTCCTGCGCAATGCCGTGACGCGTGGCAGCGACAAGGTGGACGTGCCGCGCGATCGCGTGGCCTACGACGAAGCGAATAATAATCCGCAGGCGTATCAAACCGACGGCGGCTCGATCAAGGCGATCTACGACTTCGGCGGCGTGTCGCTGACCTCCATCACCGCTTACGAAACCACCTCCGGCTACAGCCGTGGCGACACCGATGGCGGCGCGGCGGCGAACTACCCGGTCAACGGCGTGCCGAACGGCTTCGGCCAGTCGATGGGCCAGATCCGCGATCTGGATCAGTACACGCAGGAACTGCGTCTGGCCAGCGAGGGCGACGACGCACTGCAGTGGCAGGTGGGCGCGTTCTACTTCGATGGCCGCGACACCACCGATTTCTATCAGCGTGCGTTTTTTCTGCAGACCGCTGCGCGCAATCCCAACAACTGGGTGCGCCTGCGCAACACCAACACGTCATGGGCCGGATTCGGGCAGCTCAGCTACAAGGCCACCGACGCGCTCACCTTGACCGCTGGCATCCGCCAGACCAAGGACACCAAGGAAACCCGCCTGCTCAAGACTGCCGACACTGCAGCTGGTGCGGTGACATACCGTGGCCGTCGCGACGTGCGCATGTCCGACACCCAGCCCAGCTGGGACCTCAGCGCGATGTACGAAATCAATCCCGAGCTGAGCGTCTACGCACGCGTGGCGCGCGGCTTCCGCGGCCCGACCATCCAGGGCCGCAGCGCGGTGTTCAATTCGGATTTCACCACCGCCGATTCGGAAACCATCCTGTCGTGGGAGGCCGGCATCAAGAGCAGCCTGTTCGACAATCGCCTGCGTCTGAATGTCAGCGGCTTCACTTATACGGTCGATGACATCCAGCTCAACGGCAACGATTCGGACGGCAACGGCGTGCTGTTCAATGCCGACAAGGCCAAGGCCTACGGTCTGGAAGCGGACCTGGACTGGCGCCCGATCTCCAACCTGTCGCTGACCGCCGGCCTGAGCCTGCTGCATAGCGAAATCCAGGACAAGCGCGTGTTTGCGCAGGCCTGCGCGCTCAACGGCGTGGTGGTGTGCACGGTCAACGACCCGACCATCCGCGTCGGCGCCAACACCTTTGCGCAGATCGACGGCAACCCGCTGCCCAACGCGCCCAAGTACAACCTCAACCTGGCCGCGCGTTACGACATTCCGGTGGGTAACGACGGCGCGTTCTTCGTCTCCACCGACTGGAACAAGCAGGGCGAAACCAGCTTCGTGCTGTACGACTCCACCGAGTTCCGCGCCGACGGCAATTTCGAAGGCGGCCTCAAGCTGGGTTACACCGGCGGCTACGGTGCGTGGGAAGTGGCGGCGTTTGCGCGCAACATCACCAACGAGAAAAACGTCAAGGGTGTGATCGAGAACTACATGGCGGCGGTCTACAACGAGCCGCGCATCGTAGGCGTGTCGGTCAACGTCAACTGGCAATGAGTTGCTGATCGACTGACTGCATCACTGCATCACTGCATCACTGCGACATGCGCGTCGCTGTGATGCTTGGCGCGACAACCGAGCCCGCTGCGTGCAGTACGCAGCGGGCTTTTTCGTATCAACGGCTGCGCAATACCGATTGCACCCAACTGACGATCTGCGCACTGCTCACCGCACCGGAATGACGGCCCAGCTCGCTGCCGCCACGGATGACCAGCAAGGTGGGAATGCTGCGGATGCCAAAACGCGTGCCCAGCGCCGGATGCAGATCGGTATCCACTTTTGCCAGACGGACCTGCGGTTCCAGTAATGCGGCGGCTGCGGCGCCATGCTCAGGCACGGCCCGCACCACGGCGCCCAGAAATCCACCACCAACGGCAGCTCGCTGCGCACCGCATGCTTGTCGAAATCGGCAGTGGACAGCGCCACCGGCGCACCGAGAAATAGCGGCTGATGGCAGCTGCCGCACTTGGGCGCATCGCGCAGGCGCGCCTGGGCGACCCGATTCATCGCGCTGCAACGCGGGCAGGCGATGAGAAGCGGAGCATCGGTCATGTCGTGGTCTCCAGTAGGCGGGCTGGCATCGTAGCGTTGGCGGTCGGGCAGCGCTGTGTAAAGCCAGAGGCGCCACGACGGGCCACCCGACATTGCCAAGGCACCTGTTGCGATGCGAACGACTGGATGCGAAAGCGCAGCCCGTGGCAGTCCACGTCATGGCGCGTTGCGTTGATGCCAGCCCGGCGCTTGGCGGCTGCCCGCCACATGGCATAAGGCGTTTGCTTCCACCTGCCACTGCAGTCGGGTAAATGCAACCCGGCTGGGGTCAAAGATTGCTGCCAGGGTGATGACATCCGGCACATGGACTGGGTGCACGAGTTCGCCTATATACGATCCTGCCCGCGCATACTGCGCCTCCCCGCCACCATCGCTGCCTAACGCAAGCCCTCTCCATGACCATGAAGCACCTTGTTCGTCACGCGTTCGATCGCTTTTTCCGCAAGCAGCCCCCTGCGCCAAGCGGTCTTTCGCCAACACAGCCCGGCTGCCTGCGCTGACATGCGCGGCGAGCGCCTTGCTATGGGTGACGGCGGTGATGGCCGCTCCCTCCACGCCCGGGTTGAACCTGGTACTGCAGCCGGCCGCTGCCGACGCGCAGGGGGCGGTGCCGTCCATCGACGTGGCGCTGGAGATCGACGCGCTGGCGGTCAAAAAGGCGCAACGTTGCTGCAGATCAACCTCATGGACAGTGCCACGGTCACCAGCGCTAAGCAGATCCATGATCTGCAGGTCGAAGATGCCAAGGGCGCGCTCCGGCTGACCGCTCAGGATGAAACGCTCACCTCCAGCGAGCAGATCCGTCGCTGGCACGCAGACCGTGATGTGCAGGGTGCGGTGAAGCTGCGTTACCGCGTTGCCATCGATCCGGGCTCACCACTGAATGGCACGCCGATGTTCGAGGTGCGCACTGGCGAGGGTGCAGTGTCAGGTGCCGGCCTGGCCTTTCTGCTGTTGCCCGACGATAGCGTGGAACGCATGCTCCGGGTCCGCTGGAGGTTGCCGGCGGGTGAGCAGGGACAAGCGCTGTCCAGCCTTGGCGTCGGCGATGTGGACAGCCCGCGGCCGCTGACCGTGGATGAGGTGCGGCATCTGTATTTCATGCAGGGCAAGCTCGGCGTGTTCCAGGCAAAGGACGGTGGGTTTGTCGGAGCGTGGACCGGGACGCCTCTGTTTCCAGCAGAGCGGGTCATGCGTTGGACGGAAACCCTGCACACCTACTACATGACGTTTTTCCATAGCGACGCCGCACGTTTCGTGGTCCTCACCCGCGCCAATCCGCACAATCCGGGCAGTGGCATCGGCCTGACCGACAGCTTCGCGTTTACCTATGGTCCGGCCACGACCGAAGAGGGAATCCAGCTGCTGCTGGCGCATGAAATGTTTCATGCCTTCATGGTCGATATGCCAGCCAACGAGGCCGCACGGCAGAGCACTGCATGGTTCTCCGAAGGGCTGGCTATCTACTACCAGCGCATGTTGCCGTTGCGTGCGGGCTTGATCGACCGTGCCATGTTCCTGCATGACCTCAATAGAAGTGCGGCGCAGTACTACACCAACTCCGCGCGTCATGGAACAAATGTCGAGGTTTTCGACAAGTTCTGGACCGATGCACGCTTTCGCCTGCTGCCTTACAACCGTGGCTCGATGTATTTCGCGCAACTGGATGCGGCCATTCGCGCGCACTCGGCAGGCAAGCGCTCGCTGGACGATCTGGTCCTGGCAGTGATCGCCGAGCATCGGGCCGGACGGCCCGTTGACGAAGCGCTCTGGCGCAAGTTGCTCCTGGCCGAGGCGGGCCGGCAGGCCGTTGCTGATTACCAGGCGATGCAGATGGGCAAACTGGTGCTGCCGCCCTCCAATGCGTTCGGCCCTTGCTTCCGACGTGTGCTGCGTAAGACCCGGCCATTCGATCCAGGCGTTGCGATGAGCACGTTCGCGTCGCCAAAGAAGGTGGTCGGATTGATTGCCGGGTCGGAGGCCGACAAGGCCGGTCTGCGCAATGGCGACACCGTGCTCAAGGGGGGCCAGGAGATGCTTTGTTGAACGACCCCGGGCAGACCATGACCCTGACGATACGACGTGGCGCGCAGACTTTTGATGTGACCTATCTGCCGCGTGGTGCACCGGTAGATACCTATCAGTGGGAGCAAGCCGGCGCGCCGCAGTGCGACCAGACGCCGTGATCGATCGCTGCAACGGCGCCAGGCAGGCCGTCAGCACAGCGCGGCAATACAGATCGTCCGCATTGCCGCCGGCAGCATGAATGCCGCTGCCACCTTTGGTGACTGCAAACATCGTAACGGTAGGGCCGATTGCCGGTAATGCCCGGACGGCCCTCAGCTTACCAACGTCAGGATCGGGACAAACCCGCCGTAGATCAGGCGCTTGCCATCGAACGGCATCGGGTTGACGGACGGGTCCATGCGCGGGTCGTCCATCATCTTGCGCATGCCGGCATCGCGGGTGGCCTTGTCCGGCCATTCGATCCACGAAAACACCACGGTTTCGTCTTCGGTGGCATCCACCGCGCGATGGAAGTCGGTCAGTTGCCCATGCTGGACGTCGTCGCCCCAGCATTCCACTACGCGCAGCGCACCGTACTCGATAATCACCGCATCGCCCATACGGGCGTGTTCCAGAAACGCGGCCTTGTTGGCCGTCGGCACGGCAAGCGCAAACCCATCGACATACGACATAACAGCCTCCCCAGACATGGCGCACGGCGTGCACCGGATGATGACGAATAGATGTTGATGCGATGAACACCCTGGCACGCAGTGCTTGGATGTGTGGCTCATACGTCGAATGCGAGCATACGGCGCAACGGCGTGTGTGGCACTGCTTGCGCTCGCATGATTCCAGACCGTCATCTGCGCTGCTTTGCCTGCGTATCGCGATCAGTGACGCGTGCCTGATGAGTTCGTCAGGCGCGCGCGAGATGCAGCGCTGGGCCGGCATTGCGCGGGGCTGCCATCATCCGCAGCGGGTGGGCTGCTTCCCACAGCACAGCTGCGCGATGCGGGATGTGGCGAACGGTCGGTTGCCTGACCGCGCCGGTCGCTGCGCTACGCTACGCGCCCAGATTACGCCGCCGCAGGGTGGCTTCGAACACCACATCGCCGTCTTCGTTGCGTGCCTGCAGCGTACCGCCATGTGCCTTGACGAACTGATCTGCGATAAACAACCCCAGGCCCAAGCCCTGGCTTGCGTGGAAGCTGGCCTTGAATGGCTCGAACAGACGCGGCATCAGACTGTCGGGGATGTGGCCGGCGTTGCGCACCGATAAACGCAGCGTGTCGCGCTGGCGTCCGTCCAGGTGCACGCGCACCGGCTGGCGCGCGCCATGCAGCACCGCGTTGCCGACCAGATTGGAGACCACCTGTGCCAGCCGATCGCCGTCGCCGTTGCCGTCCAGATCGCCTTCGCTACGCAGGTCGATCGGCGTGTGCGGGTTGGCCTGCGCCACTTCGTTCACCACGCTATGGGCCACCTCGCCAAGATTGCAGGGGCCGAACTGCATCGACAGCCCGTCGGTACGCAGGCGCGAGAAATCCAGCAGCTGCTCGACCATGCGTGCCATGCGATGCGCGCTGTTTTCCAGATGTTCCAGCGTGCGTGCAGCCGAGCCGTCGGCGGCCACATCCAGGCTCAGCTTGTCGGCACACAGCAAAATCACCGACAGCGGCGTGCGCAGGTCGTGGGTCAGCACCGCCATCATGGTTTCGTTGAGTGTGAGCGCGCGTTCCAGCGAGGCGTTGCGCGCCTTGAGCAGGCGCCGTTGCTGATACAACTCGATGAACACGTTGACCTTGCTCAGGATCACGTGCGGCTCGATGGGCTTGTGCAAAAAATCCACCGCGCCGGTTTCGTAGCCCTGGAACGCACGCATCGGGTCGTTCGGCGAGGCGGTCAAGAAAATGATCGGCACATGCCGGGTGCGCTGCGAGCCGCGCATCAGTTCGGCCAGCGAAAAGCCGTCCATTTCCGGCATGTGCACATCCAGCAGCGCCAGTGCCACATCGTGTTCGAGCAACAGCTCCAGCGCCTGCGCACCGGAGGCAGCGCACAGCACCTGGATGCCGTCACGCTGCAGCAGCGCTTCCATCGCCACCAGATTCTGCGGCACGTCGTCCACGATCAGCAGCTTGGCCGGTTCGGTGGTACTGCTGTCTGCAGCCAGACCGGTCGCGGTGAGATTCATCGGTGGAAAGCCTCCAATCGGCTGCAGATCGCCTGCAAGGTGAGCACCGCATCGGCACCGGCGTGGGCGATGGCGGAGGCGGGCATCAAGGGAGACGCCGCGTCGTCGGGCAGCTGGATCCAGGCGGTGCCGCCGACCGCGCGTACCGCCGCCACGCCGGCACTGCCATCGCTGCTGGCGCCGGTGAGCAGGATCGCCAGCAGGCGCGGCCCGAAGACATCGGCGGCCGATTCGAACAAGGGGTCGATCGCCGGGCGCGAGAACAGCACCGGCGCATCCATCGACAGCGCCAGGCTGTCGCGGTTTTCTACCAGCAGATGATAGTCGGGCGGGGCGATGGTCACGCTGCCGGCGAGCAGCGGTTGCTTGTCCTCGGCCTCGCGCACCGGCAAGGCGCAGCGTGCATCCATCAATTCGGCAAGATGGCTGGTGCGGTCGCGTGGCAGATGCAGCACCACCAACACCGGCATCGGCAACTCTGCAGGCAGGCTGGACAGCAACGCCTGCAACGCCATCACACCGCCGGCCGATGCACCGACCACGATCGCCTCGAAGTGCTGCCACCCATGCGCGCCGCTCATGCCGCCTTCCGAAACAGACGTTGCTCGCGGGCCACGGTTTCGAAGGCCTGCGCATGCGCGCCGAACTGCAGCGATTCCTTGCTGCCCAGACCCAGAAAACCACGGTGCACCAGCGCGTCATGAAACAGACCCACCGCGCGATCCTGCAGGGTGCGGTTGAAGTAGATCAGCACGTTGCGGCACGACACCAGATGCACTTCGGAGAACACCGTATCGGTGGCCAGGCTGTGATCGGCAAACACGATGTGGCGCTTGAGGCGGCGATCGAACACCGCGCCGTCGTAGGCGGTGGTGTAGTAATCGGACAAGGACCCGCGGCCGCCGGCCTCCAGATAATTGCGGCTGAACTGCGCAATGCGGTCGATGCCGAAGGCGCCGGCTTCGGCCATGCCCAGCGCTTCGGGATTGATGTCGGTGGCGTAGATCACCGCTTTTTCCAGCAGGCCTTCTTCATGCAGCAGAATCGCCAGCGACCAGACTTCTTCACCGGTGCTGCAGCCGGCCACCCAGAGTTTGATCGAGGGATAGGTGCGCAATACCGGCACCGCATGCTCGCGCAACACGCGGAAATACGCCGGGTCGCGGAACATCTCCGACACCTGCACGGTGAAGAACTGCATCGCCTGCGCAAACGTCTCCGGCTCGTGCAGCAGGCGATGCTGCAGATCGGCCACGCGCGCGCAATCGAAGCGGCCCATGGCGTGGCGCATGCGTCGACGCAACGAGGACACCGCGTAATCGCGGAAGTCGTAGTGATAGCGCTGGTAGACCGCTTCCAGCAGCACCCGCAGCTCCAGATCGAACAGCTCCACTGCAGTCATTGCCGCGAGCACCACACCCGGCACAGCGACACCAGCTTGTCCACGTCGATGGGCTTGGCGATGTAGTCGTTGGCACCGGCCTCAAGACAGCGTTCGCGATCGTCGGCCATGGCCTTGGCGGTCAGCGCGATGATCGGCAGATCCTGCCACTGACGATTGGCGCGGATCTGGCGCATCGCCGTGAGGCCATCCATCTCCGGCATCATGATGTCCATCAGCACCAGATCCACTTCGTGCCTGGCCAGATGTTCCAGCGCCTCGCGGCCATTGCGGGCGATCTGCAACGTCACGCCCAGCGGTTCGAGCACGCTGGAGAGCGCGAAGATATTGCGTACATCGTCTTCGGCCAACAGCACGGTGGCGCCATCCAGCACCGCATCGCGGCGGCGCGCTTCACGCAGCAGGCGTTGCTGGTCGCTGGGCAACGAGGCTTCCACGCTGTGCAGGAACAGCGTCACTTCGTCGAGCAGGCGCTCCGGCGAGCGCACGCCCTTGATGATGATGCTCTTGGAATAACGGCGCAGGCGTTGTTCTTCGTCGCGTGTGAGTGCGCGCCCGGTGTAGACGATCACCGGCGGGAACGCGACCGCATCGTTGCCGGCCATGCGTTCGAGCAGGTCGTAGCCGCTGCCGTCTGGCAGCGCCAGATCGGTGACCATGCAATCGAAGGTGGAGCCGGCCAGTTGCTGCATGGCTTCGGCAATACTGCCCACCGCGACGATTTCCAGTTGATCGCGCGCCAGCAGCAGTTTCAGATTCGCACGCAGCGCGCTGTCGTCTTCGACGATCAACAAGCGGCGCACCGCGCGTGCATTGGTGTCTTCCAGCTGGCGGATTGCGCCGGCCAGCAGCTCGCGCGTGGCCGGCTTGATCAGATAGCCCACCGCACCGAGTTCCAGCGCAATCTGGCTGCGCTCCATGGCCGAGACCACATGCACCGGGATGTGCCGCGTCGCCGGATCGCGCTTGAGCCGCTCCAATACGCTGAGTCCGGACGCATCCGGCAGGCCGATGTCGAGCAGGATGCCGCTGGGGCGCAATTCGGCTGCCAGGCGCAGTGCTTCTTCGGCACTGGGCGCCACCACGCAATCGAAGTCCAGCTCGTGCGCCAGATCGACCAAGGCTTGCGCAAAGCGCGTGTCGTCTTCCACTGCCAGGATCAGTCTGCCTGGACGGCTACGTTGATCGCGATCGTCCTCGGCGCGCTGGAGCGGCGCTGCACTCGCTGCTGGAATCGGCAGCGGCAAGGCGCTGGACGCAAGCACAGCCTGCTCGCCAAGACGAGATGCCATCGCCATGCCGCTGGTGTGCTGCGCTGCTTGCGCGGTGTTAATCGACGCCGGCGGCGCATGCCTTTCCGCAACAGTCACACCCTCGGCCGGCGCGCCATCGGTCGGCAATTCCAGCGTGAAGCAACTGCCGCGTCCCGGCTCGCTGTCCACACGGATGCTGCCGCCCATGCGCTGCGCCAGATCGCGCGAGATCGACAGCCCCAGACCGGTGCCGCCATAGCGACGGCGCGTGCTGCCATCGGCCTGACGGAACGCTTCGAAGATGATCTCGGTCTGTTCGCGCGCAATGCCGATGCCGGTGTCCTGGACCTTGAACAGCACGCGTCCCGGCGCCTGCGCCTGGATCGACAGACTGACGCTGCCGTGCTCGGTGAACTTGATCGCATTGGCCAGCAGGTTCTTGAGAATCTGCTGCAGACGCTGACTATCCATGACCACTTGCGTCGGTGCATCGGCGTCGGCCGTGATCTGCAACGCAAGGCCTTTTTGCTGCGCCAGTGGCTCGAAGGTTTCGCGCAGGCGCTGCAGCACCGAGCTGGTGGCGATGGTGTCGTCGGCCAGTTCCACATGCCCGGCTTCGATCTTGGACAAATCCAGAATGTCGTTGATCAGCGCCAGCAGATCGTTGTTGGAAGAGAGAATCGCCTGCGCATATTTCACCTGCTCGGGGCTGAGCGTGCCGTCCTTGTTGTCGGCCAGCAGCTTGGCCAGGATCAGCGCGCTGTTGAGCGGGGTGCGCAACTCGTGCGACATATTGGCCAGGAATTCGGACTTGTAACGCGAGGCGGTGGAGAGCTCGTTGCTGTTGCGTACCAGCTGGTTCTGCGCAACCAGCAACGCCTGCTTCTGCGCTTCCAGTGCCTGGGTGCGTTCTTCCAGTTGCACGTTGGTCTGTTCCAGCTCGGCCTGCTGCTGTTCCAGATCGCTCTGCGATTGCTGCAGGCTGCGGCTTTGCTCTTCCAACTCTTCGTTGGTCACGCGCAGCTCTTCCTGCTGGGTCTGCAGTTCTTCGCTCTGGCGCTGGGTTTCTTCCAGCAAGGCCACCAGCTGCGCGCGCAACAACGCGGTGCGCAAGGCCAGGCCGATGTTCTCGCCACAGCGTGCCAGCAGTTCCTGCTCGCGCGAACCGGCCGTGCGTGGGTCGGTCACGCGGCCAAGTTCGACGATGCCGATCACACGACCATCGGCAGTGACAGGTGCCAGCAGCAATTCCTGGCAACTGCTCTTGCCCAGGCTGGAGGCGATCTGCAGATGTCCTGCGTCCACGCCGCGCACGCGGCGCACCGCGCCACGCTGCAAGGCGTCGCCCAGTTGCCCGGTGTTGGTCGGCAGTGTCTTGGGCATGTCGGCCGGAAGCGCGGTGCCACCGGTCAAACGCAGGCGCTCGCCTTCGATGCGATACAGCGCGCCCACCTGCGCATCCAGCGTGTCGCACAGTGCGCTAACGGCAGCATCGGCCAATGCTTCCGGGCTTTGGTCGCCGCGCAAACTCGCTTCGACCGTGTTCTCTGCCTGCTGCAGCCACAGCGCGAATTCGGCCTGACGCCGCGCGCGGATCGCCTGCGTCACCACCAGCGCCATCGCCAGGAACGACACGCCACCGATGCTGCGGTTGATCGAGGAAAAACTGGAATTGGTGCTGGACGGCGCCAGATTGAAACCCACTGCCAACAACACGCATGACAGCGCGCCCACAATCAATGGAACCTGCGTGCGGTTTTGAAACACCGTCACCCCAACCGCGACGAAGTAGGTCAGCCACACCGCATAGCCAAGCGGTGTGACCAATTCCACAGCGAGCGTCGCAGCCATCAAGGCCCCCGCGATGACCCACACCCAGCGGTCGCGTGTGGTCGAGATGTTCTGCATGAGGCGCGCGGACCTAAGTGGGAGGGCGGTCATGTTAGCCGATAACTTTCACGCGTAAATCGCCGGAAATTTGACGCTTTCCGGCCGGGTTGGCTTGCACATCGCCTTCACGTATCCGTCACTATGTTCGCGCGCTTTCCAGGGGGGAAACATCGCGTGATGGATGCGGAAACGGCCACCGACACCGTCGGGCCGCTTTCTCACAACAGCCGGCAGTGCCAGCTGTTGCTCGAGAGCATGTGCGATTGCGCGATCTACACGCTCGATACGGGCGGCCATGTGCGTAGCTGGAATACCGTTGCAGAGCGAATCCACGGCTACGCCGTCCCCGAGGTCATGGAGACGCATTTTTCGCGTTTTTTGTGCCCGAAGATGCACAGCGCGGCGAGCCGGCACACCTGCTGGAGGTCGCCAAGCGCGATGGGCGCGCTGCTGCAGAAGGCTGGCGCTTGCACAAGGATGGCAGCCAATTCCTTGCCCGCGTGGTGATCGAGCCGGTGTTGGAAGTCGATGTGCTGGTGGGTTTTGCCGTGGCAACTTGCGATATCAGCGAACGCCATGCAGCGCAGCAATCGCAGCAATCGCAGCAGGTGCTGGCGCAGACGCAACGCAGCCAGGCGCTGGGCCGGTTGACGCGGGGCATGGCGCATGACTTCAATAATCTGCTGACCGTGATGGCGACCAGCCTGGATCTGATCTCGCGGCGTGCGGGCGAGGATGCGCGTCTGCGCACCTTGCTGGGTGCTGCGCAGACGGCAGTGGAGCGGGGCACCTCGCTGACCCGCCACGTGCTCGCCTTCGCACGCGGGCAGCAATCGCCTCCACAACGCCATGCAGTCAATGCAATTGTGACCGGCGCGTTGGAACTGCTGCTGCGTGCGTGCCCGGCCGGCATTGGCCTCTCGCTTGAATTGGCCCAGACACTGCCGGATGTGCGTATGGACCCAGGTCAATTGGACGCCGCATTGCTCAACCTGGTCTTCAATAGCTGCGATGCCATGCCCGATGGCGGTACGATCGTGCTGGCCACCGCCGTACAGCGGCGTGCCGCACCGTCCGACCCGCACGCTGCACAGCGCACTTACGTGAGCGTTGCGGTGCGCGATAATGGCAGCGGCATGCTGGCGGATGTCGCGCAGCACGCTGGCGACGCGTTTTTCACCACCAAGGATGCGGGCACGAACGCCGGCCTGGGCTTGAGCCAGGTGTTCGGCTTCGCGTCCCAATCCGGTGGTTTTGTCGAGCTTGACACCGCACCCGGACACGGCACCACCGTGACCTTGTTTCTCCCGGCCATCGAGGACGCCGAGCATGACTGAATCCCTGCGCTTGCTGATGGTTGAGGACCAAGAAGAGTTACGCGAACTGATCGGCGAGGCACTGCGCGATGCCGGCATCACCGTCGACACCGCCGACGATGGTCACAGTGCATTGCGCATGCTGCGCGAGAGCGGCCCTTACGATGTGGTGTTCAGCGATATCCGCATGCCCAACGGCATGTCGGGCATCGAGCTGAGCGAGCAGGTGACGCAACTGCTGCCGCAGGCACGCATCATCCTGGCGTCCGGGTTTGCCAAGGCGCAGTTGCCGCCACTGCCGCCGCAGGTGGATTTTCTGCCCAAGCCCTACCGCCTGCGTCAGCTGATCGACATGCTCAGAGGCGTTGCAGCCAACGCGTAAACGTTGGCTGCCTCCAGCTCGCGCGGCCGGTTCAACGGCTCTGGTAGTACACCTTGTCGATGGCGATCTCCACTGGCGCGGCCGGGGGATCGGCCACCAGCATGAACAGTTGTTTGACCGCCTGCAGATCCAGATCGTAGAACGCGCTGAAGGGGATGCTGACTTCATGCCAGGCGCCATCGCGCACCAATCCGTACTGATTGCCGCCCGCGGCGAAGTCCACCCAGCTGTCGCCGAAACTGGTGTTGATGCCGATCTTGAAGGTCGAAGGCGTAGTGGTTTTAACGTGCAGTTTCAGTGCGCCGCCCGCATACGCGGCCATATTGCGATAGTCGGTCTGGATGCCCAGGCCGTACCAGGCACCGGCGTTGGCGCGGTACGCCATTACGTTGCGGCCTTCGAATGGGGCCTGCGCAATCGGGGTGAGGTTGTTCCATAAGTACAGCTCGGCATCCTGGCCGAACGTCAGCCGCGCACTGGTATCGCTTTGCTCGGTAAATACACCGAAGCGCCCCGCAGGCGCGGCATGTTGCGCGCCGACATACAGTTGTGCACCTGGGTTTTGATACAGCCGGATGTAATCGATCTCCATCTTGCCCGGCAGCGGGGCCGTCACCGCAGCAGGCGAGGTAATGCCGGTATAGGTGCCGCCCACCGCAAGATTGAGTAGCAGATATTGCTGCTGGTGGAATTCGTGCAACGAGGCGCCTTGGATGTTGGAGATCGCAAATTCGAAGTACTGCTGGCCGTCGATCGACACCCGGATGAATTGCGGGTCCCAGGTCATCCGGTACACGTGGAAGTCGTTGTGCAGATTTATCGGGCTGGTATAGCTGGTGTCGTAGTCGGCTTGCGCGCCGTTGTAGTCCCAATGCACGGCCGCGCCGATGCGGCGGTTGGCGGTGCCGGCGGCGATTGCCGCCGCCATGCCGGCCTCCATCAGATCGATTTCGCCGCGGCCGGGCCACACGCCGATCGTGCCCAGCATCCAATACGCCGGCCATAGCCCGTTGCCGACCACCGGCGTCTTGATGCGCGCTTCCAGCGTGCCGTATGTGAAGTGCATGCGGCCTTCGGTCTTGAGCCGTGCCGAGGTGAATGGCATACTCTGAAACGCTTCGCGCCGCGCCTCGATCACCAGCCGGCCATTATCGATACGCGCATTTTCGGCACGGCTGGTGTAGTACTGCATCTCGCCATTGCCCCAACCGCATAAGCCGATCTGGCAGCCGTTACCGACGTCGTAGGTCCATTTGTTGCCGTCGATACCCGGCCCGTTGAAGTTGTCTTCCCACACCAGGGTTTGCGCCTGCGCACTCGGTGCCAGCGCCATGCCCAACACAACAGCGAACTGCACAGCGACACTGCGTAGCGTGTTCATGCGTGCTTCCCCAAAAGACGGACTCACGTCCGTGGAGAAGCGACGCTGCGCAGGTGCTGCTTCAGTGTCAAAGCAATTGTCGGGCGTGTTTCAGTTCCGTGGTGTTCATTACGGAATAATCCATCATTGGCATGACGGCGGTCGCAAACGCGGTCTGTGCCGTGCTGCGCGGCAGCACTTGTCTGCGACCGGCAGATGCACATCCACGCACACTTCAATGCCCCGCGTGCACCGTCCACGCCACCAGTCGTATCACCAATGGCCGCACCACCAATACGCAACAGAACGCGGTGGGCATCGCAATGCGGTAGGCGTCCAGCACGCGCCATAGATAGCCGGGTGCCAGCCCGGTGTTGGCGCCGGTGATGACCAGGCACATCAGCAAAGCCATGATCGCGGCCATGTAGAACGCGAAGACGAACGGGGTGGCGCGCATACCGAGTTTCCAGCGCGGTCGCGCCAACGGGGAGGAGGGAGGAGATGACGACATGGGGATGACCTCGACTGCCGCACAACCGCGGCGTGAAGGGAACTGTAGAGACGCCACCACGGCCGGGGTAGATCGCGTAGCCTTGTGGCTTACGTAAGAAAAACTTACGAATCGTTTGGTAATACTTGCCTCAACAATGAACATTCTTCAGTCCATCCGTAGTTTTGTCAGCACCGTCGATGCCGGCAGCATTGCCGGCGGAGCCAAGTTGCTCGGCGTCAGCGCGGCTGCGGTCAGCCAGAACATCGCGCGGCTGGAGCAGCATCTGGGCGTGCGCCTGCTGCACCGGACCACGCGCAGCCTGGCGCTCACCGAGCGCGGCACGCTGTACTTCGAACAGGTGCGGCAGCTGGAGCGCGACCTGGAACGCGCGCGGCAATCGGTCGCCGGTCCGCAGCAGGCCCCGGCCGGGCGCTTGCGCGTGGCCAGCACCGCCGCTTTTGCGCGCCATGTGCTCGCCCCGATGTTGCCGGCGCTGCGCCAGCGCTATCCGCAACTGGAGATCGAGCTGTTGTGCACCGACCGCGCCGTGCAGCACGCGCAGGAAAGCGTGGACGTCAGCCTGCGCATCGAAGCGCAGTTGGAAGACGGCCTGGTGGCGCGTTGCATCGCGCAGGTGCCGCTGGTGGTCTGCGCGGCACCGCAGTACCTGGCCCGTTGCGGTACCCCGCAGACCCCGGACGAATTGAAGTACCACCACTGCCTGTTGCTGCGTTACCCGGTCGATGGGCGTTGTCTGCCTTGGAACTTCCTCCGCAATGGAGTGCGCTTCCAGCCGGAGCTGGGCAAGGCGATGGTCAGCGACGATATCGATGCGCTCGCCACCATGGCCGCTGCCGGCGGCGGCATTGCACGATTGGCCGCGTATGTCGTGCAGCCGTATCTGCAGCGCGGCCAGCTGCAGCCGCTGTTTGTCTCCGATCTCGGCAGCACCGCCCAGGCATTACCGGAGCCGCTGCGCATCTACCTGTGCGTCGCCGACCGCCGCGACTTCACTCCAAAAGTGCGCGCCTTTATGGACCACGTACTCGAACGCCTGCCGGCGGAGTGGCGCATTGCCGAGCCGGCGCTGACACCTGCGCCGGCTCAAGCAGCAACCGGTGCATAGCCAGCATCTGAGTTGCAACCCTTTGTGTCCGGCGCTCTGGTCAATAAGGCGCACGAAGGTGTGATGCGCTGACTCGCAAATGCGTACCAAGTTGCTTGCAAGCGGTCCACTTTGAAAAGTGCAGCACCCCAAGTCATCGTTCCTGATCAACTACAGCGGCGGCAGCTACCGCCGCCGCTGTTGCTCATTCCAGCTTGGACATGAAAATCAAGCGCGCCGGCAGCTTTCAGTCAACGCGTTTGCCGTCACCATCGCTCACTCCAGCTTGAGCATCACAATCGAATGCGCCGGCAGCGCAATGCTCAACGCCTTGCCTTGCACGTGCGCGCCCTTGAACGCTTTCGGCTCCACCGCATGTGGCTGGGCGAAGGTGTTGTGTGCGGTGATCGCCGGCGCAGTGAGGATCTGCCCGTCTACGCTGCTCGGCGACAGGCCTTCTACCTGCACGCTCACGTTCGCCGCCGATTTCGCATCCAGATTGGTCAGCGCGACATACACATGCCCATCCTTGGCCTTGACTGCCGAGCCGTGCACGGCGGGCACATGCGCATCGCCGTGACGGTACTCGGGCGTCTGCAAGTGCAGCGGCAGATAAGTGGCGTCCTGGTACGGCTTGTACAGCGCGAACACGTGGTAGGTGGGCGTCAGCACCATCTTGTCCCCGTCGGTGAGGATCATCGCCTGCAGCACGTTGACCATCTGCGCGATATTGGCCATGCGCACGCGCTCGGCATGCGCACTGAAGATGTCGATATTCAACGACGCCACCAGCGCATCGCGCAGGCTGTTTTGCTGATGCAGAAAGCCCGGGTTCGCATCGGGCAGGCCGGCATACCAGGTGCCCCATTCGTCTACGACCAGCGCCACTTTCTTGCCCGGGTCGTAGCGGTCCATGATCGCGCTGTGTTTGGTAATCAGCTCGTCCATCACCAGCGTGCGCGACAGCGTATCGATCCAGGCGGCTTCGTCGAAATTGGTGGACGATGCGCGTGGCGGCCAGCCACCGGGCACGGTGTAGTAGTGCAGGCTCAGGCCGTCCATCAACGTGCCGGCCTCGCGCATCATCACTTCGGTCCAGTGATAATCGTCGTTGTTGGGGCCGGGCGCGATCTTGAGGATCTTCTGATTGGCCGGCGCCTTGACGAACGTCTGGTAGCGCCGATACACGTCGGCCGCATATTGCCGCCGCAGCCCCACAGCTCGTTGCCCACGCCGAAGTAGGGCACCTGCCATGGCGCATCGCGGCCATTGGCGCGGCGCTCCTGGGCCAGGCTCGAGCGCGTGGGTGCGGTCATGTATTCGGCCCACTGTGCGATCTCGTCCGGCGCCGCATTGCCCACATTGCCGGCGATATACGCCTGGGTGCCAAGCAGCTCGGTGAAATCCATGAACTCATGCGTGCCGAAACGGTTGGACTCTTCCACGCCGCCCCAATGCGTGTTGATGCTGATCGGGCGCTTGGCCGAGGCCCCGACGCCGTCGCGCCAATGGTATTCGTCGGCAAAACAGCCGCCGGGCCAGCGAATGTTCGGGACTGCGATCGCCTTCAACGCGGCCACCACATCGTTGCGATAGCCACGCGTATTGGGAATCGCCGAGTCCGCGCCGACCCACACCCCGCCATAGATGCCGGTGCCCAGATGCTCGGCGAACTGGCCGAACAGTTGCCGCGACACCAGCGCACCGGGCTGATCCGCCCGCAGCGTACCGCTCACCTTGACCTCGGCAGCGGAGGCGACGAGCGCGCTGACGAGCAGGGTGATGCCAGCCATTGAGGGCAACAACGGCCTGCGTGAGCTCTGCATTGCGAAAGACATCCACTGCATGGGCTTGGCGCTCCTGTGCTGGTCGGTTGAGTCGGTCATGCGCTACCGGTTGGGCACGCGCTGTCTAGCGTAGTGCGTGCAGCGCCGTGCTGTCTGTGTGCATCGGCGCAGTGAGACCCACGCCGGACTAGCATCCGCAGACGAACGCAGCCGCGCATACCTTTGCATGCGATGTGCAGCCGTCAGTCGCTTCGCAGGCCAGTCTGTGCGCATCGGCATGGCGGCCAGCTATGCGACACCGCTATGCTCGCCAGCTTCCACTATCGGCGGGACGATCCATGCAGCGCGTATTCGGGCAGTTGCCAGACCCAGACGGTGTTGAGGTCCATGCGCTTACGCTGCGCAGCGATGCCGGGCTGGAGGCGGAAGTGCTCACCTATGGCGGCATCCTGCATGCGCTGCGGCTCACCACCGCACGGGGCGTGGTGCCGCTGCTGCTGGCCTTGCCGGACCTGCCTGCCTACGCGGCCGACGGCGACAGCCTCAATATCCTGGTTGGCCGCTTCGGCAATCGCATCGCCGGGGCGCGTTACACATTGGATGGCGTCACCCACACGCTGGCGGCCAACGAAGGGCGCAACCAGTTGCACGGCGGCTTGCGCGGCTTCGGGCGGCGTGTGTGGCGCGTGCTGGAGCAGGCGTCGGATCAGGTGTTGCTCGGCTACGACTCCCCGATGGCGAAGAAGGCTATCCCGGTAATCTGCAGGTGCGTGCGCGGCTGCAACTGGAGGGACGCAAGCTGCAGCTGGATTTCGAGGCGCAGTGCGATGCCGCCACCCCGTTGAATCTCACCCATCACCCGTACTTCAATCTATCCGGCGACCCGCATCACCGCGCCGCCGCGCAGGTACTACGCGTGCCGGCCGATCGCTATCTGCCGGTGGATGCCGAATCGATTCCGACCGGCGAGATCGCTTCGATTGCCGGCACGCCGTTCGATTTCCGCATTGCTGCCGCGTTGGCCAATAACACTGACCCATCGCATCCACAAGTGGTGCTAGGCAAAGGCTACGACCAATGCCTGGTGCTGGCAGCCGACGCCGATTGCGTTGCCGAGCTGTATTCGCCGCGCAGTGGCGTGGCGCTACGCATCAGCAGCGATGCACCGGCGGTGCAACTCTACGAAGGCCAGCATCTGGACGCACATCATCCCGGCCTGGGCCGCGGCGTGTGTCTGGAGCCGCAGGACTATCCGGATGCGCCCAATCACCCCAACTTCCCGTCGACGATCCTGCGGCCCGGCGAGATCTACCGCCGCCGCATCGCCTATCACTTCGCCAGCGCTGGCCCGGATCAGCCGTGGGCCGCGGTGAACGCTGCGCTGGATGCCTGAGCGCGGGTACCGCAACGACGGTGAGGCCAGGACGCTCCTGAAGCCAACGCCATCAGCGCGGCCCCAACACCAGCTCGATCACGAACTTGCTGCCGAAGAACGACAGCACCAGCAGCACCATCGCGGTCAGCGTCCAGTGCACCGCCTTGGTGCCGCGCCAGCCATTGCGCCAGCGGCCGATCAGCAGCGCCCCGAACACGATCCACGACAGGATGCTGAGCACGGTCTTGTGCAACAGCCGCTGCGCCAGAAAATCCTGCACGAACAGCAGGCCGGTCAGCAGGGTCAGACTCAGCAGCACGAAGCCCACCGTGATCGTGCGGAACAGCAGCGTCTCCAGCTCGGTCAACGGCGGCAGCGCACGCAGCCAAGTGTGGAAGTCGCGTCGGCGTAGCGCGCGCTCCTGCAACCACAGCATGATCGCCAGCAGCGCGGCGATCCCCAGCGTGGCGTAGGCCAGTAGCGCCATCCACGCGTGCAGCTCCAGCCGCCAGCCCAGGTCCGAGCTCGGTTCGTGACCGTAAGCGTGATAGCAGGCCAGCAGAATCGCCGACAGCGGGAACACCACCACGCCCACCGCCGCCATGCGCCCGCGCCCGCCGAACACCGCCGTCAGCGCGGCCATGCCCAGCCCGCACAGCGATAGTGCCGCGAAGAAGTGCATGTCCGGCCCGCCGGCGGTGCGGAATGCCACCAGCACGTGGTACCCGGCGTGCAACGCCACTGCCGCCAGCGCCGGTATCAACCAGCGTGCAGGCGCCTGGTTGCCATCGCGCAGCACCGAGCGGGTGAGCAGCGCGGTGGCCAACAGATACAGGGCGAACGCGATGAGAACGATTGTCATCGTGGAAGTTTCGCACACTGGGGGCTGGCGCCGGAATCGGGAATCGGGAATCGGGAATCGGGAATCGGGAATCGGGAATCGGGAATCGGGAATCGGGAATCGGAAGAGCGGGCATGCCCAGCCGGGCAGGGCGGCAGATTGGGCTGTGCCGCTATAATCGACGCCCGTTTCCCCTTACGCGGTCCTTTGCGCATGTTCGAGTCCCTTACCCAACGTCTCTCCGGCACCATGGAGCGCCTGCGCGGCCGCGGCCGCCTGACCGAGGAGAACATCCGCGAAGCCACCCGTGAAGTGCGCATCGCATTGCTCGAAGCCGACGTCGCGTTGCCTGTGGTACAGGCCCTGATCGAACGCATCAAGGTGCGCGCGGTCGGCCAGGAAGTGCTCAAGTCGCTGACCCCGGGCCAGGCGCTGATCAAGATCGTCCGCGACGAACTGACCGCGGTCATGGGCGCGGCCGCCACCGACCTCAACCTCAACGTGCCGGCGCCGGCGATCATCCTGATGGCGGGCCTGCAGGGTGCGGGCAAGACCACCACGGTCGGCAAGCTCGCCAAGCACCTGAAGGAAAAGCGCAAGAAAAAGGTCATGGTGGTCTCGGCCGACGTCTATCGCCCGGCTGCGATCGAGCAGCTCAAGACGCTGGCCGAACAGGTCGGCGTGCTGTTCTTCGCCTCCGACGCCTCGCAGAAGCCGGTGGACATCGTGCGCGCCGCCATCAGCGACGCGCGCAAGTCCTTCGTCGACGTGCTGCTGGTCGATACCGCCGGCCGCCTGGCGATCGATGCGGCGATGATGGACGAGATCAAGGCGCTGCATGCCGCGGTCAACCCGACCGAAACCCTGTTCGTGGTCGATGCGATGACCGGCCAGGACGCGGCCAACACCGCCAAGGCCTTCGGCGAGGCATTGCCGCTGACCGGCGTGGTACTGACCAAGACCGACGGCGACGCCCGTGGCGGTGCCGCGCTGAGCGTGCGCTACATCACCGGCAAGCCGATCAAGTTCGTCGGCACCGGCGAAAAGACCGACGGCCTGGACGTGTTCCATCCCGACCGCGTCGCCAGCCGCATCCTGGACATGGGCGATGTGCTGTCGCTGGTGGAGCAGGTCGAGCAGAGCGTCGATCAGGAAAAAGCCGCCAAGCTCGCCGCCAAGGTCGCCAAGGGCAAGAAGTTCGACCTCAACGACATGAAGGAACAGCTCGAGCAGATGCAGAACATGGGCGGCATCCATGGGCTGATGGACAAGCTGCCGGGCATGGGCCGGATCCCGGACAACGTCAAGCAGCAGGTCACCGGCAAGGAAGTGCCGCGCATGATCGCGATCATCAATTCGATGACCAAGAAAGAGCGCCGCAACCCGGCCCTGCTCAACGGCTCGCGCCGCTCGCGCATCGCGCGCGGCTCGGGCATGCAGCCGGCCGACGTCAACAAGCTGATGAAGCAGTATCAGCAGATGGAAAAGATGATGGGCAAGCTGGCCGGCGGCGGCATGAAGGGCCTGATGCGCAACATGAAGGGGATGATGGGCGCCATGGGCGGCCGCGGCGGCATGCCGTTCCGTTGAGTTCAGTGATGCGCTGACACGGCCAGCGCGGCGCCACACGGTCCCTGCGCTGGCAATGTAGGGCATCGCGCAGATGCAGCTGCGATTGCGTGGATGCAGTCAGAGGTCCAGATCAAACGCTGCGTGGGTCGAGGGCGCGGTGCCCTCACCGCTCGCGGGGCACGCCGTAAATCCATCCGTGGAGCAACTGTGTTGATCAGGACCCCGATTCGCGGCCTTCGATCGGTTTCCTTCGGGTGCGTCCATCGGTAGGTGCCGGCCGCTGGCCGGCACGCTTTTGCGTTTGCGCATGGCCGTCAAATGCGCTCAGGCGGGCTTCATGGCGGCTCTTTCATCGCGCACGCGCGCATTGAGGATCACCAGCATCTTACGCATCACCGCCACAAGGGCGACCTTGCCCTCCTTGCCGCGTGCCCGCAGCGCTCTGTAAAAATCGCGCAGACGTGGCTCGTGCCGAGCTGAGGACATGGCCGCCATATACAGCGCCTGTCGGATGTCGGCTCGGCCTCCGCCAATCCCCCGTTTACCTCGCATCGCGCCGCTGTCGCGCGAGAGCGGGGCAACGCCAACCAATCGGGATATCTGCTTTCCGCTGAGCGTCCCAAGCTCTGGTAACCGGCACGCCAGCACGGCCAGCAGCACCGGACCGACCCCTTTGAGCGTCTTCAACGCAGCCAGGTGCGGTTGCTCGGTGAGCAGCGTCTTCAGCTGCCCGGCGATCAGTTTGTCTAACCGCGCCACACTGCGCACAAGCTGGTTCACGTTGCCCTGCAGCAGCTTGCGCAGCGCTTTTCCGCAACCTGCTGCAGCTGCTGCCTTGCTGTTTTCAACAGATCCACCAGTTGCCGACGGGCACGCACATGCTCGCCCAGATCGCGCTGCCATGGTTCCAGTGGAACATACTGATGGAGCTCCATCTTCTCGGCCATGCAGGCCAACATGGCGGCGTCCAGCCGGTCGGTCTTGGCCAGTCCCAAACCGTTGGCCAAGTTGCGTGCCCGTTGCGCATTGACGCGCGCCACCGGCAATGCGGCGTGATGCAAGGCATCCAGCGCTGCCAGCTCGTAGCCCCCGGTCGCCTCCAGCACCACCTGCCGCACCGACAGCGTATTCAGCCAATCGACAAGCTTCCGATGACCGCCTGCGGTGTTGGTGAACTGACGGGTCTGGCCTCGAAAAACCGCAACGTCAAGAGAGTGTTTGCACACATCGATCCCGATTCCGCTCATGGGAAATCTCCGCTAGGCTAGAAATGTCGAGAGCTCCCTCGCTTGCCCAGTCTTATCGTTTCGAGTGTCACCTCGGGCAACTGTTCGGGCGAATCAAGGGAGAATCCGGCGTGGGTACCAAGCTACACGACGATCGCTGAGATCCAGGCTCTCACGGTGGCCCACGCCGGCTCTCGACACCTAAACTGCCAGATTCCGAACAGATAAGGCTCAGTGGCGGCATCCATGCCGCCACATGGTCCCGCAATCGGTGAGGGCGCCGCACCAGAGAGTGAGTCGGTTGCTTTGAGAAGAGCTACGCACACCGACCATCTCGACTGGTCCTTGCCGGCCCACCGTCGCGGGACCTTACGCGGCATGGATGCCGCGTAAGAGCCTACATGGACGTACTTGCGGCGTGTCCCGCGATGGTGGGCCGGCAAGGGCCCTGCAGCCATGCCGCAGATCAGCCGGCCTGCATTAGACTGACGTGAAGTAGTTTTGTAGGCGGCTCTTCGTCGAGGTAACCATGACCGATAACCGCATGTATTTCGCAAACGATGAAGACGCTGCACTGCAGGCGGCCTACGCCGCAGCGCGCGACACCTTCAAGTTTTTCTGGCGCGAACTGTCCTGGGAATACCGCCGCATCGTGCCGGGCCTGGAGATGGCGGCAGTGAAACTGCCTTTCGCCACCGACGCTTCCGCGACTGATGCGCCTTCGCACGAGCATATGTGGATCTCCGACGTGCAGTTCGATGGCGAGCAGGTCTCCGGCAGCCTGCTCAACGATCCGGAATGGATCGCAGGACTCACCGCCGGTGACGCCGTGTCTGCACCGATCACCGACCTGGAAGACTGGATGTACGTGACCGATGGCCAGGTCTACGGCGGCCATACCATTGCAGCGATGCGTCGCACGATGTCGCAGGCCGAACGCGCCGAGCACGACGCTGCGTGGGGCCTGGACTTCGGTGAGCCGGGCGTAGTGCGCCTGGTGCCTGCACCTGTGCCGGAGCGCAAAAGTGGCTTGTTCGGCAAGATGTTCGGTAGCAAGCCGGCTCAGGTCGTTGCAACGGAGCAGGCTCCGTCCGAGCGCGAGCATCCGATGAGCGAGAACATGGGCGCAAAGTTCGACGAAGGCCTGCGCGATCAGCCGGACATGGTGCATTTCCGCGACGACGCCGGTTGGACGCTCCTGCAGCGCGATGCCTTGGCGGGCAACTATCAGCCGGTGTCATTGTTGCTGAAGCACGGCGCGGATGCGTCGCTGCGCACGCCATCGGGCAAGACGGCATTGGATCTGGCTCGGCAGATGCAATGGCCCAGAATCGTGCAGCTCCTCGAAGGCGATCACTGAGGTGTCGGTGACACCGTCGCTTGCGTCGGATGGCCGGTACGCAAACGTCGCGCGTTTTTGCCGGCGTTTTGGCTTAGGCGCTCCCATTCTGCTCAGCCCCATGGCCGGCGCCTGCCCGGTGCCGTTGTCGACGGCGGTTGCCGAAGCCGGTGGCATGGGCGCGATGGGTGCGGTGTTGTCGCAGCCGCAGGAGATCGTGGCATGGATGATGGCGTTTCGTGACGCGAGCACCGGGCCCGCGCAGATCAATCTATGGATTCCCGATCCTGCACCGGTACGCAACGCAGATGCGGAAGCGCGCATGCGGGAATTTCTATCGCAGTGGGGGCCGCCAGTTTCTGCAGCCGTAGGTGACACAACGCCAGCCGACTTCGACGCACAGTTCGAGGCCTTGCTCGCCGCGCGTCCTGCGGTTGCCTCATCGATCATGGGGCTGTTTCGGCCCGATCAGGTTGCGCGTTTGAAGGCTGCCGGCATCGCGTGGTTCGCCTGCGCCACCACACTGGACGAAGCGCTTGCGGCACAGGCAGCAGGTGCCGATGCGGTGGTCGCACAAGGGGCCGAAGCCGGTGGCCATCGTGGCGCCTTCGATGCCAGCCAGGCCGAGCGCCAGACGACCGGGTTGTTCGCCTTGTTACCGCGATTGGTCGATCACCTGCACATCCCGGTGATCGCCGCAGGCGGCATCGCCAGCGCACGCGGCATTGCTGCGGCGCTCACACTGGGCGCAAGTGCAGTGCAGATCGGTACCGGCCTGCTGCGTACGCCCGAAGCTGCACTGCCGAGCGCCTGGGCCGAGGCACTGACGCAGGCCGAACCGGAACAGACCCAGCCGACCCGCGCATTTTCCGGCCGACTGGGTCGTGCGCTGGTCACACCGTATGTAAGCGCCGCCAGCGCTGCAGATGCGCCGCCGCCAGCGCCGTATCCGGTGCAGCGCGCGCTGACCGCGCCGATGCGCCAGGCCGCCGCGCGCGACAACCGCCTGGATGCCATGCAGGCCTGGGCCGGGCAATCGGCCTGGATGGCGCCCGCGCAGCCCGCCGCGCAGGTGGTAACGCAATGGTGGGCTGACGCGCAGGCGCTGTTATGTCGGTGATCTTCTGCAATGGCGTACCCGCCAGCGCGGCGCAGCTCGGGGCTGCCGCGCTGATCAACTACGGCCACTTCACCACGCTACAGGTGCGCAGCAGTGCCACGCTCGGGCTGGATCTGCATCTGCAGCGCCTACAGCAGGGCAGTAGCGCGCTGTTCGGCATGGAGCTGGCGCAGGAGGCATTGCGTCTGCAAATGCACGCCGCGCTGGAAGCCTCGGCAATGGCCGATGCCAGCCTGCGCGTCACCGTGTTCGCGCAGGATTACGACTTTCGCGATCCCTTGCGCGAGGTCGCGCTGGACGTGCTGGTTGCGGTGTCGCCGCCAGCGGACATGCCCGAGACCGGGCTGCGCGTGCAGGTGACCAGCTATGTGCGCGATCAGCCCGAGCTCAAGCATGTCGGGACATTTCCGCTGTTGCGTCTGCGCCGGCTGGCCATGAATACCGATCACGACGATGTCGTGTTGCAGGATCCGCAGGGCAGGGTGCTGGAAGGCGCGTTCTGGAATCTGGGTTTGTGGGAGCGCGGTGGCGTGGTCTGGCCGCAAGGCCCGGCCTTGCTGGGAACGCGTCAGCAATTGCTGCAGACCGGGCTGGAAACGCTGGGGATCAGCCAGATTCGGCGGCCGGTGCAACTGGACGAACTGGATCGTTTCGATGGCGCCTTCGCCTGCAATGCGCGCGGGCAGCAGGCGATCGTGGCGATGGGGCCGGCCCGCTGGGGCCCACATGCAGCGCAGCTGCCGCTGCTGGAGCAGGCCCTGCAAACCCATGCGTGGCAAGCGATCTGAGGCTTGGCGCGGGGCGGTCACCGGGTGACTTGGCTTCGCCGCCGGGGCCCGCTATAATCGCCGGCTTACCGCGCCACTCTGGCGACTGGGCAACTCAGGAAAACGACACCATGGTCAAGATTCGACTGACCCGCGGCGGCGCCAAGAAGCGTCCGTTCTACCACATCATCGTGACCGACGTGCGCAGCGCGCGCGACGGCCGCAACATCGAGCGTCTGGGTTACTACAACCCGGTTGCCCAGGGCGCAGAACCGCGCGTCGTGCTGGACATCGCGCGCGTCGACCATTGGGTCGGCCAGGGCGCACAGCTGACCGACAAGGTGCGTAACCTGTATCGCGAAGCATCCAAGCCTCAGGCCGCCGCGGCCTGATTTGGGAGGGCCGAGCGCATCGCTCGGCCTAGCTGACGCAAATGAAACAGACCGAGCGCCGTATCCTGCTGGGCAGGGTTGCCGGCGCTTTCGGTGTCAAGGGCGAACTCAAGATCGAGTCCTGGACCGAGCCGCGTAGCGCAATCTTCCGGTACCAACCGTGGATTCTGCGTACGCCCTCGGGTGAGGAGTCGACACTGAGCGGAGCGCGCGGGCGCGATCAGGGCAAGCATCTGGTCGCAACATTCCCCAACGTTTCCGATCGCGACACCGTCGAAGCCATGCACGGGATCGAGATTTACGTCTCGCGCAGCGTGCTGCCGCCACCCAAGCCCGATGAATATTATTGGGTGGATCTGGAAGAGCTGCAGGTGGAAACCGTCGAAGGCGTCAAGCTCGGCACGGTGTCGCATCTGTTCTCCACCGGCTCCAATGACGTGATGGTGGTACGCGGCGATCGCGAACGGCTGGTGCCGTTCGTGCTGCCGGATTTCGTCAAGTCGGTCGACTTTGAAGCCAACGTGATCGTGGTGGACTGGGATCCGGATTTCTGATCGGAATTTCTGATCTGATCTGAGCGGTGCTTGCGCTCCGTTCTTGCTGTACCCATTCCCCAATCCCGATTCCCATCCAGTGCGCATCGACGTCATCAGCTTGTTCCCCGAGTTCATCGCGCAATGCGCGGCGTTCGGCGTGGTCGGGCGGGGGCAGGAGCGTGGCTTGCTGGAACTGCAGGGCTGGAATCCGCGCGACCATGCGCAGGGTAACTACCGCCGTGTGGACGACCGTCCGTTCGGTGGTGGGCCCGGCATGGTGATGTTGATCGAGCCGTTGCGGGCCTGTCTGGCTGCGGTGCAAGCCGCAGACACGCGTCCTGCACCGGTGATCTACCTCAGCCCGCAGGGGCGGCCGCTCACCCAGCCGCTCGCCCGCGAGTTGGCGCAGTTGCCGCGCATGGTGTTGGTGTGCGGGCGTTACGAAGGCGTGGACGAGCGGTTTCTGGCGCAGGCGGTGGATATGGAAATCTCCATCGGCGACTACGTGTTATCCGGTGGCGAGCTTGGCGCAGCGGTGCTGGTGGATGTGGTGACGCGGTTGCAGGAAGGCGTGTTGAACGATGCCGAATCTGCGGCCCAGGACAGTTTCGAAGGCCCGCAGGGTCTGCTGGATTGCCCGCACTACAGCCATCCATCGGCCCACGACTGGGGCGATGTGCCGGACGTGCTGCGCTCTGGTAATCACGCTGCGATTGCGCGCTGGCGCCGGCAGCAGTCGCTGGGCCGGACCTGGCTGCGTCGCCCGGATCTGCTCGACGAGGCAGGGTTGGACAAGAACGATCGCCGCTTGCTGGAGGAGTTTCGTCGCGAACTCGCCTCAGGCGACGATAAACCAGGCAACAAGTAATAAGGGCTCACCCCTAGCTCTTGCAACATTGATTGGGGTACAATATGCGGCTTGCTGGCCAGCCTTGCGTCTGGCCCTCCTACGAACCTCGAGCAATCGCCGTGCGGCGACTGCCGGTCCAATATCACCAGACACGCGGTGCCCATCGTGAGCAAACTCAACAAGACCATCCTGGCTGACTTCGAAGCCGCCCAGATTCAGCGCCAGCTGCCGGAATTCAACCAGGGCGACACCGTTGTGGTGAACGTCAAGGTGAAGGAAGGCAATCGCGAGCGCGTGCAGGCCTATGAGGGCGTCGTGATCGGTACCAAGAATGCTGGCCTGAACTCCGCGTTCACCGTCCGCAAGATCTCGCACGGCTTCGGCGTCGAGCGCGTGTTCCAGACCCACAGCGCCATCATCGACTCGGTCGAAGTGAAGCGTCGCGGTAAGGTTCGCGCCGGCAAGCTGTACTACCTGCGTGGTCTGGAAGGCAAGGCTGCCCGCATCAAGGAAGATCTGGCCGCCGCTGCGCAGGCCAAGGCTGCTCGCCAGGCTGCTGCCAAGGCTCAGTAAGTCACACTGGCAGGTTGCTTCTGCCACTGCCAAACGGCCGCTTTCGGGCGGCCGTTTGCGTTATGAGAATCGGGATTCGTGAATCGGCAGGTGGTGATCCCACAACGTTCGCGGGAACGTGTGGGCGCGCGAGCGTCTGTTCTTCGCACTGCCAGTGGACATCAGCGCTGGCGAGGCCTCGGCAATTCCGTCAACGGTGCCGTATCGGCGACCGGCGAAGCCGGGTGTGCCGGAACCTCCGCAGCGGCCGCCAGCTCCGCCGGATCCGCAGGCGTGGTCAACATGCGCGCCTTGCGCCAGCCGCCCCAGCGGTAATACGCCAGCGACAGCAGCATCGAGCAGACCGAACTGATCGGAAGACTCCACCAGATGCCGTCGGCTCCCAGATGCGGGATCAAGGCGTTCGCCAGCGGCACGCGCACACCCCATAGACCGAATGCCAGGATCAGCAGTGGCGGGATCACCGCGCCGGTCGCGCGCACCACGCCGGAAATGACGAAGCTCACGCCAAACAGCAGGAACGACCAGATGCCGATGTGATTGAGATGCCGCGCCACTTCCAGCGTCGGGCTGTCGGTCGGCAGGAACAGGGCGAGCGTCCAGTGATCGAACAGGATCAGCAGCACGATCAGAATGCCGGTCATCAAGAAGTTGGCGACGATGCCGGTGCGTGCGGTCGCATCGACGCGGTTCCAGAGCCCGGCACCCACATTCTGCGCCGCCATCGTGGAGCATGCAGCGCCCAGCGCCATCGCCGGCATCTGCACATACGTCCATAGCTGCAGCGCTGCGCCGTAAGCGGCCGCAGTGTCGGTGCCGAAGCCGTTGACCAGCGTCATCATCGCGATCATGGACAGCGAGATCAGCACCATCTGCAGGCCCATCGGCACGCCTTTGACGATGAGCGCGCGCAGGATCGTCGGTGAGATCCGGAACAGCTGCAGATCGCCGCGCCCCAACCACAGGACATGGCGTTTCTTGCGTAAATACAGCAGCAACCCGCCGAGTGCGACCACTTGCGCCAGCAGCGTGGCCCAGGCCGCACCGGCGATACCGAGTGCCGGAAACGGGCCGAGACCGAAGATCAGCAATGGGTTGAACACGATGTCCAGCACCACCGACACCAGCAAGAAGCGGAACGGTGTGCGCGCATCGCCGGTACCACGCAGTGCCGCCGACAAAAACGCGAACACATAGATCAGCGGCATCGCCAGGAAGATGACACGCAGGTACTCCTCGGCCAATGTCTGCGACGCCGGTGGTGTACCCATCGCGGTCAATAGATGCGGCGCCAGAAACCAGCCGAAGACCGCAATCGCTGCCGACAGGCCGCCGAAAAAACTGGCGCTGGTGCCCATGACCTTGCGTGCCTGCGCGATGTCGCGTGCGCCCATCGCCTGGCCGATCAGGATGGTCGAGGCCATGCCGATGCCGAACACCGAGCCGATCAGGAAGAACATGATGCTGTTGGCGTTGGCTGCCGCAGTCAGTGCCGCCTCGCCGAGGTAGCGGCCCACCCAGATCGCATTGATCGAGCCGTTGAGCGACTGGGCGATATTGCCTGCCAGGATCGGCGGTGCGAACAGCAGCAGATTCTTGCCGATCGGGCCTTCGGTCAGGACAGCGGATTTAGGCATCGCAGACGCGCCGTGGTGCGGAAGCTGCGAACACTAGCATTGGCGTGTGTGCCGCGTGCGGTCGCCTGGCAAATCTCAACAGCCGCGGAAGAGCGAGCTCGCCAGGCCGATGTCACGGGGCACCACACGGGCCATGCAGCTCTGCCTGTATCGGTCAGCCAGTGTGTGGCAGGCAGGCTGGATCTGGCCGGCGGTGGCGCTTGAGTTCCGGTGCGGTTGCCCAGATATTTCTTGCTCGATGCAGCCGGTTGCACCGCGCCGATGCAGCGCGATGACCACACCGGCATGCAGCCAATGGACCCAACGGCAAGCACAACGCGATGACTCAATTGGTGGAACAAGCGACGACGGTCAGGCTGGATGTGTGGTTGTGGGCAGCACGCTTCTTCAAGACCCGCAGCCTGGCCAAGACGGCGGTGGACAACGGAAAGGTGGATGTCGCCGGCCAGCGGCCAAAGCCATCGCGTGCGGTACGCCAGGGCGAGCAGTTGCGCATCGACCGTGGCGGTGAAATCTTCGAGATCACGGTTGCCGCGCTCAGCGACGTGCGCGGGCCGGCACCGGTGGCGCAGGCGCTGTACGTGGAAAGCGATGCCTCACGCGAGGGACGCACGCAGTGGCGGCTGCAGCGTGTGGCCGAACGCACCGGCTATCGTGCACCTATCGGCAAACCGGACAAGCGTGCACGTCGGTTGATCACTGCGTTGGGCGATATCGACGCGTTGTAGCGCTGCGTGATTGTCGTGCTGCGTCTGGAATGATGGAAACGCAAACGCCCCGATTATTCGGGGCGTTTGCGTTAATGCGGTCATATGCCTGCATTGCGCTTGACGCGTGGAAACCAACATCGCCGCAACCGCCATCCGTGCTCAAGGGCCTGCTCGATGCAAGCTTCTCGATGCCACGTTGATTGGGCGACAAAAGTATCCAGCAATCGTCAGTCGCGCATTCGGAATAGCACGCGTGGCAAGTGCCGCCCCGAGCAACGACGGCACACACCTGGTGGCAAGTGCCGTCGTCCTGATCGCCGCTGTTACGCCAGATCGAAACGATCTAGCTGCATCACTTTGGTCCAGGCCGCGACGAAGTCGTGCACGAACTTTTCCTGTGCATCGGCGCTGGCGTAGACCTCGGCGACCGCACGCAGGATGGAGTTGGAGCCGAACACCAAGTCCACACGCGTGCCGGTCCACTTCTGTTCGCCGGTGCTGCGGTCGCGGCCTTCGTAGAGGTCCTTCGCTTCGGAGGTGGCTTTCCACTCGGTGCGCATGTCGAGCAGGTTGGCGAAGAAGTCGTTGCTCAGCACGCCGGGACGGGTGGTGAACACGCCATTCTTCGAGTCGCCGACATTGGCGCCGAGCACGCGCAGGCCGCCGACCAGCACGGTCAACTCGGGCGCGGTCAAAGTGAGCAACTGCGCCTTGTCGATCAGCAGCGCTTCGGCAGGCACCGCGTAGCTGCGCTTGGCGAAGTTGCGGAAGCCATCGGCCACTGGCTCCAGCACAGCGAACGATTCAACGTCGGTCTGCTCCTGAGAGGCATCGGTGCGGCCGGGTGCGAACGGCACGGTGACGCTGTGGCCTGCGGCGTGCGCTGCATGTTCCACCGCGGCGTTACCGGCAAGCACGATCAGGTCGGCCAGCGAGATCTGCTTGCCGCCGGCATGCGCGCCGTTGAACTCGGCCTGGATGCGCTCCAGCGTGCGCAGCACGTTTGCTAGCTGCTCGGGCTGATTGGCCTGCCAATCCTTCTGCGGTGCCAGACGGAGACGTGCACCGTTGGCGCCGCCGCGCTTGTCCGAGCCGCGGAAGGTCGATGCCGATGCCCACGCGGTGGAGACCAGCTGCGCCACGCTCAGGCCGGAATCGAGGATGGTCTGCTTGAGAGCAGCGGCGTCCTGCGCATCGACCAGCGGGTGGTCGACGGCGGGCACCGGGTCCTGCCACAGCAGTTCTTCGCTCGGCACCTCGGTCCCCAGGTAACGCGAACGCGGACCCATGTCGCGGTGGGTGAGCTTGAACCAGGCGCGCGCAAACGCATCGGCGAACTGGTCGGGGTGTTCGTGGAAGCGACGCGAGATCGCTTCATAAGCCGGGTCGAAGCGCAGCGCCAGATCGGTGGTCAGCATGGTCGGCCGGTGCTTCTTCGAGGCATCGTGCGCATCGGGAATGATGGCGTCGGCATTCTTGGCCACCCACTGGTGCGCGCCGGCCGGGCTCTTGCTCAGCTCCCACTCGAACTTGAACAGATGATCGAAGAAGTCGTTGCTCCATTGCGCCGGGGTGGTGGTCCAGGTGACTTCCAGGCCGCTGGTGATGGTGTCTGCGCCCTTGCCGGTGCCGTAGCTGTTGTGCCAGCCCAGGCCCTGGCTTTCCAGATCGCTTGCTTCCGGCTCGGCGGCCACGTTGTCGGCCGGGCCGGCGCCGTGGGTCTTGCCGAAGGTATGGCCGCCGGCGATCAGCGCCACGGTCTCTTCGTCGTTCATCGCCATACGCGCGAAGGTGTCGCGGATGTCGCGCGCGGAGGCCACCGGGTCGGGCTTGCCGTCCGGGCCTTCCGGATTGACGTAGATCAGGCCCATCTGCACGGCGGCCAACGGGTTTTCCAGATCGCGGGTGTGCGGCACTTCGCTGTCGTCGTCCTTCACCAGCACGCCGTGCGCTTCGTCCACGCCTGGCGAGCCGCGCGAGTAGCGGTCGTCGCCGCCCAGCCACTTGGTTTCGCGGCCCCAGTACAGATCCTGATCCGGCTCCCAGGTGTCTTCGCGGCCGCCGGCAAAACCGAAGGTCTTGAAGCCCATGCTTTCCAGCGCGACGTTGCCGGTGAGGATCATCAGATCGGCCCAGGAAATCGCCTGGCCGTACTTCTGCTTGATCGGCCACAGCAGGCGGCGCGCCTTGTCCAGGCTGACGTTGTCGGGCCAGCTGTTGAGCGGTGCGAAGCGCTGCTGCCCGCGACCGCCGCCGCCACGGCCATCGCCGATGCGATAGGTGCCGGCGCTATGCCAGGCCATGCGCACGAACAGCGGACCGTAATGGCCGAAGTCGGCCGGCCACCAGTCCTGCGAATCGGTCATCAGCGCGCGCAGTTCCTGCTTGAGCGCAGCAAGATCGATGCGCTTGAACGCCTCGGCGTAATTGAAGGTCTGGCCCAGCGGGTTGGACTTGCTCGAATGCTGGCTGAGCAGGTCCACACGCAGCTGCTTGGGCCACCAATCGCGGTTGGTGGTTCCGGTACCGACGACGGCGTGATTGAACGGGCACTTTGCTTCGGTTGTCATGGCAATACCTGTGTGCGTGAGCACTTGGGGAGCTGTGTGCCGAAACTGCGGACACGTGCTGGTGGAGTCGAAGTGGTGGGCAATGCGTCAGCTGTGGTGATCGATCGAAGGCGCACATGCGGCCGTGGGGTCATCGAGCATCGTTGCCGCGTGTGCCGATGCTAGCGCCTGCCCGCAGGGGCCGGTATAGGCCGGTATCCGGAATGTGACTGGCGGAGCTGCGCATCAGGCGGACTCATCGTGGCGGCGTGTGCACACGATAAGGAGCATCGATCGGTTGGGGAATTCGAATTATTCAACAATATCGATAGGGTGTCGCTATGGATGGGGAGGAGACACCCGGGCGGAACCCTGGCGCACGGCAGCGACCTGTCAGCGCTTGCCGAACAGGCTGCGGCCGAGTTTCATGACATCGCCCAGGCCCAGCTTCCCGTCGCCATCCTGATCCAGCACGCTGCTCAGCAGGCCGCTGACGCCGCTATTGCTGCCGACTTGCTGGCGTTCCTGTGCCAAGGCCGGGCCGAGCTGACTGCTGGCCGTCGTCGTGCCAGTGAGGAAGCGCCTGGCCAGATACGCCATCACGATGGGCGCCAAGAGTTGCAGCAGTTGGCTGGCCTTGCCGGTTTCCAGCCCGGTGGCCTTGCCCAGGCCCGCAGCCGCCTGCGGTGCCTTGTCGCCGAACAGATGACTCACGATGCCGGCGCCATTGCCTTGCGCACCATTGGCCGAGCCGCCCAGCAGCGCGCCAAGCAGGCTGCCGATGTCCGGGCTGCCGGCGTGGTCGCGCTGCAGGGCGACCAACAAGGCATCGGTGCCGCCGGCCTGCTGGCTGTTGCGGCCCAGTGCGCCCATCAACAAGGGCAGGGCGGTCTGCACCGCCGATTGCGCCTGCTCGGGCGCGATGCCGAGCCGGCTGGCGAGTTGCTGCAACTGCGGGCCCTGCAGTTGCGCGGCCAGTTGATCGGTCAACGAGGCGGGCGTAGTCATCGGTGTGCTCTCCGGTTGGACAAAACGTCGAGGCAGGGTGCGCCTGTCGCGGCAGCAGAGCAAACCGCGCGGTGTGCGTCACCGTGCAGCATGATGTCGCGCGAGCCGGCGCTATTGCAGGGCAGCGTTCAAGCGAACGCACAAATCTGCAACTGCACTGGACTAGCAGGCCACGCAAGCTTCAGTCTTGCAGCTACGCCGTGACGAATCCCCCGAACCAGCATTCAAACGGCCACCCAACCCCGTTGCCGCAACGGATCCGCAAGCGCCTCAAACGGCGCTGTTACGAATCCCAAATCCCGACCCTCCAATCCCCGCACTCACAGCAACGCCTTCAGCCGATACAGCGCCTCCAGCGCCTGCTTGGGCGTGAGTTCGTCCGGGTCCAGCGCCTGCAGTGCTTCTTGCGCAGCAGAGGAGGGCGCGGTGAACAGGCCGAACTGCTGCGGCGCATCCAATGCGGCCGGGGCCATCTGCGCGACATGGCTTTCGCCGCCGCGTTGTTCCAGTTCAGCCAGACGATGACGCGCCTGGGTGACCGCAGCCTTGGGCAAGCCGGCCAGCGCGGCGACCTGCAGACCGAAGCTGCGATTGGCCGGGCCGTCCTTGACCGCATGCATGAACACCAGACGCTCGCCGTGTTCGACCGCATCCAGATGCACGTTGGCAATGCCGCTGGCACCGCCGGCATGCGATTCGTCGGCCAGTGCGGTGAGCTCGAAGTAATGCGTGGCGAATAGCGTGTAGCAGCGATTGGTGTGGGCCAGATGGCGTGCAACGGCGTCGGCCAATGCGAGGCCATCGTAGGTGGAAGTGCCGCGGCCGATTTCGTCCATCAGCACCAGCGATTGCGGCGTGGCGTGATGCAGGATGTAGCTGGTTTCGGCCATTTCCACCATGAAGGTGGATTGCCCGCGGGCCAGATCGTCGCCGGCACCGATGCGGGTGAGGATGCGGTCGATCGGCCCGATCACTGCACGGCTGGCCGGCACATAGCTGCCGATATGCGCCAGCAACACGATCAAGGCGTTCTGGCGCATATAGGTCGATTTACCGCCCATGTTCGGGCCGGTGATGACCAGCATGCGGCGGTCGGTGTGCAGGTCCAGATCGTTGGGTTCGAACGGTTGGTCGCGCACCGCTTCTACCACCGGGTGGCGGCCGCGCTCGATACGCAGGCACGGTGCGCTGTCCAGTTCCGGCTGCGACCAGTCCAGTGCCTGCGCGCGTTCTGCGAACCCAGCCAACACATCCAGTTCGCTCAATGCACTGGCGCAGCGCTTGAGGCCCTCAAGCTCGCCGCCGAGCGCGTCGAGCAGGCCTTCGTAGAGCAGTTTTTCGCGCGATAGCGAACGCTCGCGCGCCGATAGCACCTTGTCCTCGAAGCTCTTGAGTTCTTCGGTGATGTAACGCTCGGCGTTGGTCAGCGTCTGCCGGCGGCTGTAGTGCAGCGGGGCCTTTTCGGCCTGGCCCTTGCTGATCTCGATGTAGTAGCCATGCACGCGGTTGTAGCCGACCTTGAGCGTGGCGATGCCGCTGCTGGCGCGTTCGCGTTGTTCCAGGTCGATCAGGAATTGGTCGGCGTTGGTGGACAGGCGACGCAACTCGTCCAGATCGGCGTCGTAACCGGTGGCGATGACGCCGCCGTCGCTGAGTTTGAGCGGCGGTTGCTCGGCCACTGCGCTGATCAGCAGATGCGCGGTGGCATCGTGTTCGCCGAGTTCTGCGTACAGCGTCTGCAGGCGCGGCGAATCCAGTGGCGCGAGGATGGTGCGGACCTTCGGCAGCAGCGCCAGGCCATCGCGCAAGGTGGAAAAATCGCGCGGGCGCGCCGAGCGCAGTGCCACCCGGGTGAGGATACGTTCCAGATCGCCAAGCGCGCGGAAGGCCTCGCGCACGTCGGCATCGGCGCCGGTGTCGATCAGGCTGCCGACTGCGTGGTGGCGCTGTACCAGCACCTCGCGCAGGCGCAACGGGCGATGCAGCCAACGGCGCAGCAGGCGCCCGCCCATCGGCGTGACCGTGCTGTCCAGCACCCCGAGCAAGGTGTTGCGGGTGTCGCCATCGACGCGCGTGTCCAGCTCCAGGTGCCGGCGCGTGGCCGCGTTCATCGAGATCGCCTCGCTGGCCACTTCCATCGCGATGGAGGTCAGATGCGGCAAGCGCTGTTTCTGGGTTTCTTCGACATAGCCGAGCAGCGCGCCGGCCGCCGCAGTGGCGCAGGGCTTGTCGTCGATGCCGAAGCCGGACAGGTCGTGCAATTTGAAGAACGCCAGCAGCTGGCGCCGGCCGCTATCGGCGTCGAACAACCACGGCGGCCGCCGCCGCACGCCGATGCGCCCGCGCAGGAATTCCGGCCAGTTGTCTTCGTCGGGCACCAGCAGCTCGGCCGGTTCCAGGCGCGCGATTTCCGCTTCCAGCGCATCCACGCTGTCCACTTCATTGACCAGAAAACGCCCGCCGGCCAGATCGGCCCAGGCCAGGCCGTAGCCTTGTTTGCTGCGCGAGATCGCCATCAACAAGGTGTCGCGACGCTCGTCCAGCAGCGCCTCGTCGGTGACCGTGCCGGGCGTGACGATGCGCACCACCTTGCGTTCGACCAGGCCCTTTGCTAGCGCCGGGTCGCCGATCTGCTCGCAGATCGCCACCGACTCGCCCAACGCCACCAGCCGCGCCAGATAGCCCTCGTAAGCATGCACCGGCACGCCGGCCATCGGAATCGGCGCACCACCGGAACTGCCGCGCTGGGTCAGCGTGATATCGAGCAGCCGCGCGGCCTTGCGCGCATCGTCGTAGAACAGCTCGTAGAAATCGCCCATGCGGAAGAACAGCAGCAGGTCGGGGTAGTCCGACTTGGCTGCGAAGAATTGCTTCATCAACGGGGTGTGCTCGGCGGCGCCCGTGCTGACTTTGGTGGTGTCTTTGGTGTTGATGGTTTGCAAGAACGTTGTCCGGAATCTGGCGGCCGATGGGTGCGCGAGTGGTGCGTTGCGGGTCTTTGCGGCGCTATGTGGCTGCGCGGCGCGAAAGAGGCCGATGCGCTGTCGCGACCAACCGACCGGGTTGCGATGGAACGGAAGAGGGCGGCGGCCGGAGTGCGTCTGGCCGTTGAGAAGCAAGTTTAGCCGACAGACCGAAAAATCCTTGGGTTGTTCGTCTAGGCTGCCGGCGACTTGTTGTACGGGGCGCACTAGCGCGTTAGGGATCTGGGAGTGCTGGGGATGCTGGGGATGCAGATTCCTGTGGGAAGTTGCGTCTCTCCGCTGGAAACGCACTGGCGCGGAAGAACCCATGTTCGCTGGCGGGAAATGTTGATAGGTCAGCGAGGTCTGTGCAGCTGCGGCGGCGACTGCCGGATCTTCAGTGCGATGGGGTTGGGTCGGTTCCGCTGCGGTGCCTGCTGCGATGTTGGCGGGTGGAGATGGCGATGTCCTCCGTCGCTTCCTTGTCTATCTGCTCTGTGTTGCCATACCGCTGCAGCTCGACATATAGACGATCGCTTGAGCCCATCGGCAAGGCCTACCTCATGCAGCGTGCACAGTGAGCCCTCGCTGGAAAATGCATGGATCCCGCCGCGCTTCGCAGTTGCAACCCGAAGCACTTGGTGTGCTGAAAGGAAGCAGGTGAGGTGTGAAGCACTCAGGTTAGCGCAACGCCTTTTCTGCAGTTGGATATATTTTCCAACTAATACCTCGTACCTGGATCGGATTATTGCGTTCGCTTCCAAAGTGCGAGTCGCAAAAAATTCTGTGTCGTCATTCGTGATGTCAGTCGCGTGTGGATTGCGTGCTCATCCGCAGATGACGATCCATTTGCTTGTTTTTCGTGATTTCGATTTATGAAGTCGCCGCACATTTGGTGGATCGATCATAAAAACCTCTTGGAGATTTTTTCGATATTGCCGAGAGTTGCGCAACGGAGGCTTGGCTGAATTGGCAGGGCCGAGCATCTTCAAACTCAATCCAGTGATGGTGCCTCGAAAAATCGAGTGGCGTTTTTTCGCCTATTGAAAAATATATAGATTTATAACCCGTCGGTATGCCGCTTGATGAGTGGATTCGCCGCGTGAGTTATTAAGTTCGGCAGCAGTGAGCTGGATCTGTTTTCGTTTTTCAACGAATCAAGCGAGGGTTTATGCTGAGTAAGCTTCATCATGTGGGATATCGCTGCCGGGACGCAGTTGAAACCGTGGATTTCTACGTCCAGGAAATTGGCTTGAAGTTTGCTGCCGCGTTGATCGACCACGTGCCGTCCAGCGGGCTCCGGGCGACCAATAACAACGTCTTCTTCGAAATGGAGGACGGCAGTTATATCTGTTTCTTCGAGGTGCTTGGCAGCGACCAGCCGCTGGTACCGGTGCCGGACGACTGGGCGCAGCATCTGGCGCTGGAGGTGCGCGATCAGGCCCGGGCCGAAGAAATCAGTGCGCGCCTGCAAGCGCGCGGTGTCGCAGTCGAAGGCCCGGTGATTCATGACGTGGCAGGCGATGGAATCCATGGGGAGTTGGCGCGCTCCTGGTATTTCCGTGATCCAAACGGGCACCGCATGGAATTGATCGTCAAGCCCGAGGTGGCCCAGACCGCAATCTGGAACGATCTGGAAAAAGCCGCTTATGCAAATCTCGCTGAGTGGGAAGCGCTGAAAAGAGCCTTTGTCGCCGCATAGGTGCTACCGCGCGCTGATTGTCTGGTCGATGTGAATATCACAGCAGCGATAAACCCCACCGAGGAATACGATTGAAGGCGATCAATTACTGGGATTACATCAAGGTCGAGCAGCTGCTTGCCTTGCAGGGCGGCTTCGATAACGACGAACACGGCATCAGTAATGATGAGGCGCTGTTTATCAGTGTGCACCAGATCTATGAGCTGTGGTTCAAGTTGATCCTGCGGGAGCTGAGCGCGTTACGCACGATTTTAGCGACGCATTCGAGCAAGAGCCCGGAGATTGTGCTGGCTGTGCGCTCATTGAAACGCGCCATTTCGGTCTTTGGGCAAGCCAATCAGCACTTTCAGCTGATGGAGACGATGACGGCGCGGGATTTCCTGGAGTTCCGCGAGCGCCTGGCTCCGGCCAGCGGTTTCCAGTCGGCGCAGTTGCGTGAGAAATCGAGATCCTGCTGGGCCTGGAGGATACGCAGCGTATTTCGATCGGCAACGGGTGCTCGTATCGGGACGCGCTCAAACTACCGGATGGCGCGCTCTCATCGTCGGCGCGGCGGGTGGAAGCACGTACGGCCGATGGGCCAAGCGTCAAGCAGTGTCTGTACGACTGGCTGGTACGTGTGCCGATCAATGGCTCGAATGCGCCGGCCGAGATCACGCGGTTTCTCGAGGCGTACATGGCGTCGATACGTGCGGAGAATGCTCGCCGTCTCATGCTGGCAAGCGGCAACCTGGCTGCTGCGGAGGTCGAGCAGCTGAGGGCACGCTACGCGGCGGAAGATGCCAGCGCGCAAGCCTTCTTGCTGGCCGAGGACGACCCGCTGGCCAGCGATGCGGAGCGAGAAACGCAACGCGCGGTGCGCGCGGCGATGCTGTTTATCGAGAGCTACCGTGAGTTGCCGCAGCTTGCCTGGCCGCATGCCTTGCTCGAAAGCGTGCTGGAGCTGGAGCAGGCCATGCTGATCTGGCGACAACGGCATGCCCGCATGGTGGAGCGCTTTATCGGGCGGCGGGTGGGCACCGGTGGCTCCAGTGGCGTGGACTATCTGGATCAGACCGCGCTGCGTTACCGCGTCTTCGCCGAGTTGTGGATGGTGCGCTCCTTGTTGCTGCGCAAGGCTGCCGTGCCGGAGATCCGATCGAGTGCGGGCTATGGATTCGTGATGGAGGGCTTTGCTTGATGGATGCTTCCTCGGATGTTGCGGCCAACGCGCAAATGCAGCGTGTCGTACGAGAGTGCAAAGATGCAGCGCGGCTGGCGGTGTCTCCATGAGCGCGCTCCCCGTCGTGGTACTCGGCGGCAGCGTGGCCGGCCTGATGACAGCGCTCGCACTCGCGCGCACTGGAACGCAAGTGGAGCTGGTCGAGCGCGATGCGCTGACTGCGCAGCCGTCAGAACCCGCGATAGCGGACAACACCATCGAACATTGGTGGCGAAAGGGCGCACCGCAGGCGCGGCATACCCACGCACTTGCCGCGCTCGGGCGGCGGACATTACAGGCGCGCGCAGCAGATGTGTGGCAAGCATTGATCGACGCAGGCGCCATCGAGATGCCGTTCGGCGCGCAGCTGGAAGGTGCCATGGCGTTGCCACGATGTGCGGACCCGGAGTTGTTTGGATTGTCGGTGCGGCGCTCGCTCGTGGAGGATGTCCTCAAGCCGCTGGTGTTGGCCGAACCCATGATCCGCGTGCAAGACCAGACCAGCGTGAGCGGTTTGCTGATTCGCGCTACCGACATCCCGGTGGTGGAGGGTGTGACGACCACGCAAGGCGATCTGCGTGCAGCGTTGACCATCGATGCGCTGGGGCGTGGCTCCTCCTTCGCCAAGTGGCTGCGCGCAGCCGGTGTGCAGCCGCCCGAAGACACGGTGGAAGGCTGCGGCCTGGCCTATTTCACCCGCTGGTATCGCATCTTGCAGCGGCCAAGCGTGCGGCTTGATGCGGGCTTTTCGGCCGGTGGCTACGCGCCGTCGAGTGGGTGCATCGTGTGCCCGGCCGACAACGGCTACGCGTCGATCACCATGATGGTGCCGTACGCCGACAAGGCGTTGCATGCGTTCACCGAGCCGGCCGCGTTTACCGCTGCGGCACGGTTGCATGCCGGCATTGCGCCATGGCTTCAACCCGGCGTCATGGAAGCGCTCTCGGGCGTGTTGCGTTGGCCGCTCTGCGAAAACCGCTATCGTACTGCGCTTGTTGAAGGGCGCCCGCGCGTGTTGGGTGCGATCGCGGTTGGCGATGCGCTGTGCATCACCAACCCGACCTATACGCGCGGCATGTCGCTGGCGATACGGTATGCGTTTGCCATCGCCGATCTGCTGCAGCGCGATGGTCTGAATGATGCATATCGGTTTGCAGTGAATGCGGATGCCCTGGCACAGGATCTGGTGCGTCCCTGGCATGACGATAGTGTGGCGCAGGACCGCGTGCGCACAGCGCTCTGGGCGGGCGGGCCGGCTCCAGCCACGCCGCCAGGTGCGATCACCTTGCAGCAGATCGCGATGGCAGCGCGCCACGATGAAGTTGTTTGGCAGCCGCTGGCGCGGCGCTCGGGCATGCTGGATGCGCCTGAGGCCATCTTTCACCAAGCCGATGTGCTGGCGCGTGTGCGTTCCACCCTTGCGCAGATGCGGCCGTCGCCGCCGGCCGGGCCATCGCGAGCCGATCTGCTGCGTGTGCTCGAACAACACCGCAACGTTGATGTCGCGCATCCACTTGCGTGATGCCCTTGATCGTTATGGAGTCCGCCATGCAGTCCACGTGGGAGTTGGAGGTCAATCCAACACGCTTCAAAGCGCTTTTTCGCTGGATACGGGCGTGGCATGCCTCAACCACGGCATGCTCGGTGCCTGCCCAATTGCAGTGCAACAGCGGCAAAGTGCGTTGCGTGCACAGATGGAGCGGCAACCGGCTGCATTCGTGCTCCGCGCGTTACCCGGCTTGCTCGATGACGCGCGGCAAGCCTTGGCCGAGCTGGTCGGTGCCGACCCGCAGGATCTGCTGCTGTTACCTAACGTCACCACTGCAATGAGCGCGGTGCTGCGCTCACGTACCTTCGCGCCTGGCGACCAGATTCTGACCACCGACCACGCCTATCTTTCCTGCAGCAATCTGCTGGATTTCATTGCGCGCAGCACCGGTGCCGAGGTGGTCCTCGCGCAGGTCGAGGTGCCGGTGCAACATCCCGATGAGATCGTCGACGCCGTGCTCGAGCAGGTCACCCCGCGCACCCGCCTGGCGGTGCTGGACCATGTCACCAGCCCGAGCGCGATCGTGTTCCCGATTGCCGTTCTGGTCGAGCGGCTTGCAGCGCTCGGCATCGACACATTGGTGGATGGTGCGCATGCCCCGGGCATGCTGCCGCTGGATGTCAGTGCCATCGGTGCAGCGTATTACGCCGGGGATTGCCACAAGTGGCTGTGCGCTCCGCGTGGTGCAGGGTTTTTGCACGTGCGCCGCGATCGGCAGGAGGGTTTGCATCCGCCGGTGATCAGTCGCGGCTACGGCGATGCAACGCAGGGCAGGCCGCGGTTGCATCTTGAATTCGATTGGCTGGGCACCGCCGATCCGACCGCATTGCTGTGCATTCCCGCTGCGATCGAATTTCTTGCCGGGTTGCTGCCCGGTGGGTTGCCGGCCGTGTACGCACGCAACCATGCACTGGTGACGCAGGCCGCAACGCGGTTGGCGCGGGCCTTGCCGCTCACGCGCCTGGCCCCGGATGCGATGGTGGGGAGCATGGTGGCATTCCAGCTGCCAGACGTTGCAAGCGACGCGCCCGACGCTGCAGCAGCGGCATTGCAACGCTGGCTCTACGACGCACATCGCATCGATGTGGCAGTGACGCCTTGGCCGCATCGAAGCAGCCGCACCTTGCGTATCTCGGCGCAGGTCTACAACACAGTGGAGGATTTCATGCAGCTGGAGACACCACTTGCGCGGTGCTTTGCCGCCGATGATAGGCCGCTGGACGATCAGCACCGCACTGCCGAGACGATGCGATGAACACGACAGGACTCGAAGACAAGCACGTGTTGATCACCGGTGGCGCCGGCGGCATCGGGGGAGTTGATCCGCGTGTTCGCAGAGGCATCCTGCCGGGTGAGCTTTACCCATCGGCCGGGCGAAGACAGCCGGCGCCGCGCGCTGGATCTGGTTGCCGCGTTTGGCAACGATCGCGTGCAAGCGCACGCGCTGGATGTCGGCGATCGGCAGAGCCACGCGGATTTCATGCAGGCCTTGAGCATGCCGGTGGATATTGTGATTCACAACGCCGGGGTCGGAACCAAGACCGTGGAGCGTGCGGCTGCCACCTACAAGGGAACAGGACGAGGCGTTCTTTCGCGTTAACACGATCGGCCCGTTGTGGTTGAGCGAGGATCTGATTCCGGGCATGCAGGCGCGCGGGCAGGGCAAGATTCTGTTCATGAGTTCGGTGGATGGTGGCATTACCCACTTTCCGCGCTTCCGTGCCGCCGATGGCATGAGCAAGGCCGCGGTTGCGTTTTTGGGCAGGCAACTCGCAGCCACGCTCGCCTTCACCGGTATCGACGTGTTCACCGTGTGCCCGGGTGCTACCGATACGCCGATGTTTCAAGCCAGCACCTTGAACGCGCTCTCGCCGGAACAACGGCAGGAACTGGAAGCCTCGCTGCCCGGTGGCCGTTTGATCGAACCAAGCGAGATTGCCGAGCTGTGTTTTTACCTTTGCCGCGATGAGGCACGCATCTTGCGCGGCGCCGTTATCGATGCATCGCTTGGCCTGGGTGTCTGCCCGGCCGTCATGGGATAAGGAACCTGCGCATGCCTGTACCGTCGAACAGTTTTTGGGAGCAGTGGCTCACTGCGCATCGTGCCAAGCCCGAGGCGTGCGTGACGTACTCGCTGTCGCCTTCGCCGCCGCTGCAGCAGTTTCTCTCGCAACTCGATCCGGCGCTGTCGCTGGACTGGTCGGGCGAGGATTACCAGGGATTGCCGAGCCTGCGCGAGCGGGTGCTGGATCAATACGGATATCGCCCCAGCTGCGGCGTGGACGATGTGCTGATCACCGCCGGCGCGCAGGAGGCCAATTACCTGGCGCTGACGCAGCTATTGGGCGCGGGCGACGAGTTCGTCATCGATGCGCCAGGCTGGCAACAGCCGCTGGTGCTGGCCGAGCAAATCGGTGCGATTCCCAGGCGCGTAGCACGCACGGAAGCAACCGGATGGGCGCTGGATATTGCACAACTCGAATCGCTGGTCACACCGAAGACCAAGCTCATCTTCCTGTGCAACCCGAACAATCCCACTGGACGTGTGGAAGATGCGCAGACACTGCAACGCATCATCGCCGCGGCAGATCGGGTCGGTGCGTACATCGTGTCCGACGAGGTGTATCGGGGCCTGGAGTGGATCGATCAGGAGACGCCGCGCATCGCAACGCTGTACGAGCGCGGTATCAGCACCGGTAGCGTGTCCAAATTACTGGGTTTGCAGGGCTTGCGGACTGGCTGGATGGTGACGCGCGACCGTGCGGTGCTCAATGCTGCGATGGTGCTGCGCGAAAACACCAGCGAGATCATGAACGTGCTGGGCGAGCGCGTGGCCGAAGTTGCCTTGCGACCGGAGCACTTCAATACGGCGGTGGCGCACTCGCGCGCCGTCGGGCGCGAACGGATCGCCTTGCTGGATCGCTTCGTCGTCGAACAACCTGCGCTGACCTGGACACCGCCGCAAGCCGGGCTGCTTGGGCTGGCACGATTGCAGTTGCCGATCAGCGCCGATGATTTCAGCAAGCAGCTGCTGGCGCCGCCGTACAACACGTTCGTGATGTCAGGCGCTGCGTATGCGTGCCCGCAGCATCTGCGGCTGGGAGCGGGTGGTGTGTCGTTGCCCGAGCTTGAGTTGGGGCTTGCACGGATGGCGCAGTTGTTGGCCGTCGTTGGATGAAGCCGATGGCTGCTTGATTGCACAAGTGTCTTGCGATCGTGGTTTGGTCAGAACACGGTGCCAACCTGCCAGGATCCTTTGCGCCGGAATCGGGGCTAGCCGGACGCCGCCTGCGATGCCATGCGCGCTCCAACTAGGTATCGCGGGGTCGGGCAATCAGCCGTCAAGCCACGAACGCTCGCTGCTTGCTTCGCACGCCCTCAACGCCAGCCGCACAGGGGCCTGCCCGTGCGCGGCTGCTTGCACACCCCTTGTTGCTTCGGGGAGGACTCTTTCGTCCTTGGAAAAGCTAAGATCGAGGACTTGTGCAAAGTTGGAGGCGCTAATGATCGACCGTCGTACCTTTCTTGCCACGGGTGTGGTAGCCGCTGCCGCCAGCTACAGCGCATCGGCGGCGCGTATCGCGCAGACGCCGCGCGCCAGCGGGCCGGCGCCGTGGGGTGCGCTGCCCAGCAAGCGACAGCTGCAGTGGCATCGGTGGGAGCAATACGCCTTCGTGCATTTTGCGATGAACACCTTCACCGACAAGGAATGGGGCTACGGCGACGAGGATCCGCGCAAGTTCGATCCCAGCGATTTTTCGGCCGATCAAATTGTCGCTGCCGCCAAGGCCGGTAATCTGAAAGGGCTTATTTTCACGGCCAAGCATCACGATGGCTTCTGCCTCTGGCCCACGCGCTTGACCGAGCATTGCATCCGCAACTCGCCCTACAAGGACGGCAAGGGCGACATCGTCGGCGAGATGGCTGCGGCGTGTCGACGCGCTGGCCTGGCATTCGGCATCTACCTCTCCCCTGGGATCGCAACCACGCCGAGTACGGCCGGCCCGGCTATGTCGACTATTTCCGCAAGCAGATCGTCGAACTCTGCACGAGCTATGGCGACCTGTTCGAGTTCTGGTTCGACGGTGCCAATGGCGGCGACGGTTATTACGGTGGGGCGCGCGAAACGCGCAAGATCGATGCGCCCGCGTACTACAACTGGCCACGGATGATCGAGCTGGTGCATCAGCACCAGCCGATGGCCTGCACCTTCGACCCGCTCGGCGCCGATATCCGCTGGGGCGGCAACGAGGATGGTATCGCAGGCGATCCGTCCTGGCCGACCATGCCCGATGCTCCGTACACCCAGGAAAACGGCAATTCCGGCGTGCGCGGGGCGGCGTTGTGGTGGCCGGCCGAAACCAACACCTCGATCCGCCCGGGCTGGTTCTACCATGCCGATGAAGACGGCAAGGTGCGCAGCCCGGAGAATCTGGTGCGCTATTTCGACACCTCCGTCGCGCGCGGCACCAACATGAATCTCAATCTTCCGCCCGACCGACGCGGCCGCATCGCCGACCACGACGTAGCGGTGCTGCAGAGTTTTGGCGACGCGATCCGCGCCAGCTTCGCCATCGATCTGGCCAAGGGCGCCAAGGCCAGCGCCAGCGCGTCGCGCGGTGCCGGATTCGAACCGGCGCGCGTGCTCGATCGCCAGCCGGACAGTTACTGGTCCACGCCGGACGATGTCACCACGCCGACGTTGACGCTGGAGCTGTCGGCGGTGCACAGCTTCGACCTGATCCGGCTGCGCGAATACCTGCCGCTGGGCGTTCGCGTCACCCGCTTCGCGGTCGAAGCCGAGATCGATGGACAATGGCGGCGGCTGGCCGAAGCGCAGTGCATCGGTGCGCAGCGAATCGTGCGGTTGGATCGTCCGGTCGCCGCGCGCCGTGTGCGCCTGGTCGTGCTTGAAGCGCCGGTGTGCCCGGCGATCAGCGAGTTCGCGCTGTTCCGCGCCGTGGCGCCAGTGCCGGTTGCGCGGCCAACGGCGAATGCGCCGGACGTGCTGTCCACCGCTGGCTGGCGCATTGTCGAGGCGAGCGCGCCAGGGGCAGAAAAATTGCTTGACGACGATGCCGGCACGGTCTGGATCACGCCCGCTCCCAAGCCGGGACATCCCGTGCAGGCGATCATCGACCTCGGTGCGCTGCGTCAGGTTGCCGGTTTCAGCCTCACGCCCTCGCGTACGGTGATGAACGGTGCGGCGCCGCCAAGGGCTATCGCGCCGAAACCAGCGACGATGGCCAGCATTGGCAGCCGGCCGGCGCCGGTGAGCTGGCCAATATCGCCTATGCGCTCTCGACCCAGCGCCTGAATTTCCCCGAGGTCCGCCAGATCCGCTACCTGCGGCTGTCGTTCGCGGAAACGGCAGTGCCCGCCGAGCGCCTGGCGATCGCGGGTATCGGCGCGTTCTCGCGCTTGCGATGAGCGCTTGCGCTCCTTAGCGGCCATACGCCGCGCGGGAGTGCATCGCTGGGGCGTGCCAGTGTCACGAGTTTGAAGATGCGTGAGGTGAGGCCCTTTGCGCAATCTACTGGCGACGATGATCTACGCGGTGATGCAGAGCCAGTGCCAAGGTGCCGATGGATGACCCCGGCTAGGGTTTGACGTCAGCGCATTGCCGAGGCCGATGCTGGCCGCGGCAATGCCGTAGTTCTCATCGCATCGCGCAGCGACTACTGCTTCTTCAAACCACCGACGCGCGCGATTTCGTGGCGTCTGCCTGCAGGCGCAGCGTAGCCGAGGTCAGCCCAGGCGCACTGGCCTCCAACACAAGGTCGCCAGCCTTGCGCGTGGTTTGCAGCAGCGCCGCACACAGCCCATTGAATGCCTTGCGCTGCGCTGCCTTGTCGTCCTCATGGCTACTGGGGTCGCCGTTGCCGACGCCGATCAGTTTGCCTGCGCCGCGTAAAGAGAATTGCACCAGCGTATCGGCGGTGGGAACGACGCGGCCCTGTGCATCGACAATTTCGACCTTTACCACCGCCACGTCTTCGGCATCGGCGCGCAATGCGTTGCGATCGCAACTCAAGCGGATTGCAGCCGGCTTGCCGACCGTCTCGCGACGTTCGGTGAGCACCAGCTTGCCGCCGCGATAGCCGCGCGCTTCGATCACGCCCGGCGCATAAGCCACGCGCCATTCCACATGCCCGTAGGCGGGCACCTGCTGCAGGCCCTGGCTGACGCCGTTGACCAGCAGTTCCACCGCGTCGAGATTGCTATGGCACCAGACGGCGACGCGGCCTTTGTCGTCGGGCTGCAGCAGGCCGTCCCAGTTCCAATGCGGGAACACGTGCAGCACCGGCTCGCTGGTCCATTGCGCGCGGTAGTACCAGTAGTTGTCCTTGGGAAAGCCGCAGCTGTCGAGCACGCCGAATTGCGAGGCGACATTCGGCCAACGGTTATACGGTGTGGGTTCGCCGCGGTAGTCGAAGCCGGTCCAGATGAAGCCGCCAGCGATGTACGGTCGCTGCGCGACGTAGCTCCACCAGGCTTCGGCAGTGCTGGCCCACCACGGGTGGTCGGTGTCGTAGGCGCGTGTGTAGCCGCGGCTATCGTCGCGCTGGTAGTTGCCGCGCACCGACACGGTGCTGCCGGTTTCGCTGCCGTAGATCGGAATGTTCGGGTATTGCGCGTGGAAGCCGTCCATCTGGCTGGTGCGGTAGTTGAAGCCCACCACATCGACGACTTGCCCGACGCCATCGCCGAAGCCCTTGTCCATCGCAAACGTGGTGGGGCGGGTGGGGTCGAGTTGACGCACGCGTTGCTGCATGCGGCTCACGATCCGTGCGCCACGCTCGGTGACCTGCTGCGGCTCTTCGTTGCCGAGCGACCACAGGATCACGCTGGGATGATTGCGCCCGCGCCTTACCATCGTCTCCAGTTCGCCCATCGCTTCCGGGTCGGTGGACATGCGCCGGGTTTCTTCGATGACGAACATACCGAGGCGATCGCATAGCGCGAGCAGTTCGGGCGTGGCTGGATTGTGCGAGCTGCGATAGGCGTTGCAGCCCATCGACTTGAGCTGGCGCAGGCGCCACTCGTGCAGGCTGTCCGGGATGGCGGTGCCGACGCCGGCATGATCCTGGTGGTTGTTGGTGCCATGCAGTTTGAGCGGTGCACCATTCAAGAGAAAGCCGCGTTGCGCATCGAAGGCAATGCTGCGTACGCCGAACGGCGTCACTAGCGCATCGACCGCGTTGCCGTCACTGTGCACGCTGGTGGTGAGGCTGTAGAGCTGCGGAGTTTCGATCGACCACAGCGCGGCTTGGCCGAGCGGCACGGTTTGTTCGACAACCTGCACCTGTCCCGGTGCAACGGTGACCGCTGCACTGACCGCTTGTGCGACGACGCGCCCATCCGGTGCAGTGACACGTGCTTGCACGGCGCACTGGCGCGGGGCGATGCCGTCGTTGCGGACTTCGGTGGACACCTGCGCGGTTGCGTTGTCGCCTTGTACGGTGCTGCGCACGAACACGCCGTCCTGCGGCAGATGCAGCGAGTCGGTCTTTTGCAGCCACAGATGCCGATAGATGCCGGCACCTTCGTAGAACCAGCCTTCGCCCAGCGTGGCATCTACGCGCACGGCAATGAGGTTGGGCTTGCCGTAGTCGAGCACTTCGCTGAGGTCGACCTCGAAGCCGCAATAGCCGCTGGCATTGCGCCCGACGATGTGGCCGTTGCAGAACACGATGCAGTCGCGGAACACGCCGTCGAACACCAGGCTGATGCGCTTGCCTAAATCGCTTGCGGGAATCTGCAGCGTGCGGCGATACCAACCCACGCTGTGTTCCGGAAAGCTTGTGCCCAGCGGTTTGTAGCCGTGCGCGGCGGCCGGGTCTTCTTCGGTGATGGTGGCGGAGATCGGTTCCTGGCGGAAGGGCAGGGTGACGGCCCAATCGTGCGGAAGATCCAGCAGTTCCCAGGCACTGTCGTCGAAGGCGAGCTGCGCGGCGGTGGCGGTGTCCTTGCCGGCCTTGGCAAAGGTGCGCTGGAAGGTGCCGAACTCGAAGTCGCGCGACGCATCGCTGGCATGGCCGAGATGGAAGCGCCAGCCGAAGTCGAATAACAGACGTTCGCGCGGTGCCAGCGTTGCATCGCCAAGCGCGCCAAGCGGCATGGCGTTCTTATCTACGGCTGGCGCTGCACCGGCGATGGCGGGCACTAACGCACCGGCTGCGCCGACGGGGAGAGCGGCGCTTACTCCGCTTGCCAGCATGCCGCGCAGCAGCTCGCGGCGATTGATGCCGGTCATGGCTGTGTCCTCTTGCTGGCGTCGGCAGCTCGGTCTTGTTTGGTCGAAGCAGGGTTGCCTGTTGCCCGCTTGCGCGATGCAGGCACGCCCGTATACGGGTGGCGCATGAAATCGATCGCCGGCAACATTTCATTGCCGTGCTTGAAATCGAAGAAGCTGGCGTTTTCCCACGACGAGCCGGTGCCCCATCGCGTCTTGCAGCTGCTGCTGGTCCATGCCGGTTCCCAATACACCACGCCGGCGCCGCCGGTGTCGATCACCAGCTGGGTGAGATCGATCATGTACTTGGACTGGCCTTGCGGTGTGGCCGGGTAACCGGGAATCAGCGAGTCCTGGCCGAGCAGATTGTGCGAGGTGTCGCCGGACTCCAGCGTCCACGGGTAGGCGGTTTCCACCACCACCACATCGGCATCAAAGCGGCCGCGCAGGCGCTTGATGGTCTTGCCCAGCTCGGCCATCGATTGGGTCGACCATTTGCGGTAGTAGCTGATACCGATCAGGTCGTAGTCGGTAACGCCGGCCTTGGTGGCGGCTGCAAACCACGGCTCCACATTTTCCGGCTGGGCGATATGCAGCATCACCCGTGGCTTGATCGCCGAGCGTGCGCTGATGTCACGCACCGCCTTGATGCCGGCGTTGAACAGTTTGGCATTGCGCTGCCAGTTGATGGGGCGCTTCTTGTCCCAGGGAATGCTGTCCATCAGATCGGAATTGCTTTCGTTGCCCACCTGCACCAGTTCCGGCATTAGGCCGGCACGGTCGAGCGCGCTGAGCGTGTCGTAGGTGAAGCCATACAACGTGCGCGCCAGCTCATCGGTGTCGGTGATACTGGCCCAGGCCTTGGGAATCAGCTGTTTTTCGCCATCGGCCCAATCGTCGGAGTAGTGCAGGTCCAGCAAGACCTGCATGCCTTGCGCGCGTGCACGCGCGATGGTCTTCTTGACGTCGGACAGGTCGCTGTAGCGGGTCCAGCGTGCGTCGTTCCACAGCCGCACACGTACCAGATTGGCACCGTGGGCGTGGAAGAGTTCGAACGGGTCTTTGACCACGCCGTTCTCGCGGTACTGCACACCGCACTCTTCCATCTCGTTGACGTAGGACAGGTCCGCACCGAGATACAACGTGGCGGGGGCCGGGGCGGCGTGTGCGAAGGTGGAGATGGCCAGCGCGAGTAGCGCGGGCGTCCAGAGACGGCGTGTAGAGCGCATGCAATTCCTCGACGGAAAACGTGGAGCGGCTGACAGCATGCCGCATGGGGCCGTGCTGTCGTGTGGTGTGTGCGCGGAATCAGAACGTCGATGACAGATCCGATTCCGCGCATGCACCGCACCTGTGTAGCGGTTACGCAGTAAGGGTGTCGGCCGCGCTTAGAACTTGTAGCTGGCTTCTAGCGCATACCGACGGCCGAACACCTGGTAGCCGCCGTCGTCCTGATTGGCCAGACGATTGGGCTTGTTGTCGGTGTAGGCGCGCAGCGGTTCGTTGGTGAGGTTGCCGGCCTGGAAGCGGAAGCTGAGCTGCTTGCTGTACTGCCAGTTCAGGCTTAAGTCCACCGTGCCTTCGCTCTGCAAACGGGCAAGACGCGCCGCATTCCAGCCGTACACCACGGTGTAGGGGCTGTGGTACTTGTAACCCACACGCGCCTCGAAGCTGCCGTTGCTGTACCAAAGATCGAAGGTGCCAGTCTTGCGCGCCAGGCCGCTCAGCGGCAACGGGTTGTCGACCGGCGAGAATTCCTTGAGGTTGGAATCGACCAGCGAGAAGTTGGAATAGACGCCGAAGTTTTCCATGTGCGGGATGAAGTAGAACGGCGTCTGGAAGGTGAGCTCCACACCGTTGATATGTCCGCCGCCGCCATTGAACGGTGCGCTGACCAGGTAATCCAGGCCGTTGATCACTTCACGGTCGGTGCGGTAGCCGATGCTGGAATCCACTTCCTTGCGGTAGACCGCAATCGCCGCGAGCGCTTCCTTGTGGAAGTACCACTCGTAGGACACATCGACCTGGGTGGCCTTGAACGGATCCAGCTGCGGGTTGCCGCCGCTGCCGGTGAGCTGGCCGACGGTGACATTGGGGTCGTCCAGACGACGGCCGGTGCGCAGCTCGTCCAGCGGCGGACGCGCGATGACCTTGGCCACTGCAAAGCGCAGGATGCGCTGATCGTCGATCAGGAAGTTGACCGTCGCACTGGGCAAGACGTCGGTGTATTCCTTACTGTCGGTGCTGGCCTGCACGGTGGTGCCGACCGAATCGAAGCCGTCGCTGGTGGTCTTGGTGTTGACCAGGCGCACGCCGATATTGCCGGTGACATCGGTGCCGAACACCTGCGAGCTGAACACCGCTTTGGCGAAGGCTTCGCGCACGTCTTCCTTGACGTTCCAGTGGTCGAGCAGTTGTTCGTCGAGCGTGCTCGGATCGAAGCCGCCGAAGCCGATCTCGGCGATGGCAGCCATGTTGCCGCCGGTCAGCGTGGGCACGTTCAAGTCCGGCATGGTCACCGGATAGATCAGGCCCTGATACGCAGAAATCGGTTGGTCGTAGCCGGATTGATTGCTGATGAAGCGGCGGTTCTGCTTTTCGCGACGCGCGGCGCGTACGCCGAATTCCAGCGAGGTGAAGGCCGCTGCATCGACCGCGCGGCTGGCGTTGAGCGCGAGCGCGGCGATCTTGTCGCGCAGCGCCTGCGGCTCGGTCTGGCCGGCGATGCCGTATTCGGGCGTGTCCGAGCTGGTGCTGATGGTGGGGGTGACGCTACGGCGGAAATCGAACGAGACAGTGTCCGGATTGCTGCCGAAGCGCACCGCCTGCCAGGTGTTGTCGCGCTTGGCCTGCGAGAACGACAGGTCGCTGCCCAGCGTCCACACATCGCCGTTCCACTTGGCGTTCAAGCCGCCGGCGGTGAGCGTCTTGACCTCGTTGTAGTGGCTGACCACATGGTCGACCTGCAGGTTCGAATTGGCCAGCGTACCGGCGACCACATCGCCATCGACGATGGTGTAGGACGAGCCAGGCGTGGTGTACGGATTGGCACCGGTCGAAAAGGTGCTGAAAGCCAGCCCGTTGAACCAGTTCTGCAACTGGTCTTCGTCGATTTCGATCCGCGAATACAGGCCGTCGAACTTCAACTCGAAGTTGCCCGAGCGCCATTGCACCGTGCCCATTGCACCGGTGCGGGTCTGGTCGGTCAGCTTGAGCTGGTCGGCCGCGCCGAATGGCGTGGGATCCACGGTGCCGTCACCATCCACATCGCGCGAGGTGGTGGCATCGGTGTAGCCCCAGCTGCCGATCGAGGAGTTGGAGTTCTTCTGCTTCTGATAGGTGGCGCCCAGCGCAACCGCCAGGTTGTCGTTGATCTTGTGCACCCAGCTGGCGCCGAAGCGGTTGCCCCACGGGGTGTAGCCGTCCACGTCCTTGGCGTGGTCGTAGAACACCGGGCCGGCGGTGCCGACGAAGCCCGGGCCGGTGTAGTCCAGCGGGCTGATGGTGGAGATGTCCACCGTTGCGGCAAGGCCACCGGCCACCAGATCCGCCGACTGGGTCTTGTAGACCTTGACGGTGGAGACGATCTCGGTGGGGAACACTTCCCAACGCACCGCGCGGTTAGGCTCGGACGAGGCGATCTCGCGCCCGTTGACGGTGCCCATGGTCATGCGCGGGCCCAGGCCGCGCACGGTGGCCAGGCTCTCGTTGCCGCGGTCGCGGGTGCCGTTGACGCCGGGCAGGCGCACCAGCGCTTCGGCCACGGTGACATTGGGCATCTGGCCCATGTTGTCGGCGGAGATCACTTCCATGACGTGATCGGACATCTGCTTGGCCTGCACGGCCTGATTCAGGCTGGCGCGCTGGCCGATCACGGTGATGTTGTCGAGCGTGACCGGTGGCGGCGCGGCGGCGCTGTCGCTGGCCGGCGCTGCGGCAGGCGCAGGCGCGCTGTCCTGAGCGTGCGCACTGAACGCGCTGGCCAGAACGAAGGCGATGGTGGTGCAGAGGACGTCGCGCGCAGGGGTGCGGCGCAGGCGCCGGCTGGCCGAGTGGCCGGTGTGGTGAACGGGCATCGTTTGATCCCTCCCAGGATAAAGTTACCGAATGGAGATGGTGGCCGTTGCTGCGGCCGTCTGGCGCAGGGGCGCTTCTGGCGCATCCGCGCGGGCATGACTGAGGTGGTGCGGTACTGCGGTGTGAAGCACGGTTCGTTTGCGCGACGCTTTAACGATCATCGAGCGATCGCGTTGGCGTCCCCCTGTCCTGCATGTGTCCGCTTCAGGGTAGAAGCGCAAGCCATTCCATTCCAATGAAGCATTTTGCGTGAGCTATCTCACGTTGGAATGCTGCAGTGCAGCGATAGCGAATGGCCCGTCACAGTTGCGGCGTAAGTGGCGACACGGCCACCAAAGGTTGCACTGGAGCGCATGCGCAGCCTTGTCTGCTGCCTAGCGCGTGCTGGCAGGCAATCGAGGCAATGCCGGGAAGGCACGCTGCACGCAGTCGCTGCGCTCGCAGGTCAGGCAGCCCGGGCCGATCGGCACCGCATCGTCCACCGCATCCAGGTCCCAGCCGCGCGCATACACCAGTTGATCGGCATGGCGCAGGTCGCAGCCCATCGCCAATGCAAAGGTCTTGCGCGGGCGGCCGTAACCGGGCGCGCCGCTGCTGACCTGGCGCGCAAGCCAGAAATAGCGGCGGCCATCGGGCATGCGCGCGATCTGGGTCAGGATGCGGTCGGGCTGATTGAAGGCTTCGTAGACGATCCACAGCGGGCAGGCGCCGCCGACATGCGAGAAGTGGAAATCGGTGGCCGAGTGGCGCTTGGACACATTGCCGGCGCGGTCCACCCGCATGAAGAAGATCGGCAAGCCGGCCGCACCGCGCCGTTGCAAGGTGCTGAGCCGGTGGCAGACTGCCTCGAAGCCCACATCGAAACGATCGGCCAGCCATTCGATGTCGTAGCGGCAGGCCTGCGCGCTGTACAGAAATTCGCCATACGGCATCACCAGGGCGCCGGCGAAATAGTTCGACAAACCGATGCGCGACAACGCGATGCGCTCGGCATCTTCGAATCCGGCATCGGCAATGCGCGCCTCCAGCAGCGGCGCACACTCCAGCAACGCCAACTGCGCCGCCATCTGGAAGGCCTGCTGGCCGGGGCGCAGATGCGCAGGCAGCCACAGCACGCGCGCCTGCGTATCCACGCTGCGTTTGTCGCTGAGCAGGTCGGTGGCGTCCTGCACCAATAAGCCATGGCGATCGGCCAGGCGTTGGCGCAGCCGCAGCGCAAGGTTGTCCGGGGTCAGCCCGAGTTCGGCATACAGCGCTTCGGCGCGCTCATCCAGTTCGGGCAGGTAGTTGTGCGCGCGATTGAAGTAATCGCGCACCTGCTCGCCGGGCGACAGCGAGGGCAGTGCGGCGTGGTCGGCACCGATCTGCAGTTCCAGTGCGGCATTGCGCTCGAGCAGATGCCGATGGGCGCGGTGCAGATCCAGCAGTGCCTGCGCCACCTGCGGCAGATTACCGGTGAGCACGCGCAGCTCGGCGGCCGACAGGCTGTGGCCCAGGCTGCGCAGCGATTCGTCCAAGGGTTCCACCAGCGCGGCGGGGTCGTCCAGGTCCAGCAGGCCTTCGAGGTCGCCCAGGGTGGCCTTGAGCCGCTGCTGGATCGCCAGCGTCAACGGGCGCTGGTTGCGCTCGATCTGGTTGAGATAGCTCGGCGACAACGCCAGCCGGCGCGCCAGTTCGGCCTGGGTCAGGCCGTGGCGCTGGCGCAGCCGCTGCAGGCGCAGGCCGAGCTGGTGGCGCAGAGGTGGCTGCGTGTGTGGCATTCGCAAGATTCGCAAAATTATGCCGCCAGCTTAGCGCGATTAAGCAATTGGCGGCTGGGAATGCCAGCGAGGGGTGCGAACAATGCGAAGCATCTGCATCGACCCTTCTGCGAGCGAACCTGCAATGAGCGAATCCGTCCCCCGCGTGTCCCTATTGATCGATGGCGAATTTGTGGTTTCCGACAGTTCGCACTGGCAGGACGTGGTCAACCCGGCCGACCAGTCGGTGCTGGCGCAGGTGCCGTTCGCCACCACGGCCGAAGTCGACGCCGCAGTGGCCGCCGCCAGCCGTGCCTTTGTCAGCTGGCGCAAGACGCCCATCGGCACCCGCGCGCGTGTCTTCCTCAAATACCAGCAACTGATCCGCGAACACATGCCCGAGCTGGCCGCGCTGCTGAGCGCCGAGCAGGGCAAGACCCTGGCCGATGCCGAAGGCGATGTGTTCCGCGGGCTGGAGGTGGTGGAGCACGCCGCGGCGATCGGCAATCTGCAGCTGGGCGAGCTGGCCAACAACGTCGCCAACGGCGTGGACACCTACAGCCTGTTGCAGCCGCTGGGCGTGTGCGCCGGCATCACCCCGTTCAACTTCCCGGCGATGATTCCGCTGTGGATGTTTCCGATGGCCATCGCCACCGGCAACACCTTCGTGCTCAAGCCCTCCGAGCAGGATCCGATGGTGACCATGCGGCTGGTGGAGCTTGCGCTGAAAGCCGGCATTCCCAAGGGCGTGCTCAACGTGGTGCACGGCGGCGAAGAGGTGGTCAACGCGCTGTGCGACCACCCCGAGATCAAGGCGCTGTCGTTCGTCGGCTCGACCAAGGTGGGCACGCACGTCTACCGGCGCGCATCGCTGGCCGGCAAGCGCGTGCAATGCATGATGGGCGCCAAGAATCACGCCGTGGTGCTGCCGGACGCCAATCAGGAACAGACCCTCAACGCGATGGTTGGTGCCGCTTTTGGTGCCGCGGGCCAGCGTTGCATGGCGGCATCCACCCTGGTGCTGGTGGGCGAGGCGCAGCAATGGATTCCGGCGCTGGTTGCCAAGGCCAAGGCCTTGAAGCTGGGTGCGGGCAATGCGCAGGGCACCGACGTGGGCCCGCTGATTTCCTGCGCCGCACGCGAGCGTGTGGAGAGCCTGATCGCCTCCGGTGTGGAGCAGGGCGCCACGCTGGAACTGGATGGTCGAGCGCCGACCGTACCTGGGTTCGAACAAGGCAATTTCGTCGGCCCGACGATCTTCTCCGGCGTCACGCCGGGCATGCGCATCTACGACGAAGAAATCTTCGGCCCCGTGCTGGTGATCCTGGGCGCAGACACGCTGGACGACGCGATTGCGCTGGTCAACGCCAATCCCAACGGCAACGGCACCGCGTTGTTCACTCAGTCCGGTGCTGCCGCGCGCCGTTTCCAGGAAGACATCGACGTGGGCCAGGTCGGCATCAATGTGCCGATTCCGGTGCCGGTGCCGCTGTTCTCGTTCACCGGCTCGCGTGCCTCCAAGCTCGGCGACCTGGGCCCGTACGGCAAGCAGGTGGTGATGTTCTACACCCAGACCAAAACCGTCACCGCGCGCTGGTTCGACGACCAGACGCTGGGCCATGGCGTCAATACCACCATCTCTCTCAAGTGATCCGATCGCCATGAATGCAGCCATCCAGCTACACCCCAACGCGGCCGATTTGAACGACGAGCAGGAGGCCTTCCGCGCCGCCGCGCGCGACTTCGCCGACAAGGAGCTCGCACCGCACGCCGCGCGCTGGGATGCGGAAAGCTACTTTCCGCGCGAGGCGATCGCCAAGGCGGCGGAGCTGGGATTTTGCGGGCTTTATACCGATGAAGGCGTGGGCGGCCTGGGCATGCGCCGGCTCGATGCGGCTGTGGTGTTCGAAGAACTCGCCACGGTCGATCCGTCCACCTCGGCCTTCATCAGTATCCACAACATGGCCACCTGGTTGATCGCCAGTTACGGCAACGACACGGTGCGCGCGCAGTGGGGCGAGGCGATGACCAGCGGTACCAAGCTGGGCTCGTATTGCCTGACCGAGCCTGGTGCCGGCTCGGATGCGGCATCGCTCAAGACACGCGCACAGCGCGACGGCGACAGCTACGTGCTCAACGGCAGCAAGGCCTTCATTTCCGGCGCCGGTGCCACCGATGTGCTGGTGGTGATGGCCCGCACCGGCGAAGACGGCGCTCGCGGCATCAGTGCCTTCGTGGTGCCTGCCGATGCGCCGGGCATCGGCTACGGCCGCAAGGAAGAGAAGATGGGTTGGAACAGCCAGCCCACGCGCGGTGTGAGCTTCGAGAACGTGCGCATCCCAGCCGACAATCTGCTTGGCAAGGAAGGCGAGGGCTTCAAGATGGCGATGAAGGCGCTCGACGGTGGCCGCATCAATATCGCGGCGTGTTCGCTGGGTGCGGCGCAAGGCGCACTGGACGCGGCGCGGCGCTACATGGGCGAGCGCCGTCAGTTCGGCAAGAAACTGGCCGATTTCCAGGCACTGCAGTTCAAGCTGGCCGATATGGCCACGCAGTTGGTGGCAGCGCGGCAGATGGTGCACACCGCGGCGCGCAAGCTCGATGCCGGCAGTCACGATGCCACCGTGTGGTGCGCGATGGCCAAGCGCTTTGCCACCGATGCCGGCTTTGCGATCTGCGACGACGCCTTGCAGATCCACGGTGGCTACGGCTATATCCGCGAGTACCCGATCGAGCGCTTGCTGCGCGACAGCCGCGTGCATCGCATTCTGGAAGGCACCAACGAGGTGATGCGCATGATCATCGCGCGCCATCTGCTCAACGGCGAGGAGGAGCTGCGATGAGTGCTTGGGAAGGACGCGTGCATAGCGGGCTGCAGGTCGAGCGCGATGGGCATGTGGCCATCGTCACGTTGAGCAACCCGCCGGCCAATACCTGGACCGTGCACAGCCTTGCAGCCCTACGCGATCTGGTACACGCGCTGGATGCCGACCGCAGCATCTACGCCTTGGTGATCACTGGCGAGGGCGAGAAGTTCTTCAGTGCCGGCGCCGACCTCAAGCAGTTTGCCGATGGCGACAAGGCCGCTGCACGCGAGGCCGCGCGTCGCTTCGGCGAAGCGTTCGAGGCCTTGAGCGCCTTCCGTGGCGTGTCGATTGCCGCCATCAACGGCTATGCCATGGGCGGCGGCCTGGAATGCGCGCTGGCCTGCGACCTGCGCATTGCCGAGCAGCAGGCACATCTGGCGCTGCCGGAAGCCAGCGTCGGTTTGCTGCCGTGCGCGGGTGGCACCCAGAACCTGCCGCGCCTGGTCGGCGAGGGCTGGGCCAAGCGCATGATCCTGCTGGGCGAGCGTATCGATGCCGCCACCGCGCACCGAATTGGCCTGGTGGAAGAGGTGGTGGGCAAGGGCGAATCGCGCGCGCTGGCAGTTGCATGGGCGCAGCGTGCCGGCAAGCAGAGCCCGGTGAGCGTGGCGGCCTGCAAACGCCTGGTGCAATCCACCCGCCATGGCACGCACGCTGCGGCCTTGGTTGCCGAGCGCGAGGCCTTTGTCGACCTGTTCGAGCAAGCCGATCAGGCCGAGGGCGTCGCGGCATTCCTCGAGAAGCGCACGCCGCAGTGGAGCAATGGCTGATGGTGGATGTCAACGCAACTGAAGAGGCACCGGTGCTGTTCGAGCAACGCGATTGCGCGGACGGGCATCGCATCGGCATCGCCACCCTGAATTCGCCCAAGACGCTCAATGGCTTGTCGTTGCAGATGACGCGCCTGCTGGATGCGCAGCTGCGCCTCTGGGCCGACGATGCGCAGATCGCCTGTGTGGTGTTGCGTGGCGTCGGCGAGAAAGCGTTTTGCGCTGGCGGTGATCTGCATGGTCTGTATCAGAGCATGCGCGCGCATCGCGATGCGGTGCCGGATGCGCAGGAACGCATCGGGCAACCGCAAGGCAATGCGCACGCCGCTGCGTTCTTCGAAGAAGAATATCGGCTCGATCATCGCATCCATACCTATCCCAAGCCGCTGCTGTGTTGGGGCCACGGTATCGTCATGGGCGGCGGCATCGGCCTGATGTCCGGCGCCAGCCATCGCGTGGTCACCGAGCGCTCGCGTCTGGCGATGCCGGAGATCAGCGTCGGCTTGTTTCCCGATGTCGGTGGCAGTTGGTTGTTGCGCCGCGTGCCGCACGGCGCCGGCCTGTTTCTCGCATTGACCGGCGCACCGCTCAATGCCAGCGACGCCATCTACGCGGGTCTGGCGGATGTGCGTCTGGAACATGCGCAATATGCCGCCGTGCTGGATGCTTTGAGCGCGCACGCCTGGACGGGCAATGTGCCGGACGACCGCGGCCAACTCAGTGCGTTTTTGCACGGCATTGCGCAAGCTCTGGAGCCCGGCCCCTTGCAAGTGCATGCGGCCTTGATCAAACAACTGGTGGCGGGCGACACGCTGGAAGAGGTGGTCGCTACGATCCTGGCACTGCAAAGCGAAGACGCCTGGCTGCAAGCCGCACGCGCAACGCTCGCAGCTGGCGCGCCCAGTTCCGCGCGACTGGCCTGGGAGCTGCAACGTCATCCGGCTACAAGCACCCTGGCCGACACCTTCCGCACCGAATACGTGGCGGCGCTCCATGTCGCCGCACATGGCGACTTTGCCGAAGGCATCCGCGCGCTGCTGATCGACAAGGACCGCCAGCCGCAATGGCAACCGGCCTCGCTGGAAGAAGCGGATACGCAGTGGGCTGCTGCATTCTTTCAATCGCCCTGGCCAGCCGCAGAGCACCCGCTTGCCGATCTTGCTGTACGTGAAGTCGGTGAACGCTGAGTGGCTGGCAAATGCGGTTGATGGCTAGCGCAACGCGCACGCGGCGGGGGAATCGCAAGGTTCGCATTGGCACCGGCAAGCCTGAAGTTTGCGACAGCCGCCTTGCGATCCAGCCGCCAATCCATGACCGCACTAACTATTGATGATCGTTCTAACCTGGAAACCGACACCATGAGCAAGATCGCCTTTATCGGCCTGGGCAATATGGGCGGGCCGATGGCTGCCAACCTGATCAAGGCCGGGCACCAGCTACGCGTCTTCGATCTGGTGCCCGCCGCACTGGACGCCGCCGCCGCAGCCGGCGCGCATGCCGCCGGCTCGGCGCACGACACCTTGGCCGATGCCGAGATCGTGATCTCGATGCTGCCGGCCAGTCGCCATGTCGAAGGACTGTACTTCGGGGAGGCCGGCATTCTGGCGCAAATTCCCGAAGGTGCCTTGGTGATCGACTGCAGCACTATCGCACCGGTCACCGCGCGCAAGGTCGCCGCCGCAGCGCAGGCGCGTGGCCTGGCGATGCTGGACGCGCCGGTTTCTGGCGGTACCGCGGGCGCGGCGGCCGGCACGCTGACCTTCATCGTCGGCGGTGCAGCCGAGACGCTTGAGCGCGCCCGCCCAGTGCTGCAGGCAATGGGCAAGAACATCTTCCACGTTGGCGACAGCGGCGCCGGCCAGGTCGCCAAACTGTGCAACAACATGGCGCTGGGCGTGATCATGGCGGCCACCGGCGAGGCACTTGCGCTCGGTGTCGCGCAAGGGCTGGACCCGGCGGTGCTGTCGCAGATGATGGCGGTCAGCACCGGGCGCAGCTGGGCCACCGAAGTCTGCAATCCCTGGCCGGGCGTGTTGCCCAACGCACCGGCTTCGCGCGGCTACAGCGGCGGTTTCGGTAACGACCTGATGCTCAAGGATCTGGGGTTGGTCGCCGAATCCGCAGTGCAGGCGGGCGTGTCGATTCCGCTCGGCGAGCTGGCGCGCAATCTTTACGCGATGAACAGCCAGGCCGGTAACGGTGCGCTGGATTTTTCCAGCGTGATCAAGCTGGTGGCCAAGGTTTGAGAGTGGCTAATAGAGCTACTACGCCCACCACCAGGTGGGCGTCGCCGGCGTTGTAACTCGCATCCGTCTTGATGTAACTCGCATCCGTTTTGATAGGTGATTGAACGGGTATGCGTCGGGTGCAGAGCGGATGATTTGCGGCTTGGCTGCGAGGCCCTTGCCCGGCCACCATCGCGGTACACGCCGAAAGGCAGAGCGGCTGATCTGTGGCTTGGCTGCGAGGCCCTTGCCCGGCCATCATCGCGGGACACGCCGCAAGGCAGAGCGGCTGATCTGTGGCTTGGCTGCGAGGCCCTTGCCCGCCCAGCGTCGCGGGACACGCCGTAAGGCAGAGCGGCTGATCTGTGGCTTGTCTGCAGGGCCCTTGCCCGCCCACCATCGCGGGACACGCTGCAAGTACGTCCATGTAAGCTCTTACGCGGCATCCATGCCGCGTAAGGTCCCGCGACGGTGAGCGGGCAAGGACCAGTCGAGAGTGTCGGTGTGCATGGTTGCAAGCAGGGCAAGCAGTGCGGCCGTCCGATGATGTGCGGTCTGATCGGCTCCTCTCGATCCGAGCAATGTCACTGCCACTGCCGACATCACTCCACTCACCAACGAAGGCAGTGTGGCCAGCACGTTGCCGCCATCGCTGCGGCGTTCGAGAACTTTTGTTAGCCGCTCCAAGTTGCCACCCGGCCTGTGGGCAATAAGGCACATCACCGCGCCCACGTGATGTGATGTCATCACGCCCAGGTGTAATAGTCTCCGCCATCGCGTGCGCCTAAGGTGCGCGGATCGCACGAGGCCACCGCATCCATGGGACACGACCACAACCACGCACCTAGCGAGATCCGCCACGAGAAGCCGTTGTGGTGGGCGCTCGCACTGACCGCCACCTTCCTGTTGGCGGAGGTCATCGGCGCGTTCATCACCAACAGCCTGGCGCTGCTGTCCGACGCCGCGCATATGGCCACAGACACCGTCGGCCTGATGATCGCGCTGGTCGCGGTGCGGTTGAGCCGACGCCCTGCCGACGCGCGTCGCACCTATGGCTATGTGCGTCTGGAGGCGCTCGGTGCGCTGGCCAATGGCGCGCTGTTGTTCGCAGTCGGCGCCTACATCCTGTGGGAAGCCGCGCAACGCTTCCGCGCACCGCAGGATATTTCCTCCAGCGGCATGCTGCTGATCGCCGGCTTCGGCCTGGTGATCAATCTGATCGCGATGAAGCTGCTGCACGCCGGCAGCGGCGAGAGCCTCAACGTCAAGGGTGCCTATCTGGAAGTCTGGAGCGACATGCTCGGCTCGGTGGCGGTGATCATCGGCGCGCTGCTGATCCGCTGGACCGGCTGGCAGTGGATCGACCCGGTGCTGGCCGTGCTGATCGGCCTGTGGGTGCTGCCGCGCACCTGGGTGCTGCTGCGCGAAGCGATCAATGTATTGCTGGAAGGCGTGCCGAAAGGCATCGATCTGCCCCAGGTACAGCAAGCGCTGAGCAGTTATCCCGGCGTCGAAGATGTCCACGACCTGCACGTCTGGGCGCTGGCCTCCAGCACTCCCGCACTCACTGCACACGTGGTGGTCAGCGAAACCACCGACCGCGACCGCCTGCGCGAGGCGCTCGGTGAACTCCTGCACGAGCGCTTCGAGATCACTCACGTCACTCTGCAGGTGGAAAGCGGCGACTGCGGCACCGAGCCGTGCGGGACGCCAAGCGCGTCGAAAGAGGCTGCGGAGCACGAACACCAGGGGCACGCGCACTCTCACAGCGGCCACTCGCACTGATGCGTTGTTGCGGGGCATAAGCATCCTGAAGCGGTGCCGCTGGCAGGTCGTCGCTCACAGCAGCGTGTGCAGGTCGCGCACAGGCAACGTGCTACGTAGCAGCCTGGCTGTTGCGATGCCGCTCAAGCCGTATGATCGAGCCGGGGAAGGCTGACAGGCTGCGGGTGTCATGGCGGTACAGATCGAACAGACCAACGAACAGATCGCCGCGCTGATCGCCGAGGCAGGTGCAGCGGCGTCGGCGGGGCAATGGCAACAGGCCGAGCAGTTATGGGCACAGGTGCGTCAACTGGCGCCTGCGCATCCGCAAGCCTTGTATAGCCTGGGCGTGCACGCCTATCAGCGGGGCGACACAACGGCAGCGTTGGAGTATCTGAGCGGCGCACGCGCAAGCAGCCCAGGCGACCCGATGATCGTGCTGACCATTGCGGTGGTGAAGCAGGCGCAGGGCGACCTGGATGGCGAGTGGCAGGCCATCAGTACCGCCTTGGCGCTGGATGCCTACTTCCTGCCCGGCCTGCTGGCCAAGGCGGCGTTTTTGGAAGCGCGCGGTCGCCCACGTGCAGCCGCCGCGGTCTATCGCGATGCTTTGAAAGTGGCACCGCCAGAACCGCAATGGCCGGCGGTGTTACGTCGCAAGCTAGCCCTTGCCAAGCAAGCGGTGGAACAGGACACGCTGGAACTGGAAACGCAGTTGCGGACCTTGCTTGCGAGCCCAAGTGCAGCGGTGGATGCAGCGCTACAGGGACGCTGGGACGAGGCCGCAGCGATCGCCTGCGGGCGCAGTCGCCCCTTCCATTCCCAATCCAACCGCCTGTATGTGCCGCGATTGCCGGCCTTGCCGTTTCATGCAACGGAAGCCTTACCGTGGATCGATGTGGTGCAGGACCAGACCGACGCAATCGCACAGGAGTTGCATGCGGTGATGCACGACGATCAACGCGGATTCGCCCCTTATATCGCCTACGCGCCTGATCAGCCGGTCAATCAATGGAAAGACCTCAATCATTCGCCTGCGTGGAGTTCCTATCCGCTCTGGGCCCATGGCAAGCCGGTGCAGGAGCATCTCGTGCGGTGTCCCGCCACTGCAGCCGCATTGTCATTGGTCGACGCCGCGCAGATCGACGGCGTGTGTCCCAACGCGATGTTTTCGGTGCTGGCGCCGCAGACCGTCATTCCGCCGCACCATGGCGAAACCAATGCGCGTCTGATGGCGCATCTGCCGTTGATCGTGCCGGAGGGCTGCAGTTTTCGCGTGGGTTATGACTGGCGGCGCTGGGAGGTCGGCAAGGTGCTGGTGTTCGACGACTCGATCGAGCATGAGGCGCGCAACGAGAGTTCTCGGGTGCGCGTGGTACTGATCTTCGATATCTGGAACCCGCTGCTGACCCAGGAAGAGCGCAGCATGGTCAATGCCATGGAGACCGCCATCGCGCGCCACCGCGCTGGTTGAAGACAGCTAGGTTCAATCGGCAAGCGTCATGCCGGCTTGGGCAAGCGCGGCGCGCAAAGGAGAAAGTTGCGCAGCGTAGTGTCGCCAGCGTCCAGACGCATCCGCATGCAAGGGGCGACGCACCTGCCAGTAGCTGGCGGTTCTCACTGCGCCACCTGCAAGGTGAAAGTCCAGGCAGTCCGGTTCCCACGGCAACTGCAGAAAGTCCAGCAATGCGCGCAAGGTCGGTTCTGGCGCGGCGACGAATGCGTCATAGTCGAAGGTGTGGATGCTGTCTGGATACAGCGACAGCCAGTGCTCCATCAACCGTTGATAGTGCGCATAGAAATGGCCGATATTCTCCAGCCGACCCGCATAGCCAAACCCGTGCGGATTGAGCTGCTGCATAAAGATCGACAGCCCGTTGTCCAGTGGATGGCGACGCGTGTGCACGATCCTGGCGGCAGGAAACAGCTGCTTGATCAAACCGATCAGCTGGAAATTATCCGGTCGCTTGTCGGTGATATAGCGCAGGCGTGCCTGCTCGGGAACGGCAGCTGCCACACGTTGCCGATAGCGTGTTGCCAACTGCGCCAGGGTTTGAGCGGGCAGCGCATGTGCGGCTTGCGGAAACGGCGACAGCGACTGTGCAACCAGCCGTGGCAGCGCATCCAGTTCACCGCCCGCAGCAATGCAGGGATGGCGCGATAAGGCCTGTTCGATCAAGGTGGAGCCGGAGCGGAACATGCCGCAGATAAATATCGGAGACACCGTGTCGTGCTCAGCAACCTGCGGCAGCGGGGTGGTCGCGTCACCGGCTGCGGCAAATACCTTCGCGATGTGGTCGAAATGCTGTTGTGTCCGGAGCGGGTCGTAGCGCCTTGCCTGTGCATGAGCATGACGATTGCCAGCGCTTGCTGCGTCGAATGCGCGTGCGTGCAGACCGAGACGGTCGTAGGCGTGGGCCAGCGCATGCAGCAAGCTGGCGACAAGCTCCGGATCCTGGTTGGGTGCCGAGACTGCCTGCCCGAGGGTGAGCAGGCGAACGTCCTCGGCGTGGGTAGGCGGCTCCAGATGCAGCAGGCGTGCAGTGGCTTGCAGTTGCAGCGCGTGCGTAGCGGCGTCGGTATCGACAAGAGCGACAAGTCGGCAATAGGCTGTAATCGCCTGATCGCGTGCGCCCAGTTCCTCGTGCAGATTGCCCAGATTGAGCAGCGCCGGAGCGTAGTCGGGCCGGCAGCGCAGCGCCAGGTCGAGTTCGCGCAACGCCGCCGCCTCCTGATGGAGATGGTCGCTGTAAAGTGCGGCGCGATTGAGGTGGATCTGCTCGGGCGATGTCGCGCCACAGAGCAATGCCTGCGCATAAGCGTCCAGCGCACCGGAGGCGTTGCCGGTCCGGCGCAACAAGTATCCCAGGTTGTACCAGGCATCGGCCGAGCGCGGCTGTGTCTGCAGCACGCGCTGATACGCCACGATCGCCTGCTGCAACTGGCCCTGCTGCAGTAGTTGTGCGGCCTGCTGCAACGACATGTTCAAGGCGTATTCCCGGGCGGCGGTGCGTCAGTTCAGACCCGCAGCTTAGATGGCGCTCGCAGCCTGTTCAATCGATGCCAGGCAAAACAGTGCCGGCCTGTCTCTCCACCGCCGTCCGGTTGCCTTGTATGCTCAGGCGCAATCGATGATTGAAGATGCGCAAATGCACAAGCGGAGATTGTATGGGCTGGCAATCATGTGCTGCACATGGGCTGTGGTGGCTCAGGAGGCTCCAACGCATCGATGCGCGTCGGTACTCGAGCCATTGCCGCGGCTGGCCTGTTATGACGCCAGCTTCCCGCCAGCGCAGGCCGTGCGGGCCGTAGAGGCCAGCAGGGGCGTGCGCGAGTTTGGCCATAGCGCAGATAAAGTATCTGCTGCTGCTGTGGCGAGACGGTCGTCGCCTGCACAACTGAGCGCAACGGTGCTTGCAGTGACCTATCAGGCAGATGGCACCCGCACGGTGTCTCTTGATACGCACCAGCGCTGGGCATTGACAGAAGCAAGCAGCCGCGGCCATTTGGCCGAAGGTGATGTGATAGTGCTTCGCAAGGCGGCAATGGGCAGTTACATGCTGGTGACCGCTGCCGGCGTGACGCTGCGCGCGCGTCGTATCGACTAGCCGGATGACCGGCCACAGTGCACCAAACAGGGAGAATGGATTGACTGAGACACAACTGCGCGCCCTCTTGCGCGACGGATATCAATTGCTGCGTCAAGGCCGTTATGCCGACGCAATTGCTCTGGCCGATCGCGCCTGCGCAGACCAGCCTGACAACGCGCACCTGCTCGAATTCGCAAGCGAAGCCCGGTTGGCCAACGGTGATCCACACGCTGCAGCCGAGTGCATCGCCAACGCTGCAGCGGTGGCATCGTCGCCACTTCCCTTATTGATCAAATATGCCAGCCTGCTGATACAGCTGCGCCGTCGCCGTGAGGCGACGTTGGTCGCGCGTCAAGCGCAGGCGCTGGCAGCAGCGGATGGCAACGCGTGGTGGCGGATCGGCGCGCTGTACAGTGGCTGCCAGGACGTGGCCGCAGCCCGTGACGCGTATCAGCATGCGCTGACGCTGCTGGGGGACCAGCCCTCCTTGCTGTACGACCTGGCGACCATGCAGTTCTTCGGTGGCGAATTCGATGCCGCCGAGGTCACCGTGGAGCGGCTGTTGCAACTGGCCCCAAATGCTGGCGATGCGCTGTACCTGCGCGCCACGCTCCGGCGGCAGACCGGGCAGCACAACCATCTGGACGATCTGCGTCACCGGCTGGCAACCACGCTATCGGAGCCATCTGCCAGGGCCGCAGGCCTGTACGCCTTGGCCAAGGAACTGGAAGATCTTGGGCAACATGCACAGTCCTTCGAAACGTTGACGGCAGCAGCGGCATGCAAGCGCAAGACCTTGCAGTACGACGTGACCGCCGAGTGTGCGCATATCGCTGCGGTGCGCCAAGCCTATGCTGCGGATGCCCTACGCACGTTGCGGCCGGGTCACGACGGTGAGGGTGTGATCTTCATCGTCGGCCTGCCGCGGTCAGGCACCACCTTGTTGGAACGACTGCTCATACAACGCGGCGGCGCGCGCTCTGCAGGCGAATTGATGGATTTCGGAGCAGTTCTTGGAAGCGCCACCTCTGGCGTGATGGCGAGCAATCCCGGCCTGACAGCGGCGCAGGCATCGCTGAAGATCGATTTCGCAGCAGTCGGCAAAGAGTATCTGCGCGGCGCTCGCGAAGTGGTGCATGACCATCCGGTACTCATCGACAAAATGCCGGTCAATTACCTTTACTGCGGCATGATTGCGACCGCGCTGCCGCGAGCGCGCATCATCCATCTGGTGCGCGATCCGCTGGACACGTGCTATGCAATGTACAAGACCCTGTTCTATAACGCGTATCCGTTTTCATACGCGCTCGATGAGCTTGGCGACTATTACCTCGCGTACCAGCAGACCATGCGCCACTGGCACACGGTACTGCCCGAGAAAATTCTCGATGTGCATTACGAAGATCTGGTGCGTGATACCGAGCATCAGATCACGCGGGTGCTGACGTGGTGCGGACTTTCATCGAATGAAAATACGTCCGAATTTAAGGACGTGGCGTTTGTCACTGCCAGCGCTGCGCAGGTGCGTGGCGAGGTCCATCAACGGTCGGTGCACAGTTCTCGGCGGCATTTGAATGAGCTCGCTCCGTTAATGAAGCGGCTTCAAGCGGCGGGTGTGAGCGTGTCTTGAGTTTCAGATTTTCGGGATTCGCTCTCAATTACCAACAAGCCCAACTGGCACTCGCAAGCGAGCTCTAGCTTGTGTGGGATAGACAAAACCGTGATTGCGGAGACCAGCCTCTACAGGTCGTGGAGGTGCATCAAGGCAGTTTTTCCGTGACGGGCGCACTCTTTTGGGGCTTCAACGCACCTATTCAGAGCATTTCTGAATGGCGCTTTAACTTTCGTCAACATCGTCTTAACATCGGGTTGGCAACGTTTTTCGGAGCGCTCTTCGCCCGGCCGTTTGCCAGTTTGGCTGTGCAATTTGAATGCGTTCGCCAACGATGTCGCAGTCGATCCGCGCTCGCATCACTTCAGATGCCGACGCATTGCGCTGCTTTCCCCCGTTCGGACTTTCGGAGAGAAAGATGAGATTGAAGACCACCAAGTTGCGCGATGCCATCAGGGTATCGCTCACGGTTGGCGCTGCTGCGCTGGCCTTGTCGGGAACCGTCATGGCACAGGAGCAGCCGTCGTTGGATGCCAAGAGCCTGGACACGGTCAATGTCACCGGCACGCGCATCAAGAGCCAGACAATGACTGCCTCCAGTCCGGTGGCAGAAATCAACAAGGAAGAATTCCAATACTCCGGCTCGACCAAGGTCGAAGATCTGATCAATCAATATCCGCAACTCGCTGCCACCTTCGATAACTTCGCCAACAATGGGTCGGCCGGCTATGCAACGGTCGATCTGCGCGGCCTCGGTGCGCAGCGCACCTTGACCCTGGTCAATGGCAGGCGCATTCCCAAGGGCATCGGCGAAAGCCCGGATATCAGCATCATTCCCGCGTCATTGGTGCGCCGTGTGGACATCCTGACCGGTGGCGCCTCTGCGGTGTACGGCTCGGATGCCGTCGCCGGTGTGGTCAACTTCGTGCTGGACGACGAGTTCGAAGGTGTCAGCGTCGACATGGGCTACAACGCCTACCAGCACGACAATGGCAACAAGCTGATGCGCGGCCTGATGGATGATGCGGGATACGATTATCCGACCGGCAATTCCGGCTTCGACGGTATCTCCCGTAACGTGGACCTTGCCATCGGCGGCAGCTTCGGCGAATCCGGTCACGCCACCGCATGGGCGACCTGGCGCGAGAACGATCCATTGCTGCAGGGGCAGCGCGACTACTCTGCGTGCGCATTGAGCAACCGTGGTACCGCTTGCGGTGGTTCGGCCACCGCCGACCCGGCAAACTTCTACGTCGTCGCGCCGTCTGCGGGTGCGTTCTACGTGCAGCCTTCCGCAGGCGGCACCTGGTCGCAGGTGGCGTCTCCGAATCTCTACAACTTTGCGCCGGTGAATTACTACCAGCGCCCGGATACGCGCTATACCGCCGGCAGCAGCTTCAAGTACGAAGTGAACGAGCACTTCAAGCCCTACCTCGAAACCTTGTTCGTCAACCGCAAGAGTTCGACGCAGATTGCGCCATCGGGTGCGTTCTTTACCGATCTCAATGTCAATTGCGGCACTTCGGTGCTTGGCAGCCTGTGTAACGATGTCGGCATCACCGATGACGAGTTCACCGTGTACGTTGCCAAGCGCAACGTCGAAGGTGGCCCGCGTATCACCAATTCGGACAGCAACAGTTTCAGCATCACCAGCGGTGCGCAGGGCGATATCAACGACAACTGGTCCTACGACGCATCGTTTACCTACAACCGCAGCACCACCAAGTCCGAGAACATCAACGACTTCGTGACCACCCGCGTGCGTGATGCACTGTTGGGCTGCCAGCCCGGCTCGTTCGACGGCTGCGTTCCGTACAGCGTGTGGAACGATAGCGTCACCGCAGCCGAGGCAGAAGCCCTGCAGGGCGTGGGTATCGTCAATTACGAAACCTCGATGCGCGTGTTCAACGCCTACGTGACCGGCAACTTTGGCTATAGCCTGCCGTGGGCCGGCGATAACCCGATCAGCGTGGTCGGTGGTGTGGAAACCCGCACCGAGACCTTCAAGCGGGTGGCCGACAGCAATATGCAGACCGGCAACTTCACCGGTCTGGGTGGTCCCACCTCCAACGTGTCCGGCGACATCAGCGTCAAGGAACTGTTTCTGGAAGGTGCGGTGCCGTTGTTGGCGAAGGCAGGTAGCCTGGACAACCTCGACATGCAGCTTGGCTATCGCTACTCGGACTACGACATCTCCGGGGGCGTCAGCACTTACAAGGCCGGTCTGGGTGCGACGTTTGTCGATGGCAAATACCACCTGCGTGCAGGCTGGAACCGTGCGATCCGCGCTCCGAACGTCACCGAGCTGTACAACGAAAATACAATCAATTTGTGGAACGGGAGCGACCCCTGCGCTGGCGCCAATCCGACATTTACCCAGGCCCAGTGCGCCAACACTGGCGTGACGGCGGCGCAGTACGGCCGCGTTGCAGCAAACCCGGCGGGTCAGTACAACGAAATCGGCGGCGGTAATGCTTCACTGCAGCCGGAAACGGCCAACACCTGGACCGTCGGCTTTGCTGCCAGCCCGATCAAGGGGCTCGATCTGAGCGTGGATTACTACGACATCAAGATCGACGATGCGATCCGTTCGATCGGTTCATCCAACATCCTGACCGCCTGCGGTGTGACCGGCAATGCGGATATCTGCAGCCGCGTCCGCCGCAATGCCACGACAGGCGATCTGTTCCGCGGCAGCGATGCGGACATCTCCGGTCTGATCTTCAATTCCCAGGACAATTTCGGCTCATTGCACTTCCAGGGTATCGATCTGACTGCGTCGTATGCATGGAGTGTCGGCCCGGGCCGCCTGACCGCCTCGATGATGGGTAGCTATGCCCTCAAGCAGGAATACGAGCCGGTTCCGGGTGTGCAGGAAGTGACCTACGACTGCGCGGGCGTGGTCAACGTAGCGTGCAACAGTGCCGAGTGGCGGCATGTGCTGAGCACGCGCTACAACTTCGATCGCTACACCGTCAGTCTGCGCTGGCGCTATATCGGTGAGCTGGACTACCAGAACACCGACGGCACGCCGGGGACCACCGACGTGCGCCTGGTCAATCAGGACAACAAGGTCTCTGCCTACAACTATTTCGACCTTTCCGGTTCGATGCAGTTGGGCGATTACGTGACCTGGACGCTGGGCGTCAACAACATCGCAGACAAGGAGCCGCCACTGGTGGGTGGCAGCTTGACCTACAACGGCAACTCGCTCGGCGGCTACGACCAGGCTGGCCGCTACGTCTTCACCAGTGTGGGCCTGCGTTTCTGAGTCAATTTGCAACTGTGTAAACAACAACGGCGAGCCTTGGCTCGCCGTTGTTGTTGGTTGCTTGCAACGTCTCTGTCGATGGCTTGCTGCGCAACGATGTTCAGATCATCTCATTCGCCAATTGCTTCTCGATTGAGCGTCTGATTGCAGCAACAGACACCCTCAACATCTCACGCCACCGCTTCACGCAACAACGGCGACTCCCAACCTGGGCGCGGCGCAAAACGATCGCCGTAACGCGCATGCAGTGCCTGCAAACGTTCCAGTAGCGCGTCGGCGCCGACACTGCGGATGTGCTGGATCGGGCCGCCGCGGAACGGGGCAAAGCCGGTGCCAAAGATAACGCCCGCATCGAGCAGATCCGCATCGGCCACTACGCCGTCGTGCAGGCAGGCGACCGCTTCGTTGAGCAGCGGCAGGATCAAGCGGTCTTCAAGATCGGCCGGTACCGCGTAGCCGCTGGCGACCTCGGGTTTGACCGCGCGCCCGTTCTCCCACTTGTACAACCCCTGGCCGTCCTTCTTGCCGCGCTTGCCTGGCTCCACGGTGGCCAGCGCCGCAGGAATCGGCAGGTGCAGGAACGGCGCGAGCTCTGCGCCCACGCCGGCGGCAACATCCAGCCCCACCGTATCGATCAGTTCGATCGGTCCCATCGGCATGCCGAACTTCACTGCGGTCTTGTCCAGCACCGGGCCCGGCACGCCTTCGGCATACGCGGTGGCCGCCTCGAGCAGATACGGGAACAGCACGCGATTGACCAGGAAACCGGGTGTGCCGGCCACCGGCACCGGGAATTTGTCCAGCGCCTTGCAGAACGCGGCCAGGCGCGCGACGTTGGCCGGATCCAGGCCGTCGTGCTGCACGATTTCCACCAGCGGCATCATCGACACCGGATTGAAGTAGTGCAGGCCGGCGAACTGCGCCGGACGCTGGATGTGTCCACGCAACTCGGTCAACGGAATCGACGAGGTGTTGGTGGTCAGCAACGCATCGGGCTTGAGCTGTGGCTCGATGGATTGATACAGATCGCGCTTGGCCTGCGGATTTTCGATGATCGCTTCGATCACCAGGTCCGCCTGCGCCACGCCCGCACCGGCCAGATCGCCGCGCAGGCGCGCCGCCACTGCCGGCCGCTTGGCCTCGTCTTTCACGCGCTTGTCGAACAACTCGCCGCCGCGCGTCAGCGCGGTATCGATAAAGCGCTGCTCGCGATCCTGCAGCGTGACCTCGAAACCCTTGTAGGCCGCCCAGGCCGCGATATCGCCACCCATCACGCCGGCGCCGATCACATGTACATGGCGGATAGGAGCCAGCGCCGCAGTGCCAGCGTCCTTGCCGCCCAGTGCTTTCAAGCGCTCGGTGAGGAAGAAGATGCGGATCAGATTGCGCGCGGTCGGTGTGCTGGCGAGTTTCACCACCGCCTTGCGCTCGGCGGCCAGACGAGCCTGGATGCCGCCGCCGCCGGCACGTTCCCACACGTTGATCAGCGCGTACGGCGCCGGGTAATGCTCCTTGCGCGCCTTGCGTGCGACCTGCTTGCGCATCTGTGACGCCAGCAGCTTGCGCGCAAGCAAGGTGTTGGTGGCCCACGCAGTGGCGCGTTGTTTGAACGGGCGTTTGCTGCCGGTGAGCGCCAGTGCGGCGGCGACATCGACCAGCACCGCAGGCGCAGCGACCTTGTCGATCAGGCCCATCGCGCGCGCGGCCTTGGCCGACACGGTACGGCCGGTCAGCATCAAATCCATCGCTGCCGGCGCACCGATCAAACGCGGCAAGCGGGCGCTGCCGCCCCAGCCGGGAAAGATGCCGAGCTTGGTTTCCGGCAGGCCGATGCGCGTGCTGCCATCGTCGGACGCCACGCGGTAACGGCACGCCAGCGCAATCTCGGTCCCGCCGCCCATGCAGAAGCCGTGGATCGCCGCGACCGTAGGGCAGGGCAGTTCGGCCAGCTTCTGAAACACGCTCTGGCCGCGCTGGATCGCGTCGTTGACGGTGCCTTTGCGGTCGAATTCCTGAAATTCCTTGAGGTCGGCGCCGGCGATGAAGCCGTTGGCCTTGCCCGAGCGCAGCACCACGCCCTTGGGCGGCTCCAGTGCCAGTCGTTCGATCAGCGCGCCCAGTTCGAGCAGCACCTCCTGCGAAAACGCGTTGACCGGTGCACCTTGGCGATCAAGGCTGAGCACGACCACGCCGTCCTCGCGCAGGTCGGCCTGCCAATGGCTGAATCGGAGCCCGTCGAAACCTGGAAGCATGCGTCTGGCCGTCCGGAGATATAAGGAAAGATCGTTATCATCCAGAGGTTGTTTCCTTCACGTCAAATACCCATACCTGTCGACAGGGCCGCGTGCGCTTGGTGCGAGGCGTCGCCAGCGGCGCATCGGTGCCGCTACCCTGATGCGTGACGATCGTACGGATCGGTATGAACTTTTCTTTTCAATGGCGGTCTCATTGCCCGACTTCGGTGGGCTGACAGGAGTGCGGCCCGACATGGCCGAAGTCGATACACCTCAGGAGCTGGACCTGGAACTGGTCCGGCGTGCGCAGCGCGGAGAGAGCGCAGCGTTCGATGTGCTGGTGCGCAAATACCAGCACCGCATCGTTGCGTTGATCGGGCGCTACATCGCCGATTGGAGCGAATGTCAGGATGTGGCCCAGGATACGTTTGTGCGCGCCTACCGCGCGATCAACAGTTTCCGCGGCGATTCGCAGTTCTATACATGGTTGCACCGCATTGCCGTGAACACTGCCAAGAACCATCTGGTTGCGCACAACCGCCGTCCGCCCACCGACGACATCGAGATCAGCGATGCCGAGCAGTTCGATGGGGCGACACGCTTGCGCGACACCGACACCCCGGAGCGCGAATTGATGCGACAGGAGCTGGAACAAACGGTGATGCGTGCGGTCCAAGCCCTGCCGGAAGAACTTCGGTCGGCCATCACCCTGCGCGAGGTGGATGGGCTGAGCTACGACGAAATCGCGCGAAAAATGGATTGCCCGATCGGAACGGTGCGCTCGCGCATCTTCCGGGCGCGCGAGGCCATCGACATCGAGCTGCGGCCTCTGCTGGAGACCGAAAGCGCTACCCGTGAGCGACACCGCGTATGAGCCATACCCCTGTGATGTCCACCACTGACAAGTTCGAGCTTCACTATCGCCAGCAGCTGTCTGCGCTGGTGGATGGCGAATTGAACGCCGACGAGTCGCGCTTCTTGTTGCGCCGTCTGGCCCACGACGACGAGCTGGCCGGTTGCCACGAACGTTGGCAGCTGTGCGGCGATGTGCTGCGTGGCGCAGCCAGTGCGCCTGCACCGCTGGATTTCGCAGCGCGTGTGCGCACGGCTATTGCCGAAGAGCCCGTACCTCAAGCGCAGCCATCCACGCGTCCGGCAGCACGCTGGCGCTGGGGTGGTGGCGCGGCGATTGCGGCATCGGTCGCAGCGATCGCCTTGTTCATGGCGCGCGAGCGTTTGCCCGAGACGGCGCGGCCCGCCGCCCAGGTGCCGGTATTCGCCTCGGCCGCGCAGATGCCCGCCGCAGTGCAGCCGCCTGCTGCGCCGAAAGCGCCGGCGACACCGGATCCGGCCGCACCTGACGAGGTTGTCGCGCTCGCTGCAGCGGTGCCTGCCGCCGCGCTGGCTTCCGCCCGTCGCGGTGCGGCCACGCGCAATCAGCAGGCCGCACGCAGTGTCGCTGCCCGCCAGCAGCAGACGCCGAACCGCATGGTGGCCGCTGCCACGCCGGCACCGGTTGCCCCGGCAGTGAGTCCGGTCGCGCCGTCGAACCCGTTCACGCATTCCGAGACGACATTGCAGGCGCGGCCCTGGCCGCGCGCGGCCTTGTCCGGTGCTGGCGACAGTCCGCTCAATGCCAGCTTCAGTCAAAGCCGCCCGGGCCCGGCGTTCTATCCGTTCGAGCCTGCGCCGCAAGCGATTGCCAGCCCGTCAGCGAGCCGGCCGCTGCCGGTGCAGCCGCCGCAAGACTGATCCCGCCGCCAACCTTCATCCGTTCGGCGTCCTCCCTTCCGTTATCGTGCCGGACCCCTGCAAAGGCAGGGGCTTTGGCCCCTGTCGCCCTGCCATCGGAGGCAATCCTGATGAACCATCGCATCCGCACCCAGATGTTCGGCCTGATCGCCATGACCCTGCCGTTGGCCGCCTGCGCGCAGCAGCCCGCGCCCGCTGCCAAGGACGCCGCACCGATTGCCGCCAACCGCAGCGCCACGCCGGCGCCGCAGCTGGTGGCGGGCCTGCCGGACTTCACCAATTTGGTCGAACAGGTCGGCCCGGGCGTGGTCAATATCGAAACCACCATCACCCGCAAGGACGCCATGGCGCGCCAGCGGCGCGGTGGGCCGGGTGGGCAGGACGGCGGCGCGATGCCGGGCGATGAGCAGATGCCGGAGTTCTTCCGCCGCTTCTTCGGGCCGGATTTCCAGATGCCGGGCGGGCCGCGCCAGGGGCCGGGTGGCCCAGGGCAGGGAGATGACGATGGCGGCATTGCCGGCAAGTCGATGGGCTCGGGCTTCATCATTTCGGCCGATGGCTATGTGCTGACCAACCACCACGTGGTCGATGGCGCCAGCGAAGTGACCGTCAAGCTGACCGACAGGCGCGAGTTCAAGGCCAAGGTGGTCGGCAGCGACGAGCAGTTCGACGTGGCGCTGCTGAAGATCGAGGCCAAGGGCCTGCCAACGGTGCGCCTGGGCGATTCCAATCCGCTCAAGCCGGGCCAGTGGGTGGTGGCGATCGGCTCGCCGTTCGGGTTGGATCACTCGGTGACCGCCGGTATCGTCAGTGCCACCGGCCGCAGCAACCCGTATGCGGATCAGCGCTACGTGCCCTTCATCCAGACCGACGTGGCGATCAATCAGGGCAACTCCGGTGGCCCGCTGCTCAACACGCGTGGCGAAGTGGTCGGCATCAATTCGCAGATCTTCTCCGCCTCGGGCGGCTACATGGGGATCAGTTTTGCGATCCCGATCGACCTGGCCTTCAGTGCCGCCGAACAGATCAAGGCCACCGGGCATGTGAGTCGCGGCATGCTGGGTGTGGCGGTCGGCCCGATCGATTCGCTCAAGGCGCAGGGCCTTGGCCTGCCGGACACGCGCGGCGCGCTGGTCAACGACATTCCCGCCGGCAGCCCGGCAGCAAAGGCCGGGATCGAAGTGGGCGATGTGATCACCGCCGTCAACGGCAAGCCGATCGAGGCGGCCAGCGATCTGCCGCCGATGATCGGCCTGATGGCGCCGGGCACCAAGGTCACGCTGGATGTCCTGCGCGACGGCAAGCCGCGCAAGGTGACGGTCACGCTGGCGACGCTGGACAACCCGGCCGGCAACGCTGCACCGCGCACCGCTGCCGACGACAGCAAGCCCAGCGCACCGGCCAGTGTGGAATTGCTCGGGCTGCAGCTCGCCGATCTGACCGCCGCCGAGCGCAGTCGCCTCGGCCTGGAAGCGGGCGAGGGCGTGCGCATCGCCTCGGTCACTGGCGCGGCAGCGCGCAGCACCCAGCCGCCGTTGTCGCCGGGCCTGATCATCGCGCGTGTCGGTCGCACCAAGGTCGGCAGCGTCGCCGACATCAATCGCGCGCTGGCCAGTGTCAAGAAGGGCGATGTGGTCATGCTGCTGGTCACCGACGGCAAGGCCACCAGCTATGTCGCTTTGAAGGCTGGCGGCTGAGGGAGGGAATGGAGAATCGGGAATCGGGATTGGCAAGAGCGGCTCCGCGAGGCGATAGCTCGCCTGGCTTTTCCGATTCCCCACTTCCGATTCCCGATTCTCGGCCCTGCGGGGCCGTAGCGTGCGATAATGCTGCGTTACCCTGACGACGGCACCGCCGGCGCCCACCTCAATGTCCTCTGATTCAATGCGGAACATCCGCAACTTCTCCATCATTGCCCACGTCGACCACGGGAAATCCACCCTGGCCGACCGGATCATCCAGCTGTGCGGCGGCCTTCAGGCGCGCGAGATGGAAGCCCAGGTGCTCGACTCCAACCCGATCGAGCGCGAGCGTGGCATCACGATCAAGGCGCAGTCGGTGTCTTTGCCGTACACGGCCAAGGACGGGCAGGTCTACCAACTGAACTTTATCGACACCCCCGGGCATGTCGACTTCTCCTATGAAGTCAGCCGCTCGCTGGCCGCGTGCGAAGGCGCGTTGTTGGTGGTGGATGCAGCCCAGGGCGTGGAAGCGCAATCGGTCGCCAACTGCTACACCGCGGTGGAGCAGGGCCTGGAAGTGGTGCCGGTGCTCAACAAGATCGACCTGCCCACCGCCGACATCGAGCGCGCCAAGGCCGAGATCGAAGCGGTGATCGGCATCGATGCCGAAGACGCGGTGGCGGTCAGCGCCAAGACCGGCTTCAACGTCGATCTGGTGCTGGAAGCGATCGTGCAGCGCATTCCGCCGCCCAAGCCGCGCGATACCGACAAGCTGCAGGCGCTGATCATCGACTCCTGGTTCGACAACTACCTGGGCGTGGTCTCGCTGGTGCGCGTGATGCAGGGCGAGATCAAGCCGGGCAGCAAGATCCTGGTGATGTCCACCGGCCGCACCCATCTGGTCGACAAGGTCGGCGTGTTCACCCCCAAGCGCAAGGAATTGCCCGCGTTGGGCGCCGGCGAAGTGGGCTGGATCAACGCCTCGATCAAGGACGTGCACGGCGCGCCGGTCGGCGATACCTTGACCCTGGCCTCCGACCCGGCACCGCATGCGCTACCCGGGTTCCAGGAAATGCAGCCGCGCGTGTTCGCCGGCCTGTTCCCGGTCGATGCCGAGGATTATCCGGACCTGCGCGAAGCGCTGGACAAGTTGCGTCTGAACGATGCCGCCCTGCGCTTCGAGCCGGAAAGTTCCGAGGCGATGGGCTTCGGCTTCCGCTGCGGCTTCCTGGGCATGCTGCACATGGAAATCGTGCAGGAGCGGCTGGAGCGCGAGTACAACCTCAATCTGATCTCGACCGCGCCGACCGTGGTCTATGAAGTGCTCAAGACCGACGGCAGCATTATTCCGATGGACAATCCGTCCAAGCTGCCGCCGTTGAACCATGTGGAAGAGATCCGCGAGCCGATCATTCGCGCCAATATCCTCACCCCGCCGGATTACGTCGGCAACATCATCACCTTGTGCGAAGAAAAGCGCGGCAGCCAGATCGGCATCAACTACCTGGGCAGCCAGGTGCAGATCAGCTACGAGTTGCCGATGGCCGAAGTGGTGCTGGATTTCTTCGACAAGCTCAAGTCGGTCTCGCGCGGTTACGCCTCGCTGGATTATCACTTCCTGCGTTTCGATGCCGGCCCGTTCGTACGTGTGGACACGCTGATCAACGGCGACAAGGTCGATGCGCTGAGCATCATCGTGCACCGCAGCTACGCCGATCGGCGCGGCCGCGAGCTGTGCGAGAAGATGAAGGAATTGATCCCGCGACAGATGTTCGACGTGGCAATTCAAGCCGCCGTCGGCGCGCAGATCATCTCGCGCTCCACGGTCAAGGCGATGCGCAAGAACGTGTTGGCCAAGTGCTATGGTGGCGACGTTTCGCGCAAGAAAAAGCTGCTGGAAAAGCAGAAAGAAGGCAAGAAGCGCATGAAGCAGGTCGGCCGCGTGGAGATTCCGCAGGAGGCCTTCCTGGCTGTCCTGCAGATGGATAAGTAGCTGGGAATGGTAAATCGGGAATCGGGAATCGTAAGGGCGCAAGCGCTCCTGCTGTTCCGATTCCCCATTCTCGATTCTCGATTCCCTTTCCGAAAGGAACATCAATGAAATGGTTTGAAATCGCCCTGGTCGTACTGACGCTGGGCACCGGCTTCATCTGGCTGCTGGACAAGTTGTTTCTGGCCAAGCGCCGCGCCGCACGTGCCGGGCTGCTGGACAGTGAGCCGGCGATCATCGACTACTCGCGCGCGTTCTTTCCGGTGTTGGCGGTGGTGCTGATCCTGCGCAGCTTCGTGGCCGAGCCGTACAAGATTCCGTCCAGTTCGATGATGCCCAATCTGCTGATCGGCGACTTCATCCTGGTCAACAAGTTCGCTTACGGTTTCCGTCTGCCGATCACCAATACCAAGTTCATTCCGACCGGCGAGCCCAAGCGTGGCGACGTGGTGGTGTTCAAGCTGCCGCATGCGCCTGATCAGAACTGGATCAAGCGCGTGGTCGGCCTGCCCGGCGACAAGATCGGTTTCCACGGCGATACGCTGTACATCAACGACAAGCCGATGCGCTACACGGTCAAGGGCGAGTACATCGGCAAGGGCAAGGGCGCCGAGATGACCGGTACCACGTTGCTGGTCGAGGATTTGCCGGGCCGCACGCACACCGTGCTGGAATGGGTCGATCGCAACATGCCGGCCGGGCAGGGTGACTGGACCGTGCCGGCAGCCAGCTATTTCGTGATGGGGGATAATCGCGACAATAGTGAAGACAGCCGGTTCTGGACCCAGACACACTTTCTGCCGGAGGCCAATCTGCGCGGCAAGGCGTTCCTGATCTGGCTCAATTGCGAAGGGTGGTTCTGCAAGGGGAGTTTCGATCCGTCGCGGATCGGGACCGGAATCCAGTAAATGCACGCACAGCGTGCCAGAGGAAGCACAATGAAGCGCAAGCAGAGCGGTATGACGTTGACGTCGTTCGTGGTGGTGCTGGCGGTGGTGGGGTTTGGCCTGTATCTGGGAATGAAGCTGTTTCCGATGTATCAGGAATATTATTCTGTGCGCACAGCGATGAAGGGTCTGGCCAAAGAGCCCGGCGCCGGCGAGATGGATCCGTCCAAGTTGCAGGATCTGTTCTTCCGTCGGCTGTACATCAATTACTCGGAAAACGTCAAAAAAGAAGACGTCAAGTTCGAGCGCATCGAAGGCGGCTGGCGCATGAAGGTTAACTACGAAGTGCGTCGCGAAATGATCGGCAATCTCGATGTGGTCGGCAAATTCGATACATCGCAGGACATGACTGGACGTGGTGGGCAATAGAACTTTCCAGCGTGGCGATCCGATCGGGCACGCGTTTGCCGATCCGGGTCTGCTCGCCCAGGCGCTGCGGCATCGCAGCGCCGGGACCCCGCATAACGAACGACTGGAATTCCTCGGCGACGGCATCGTCAATCTGCTGATCGCCGAGGCGCTGTATCAGCGCTGGCCCAAGGCCGATGAAGGCGCATTGACCCGTGCGCGCGCCGAACTCGTTCGCGAAGGCGCGCTGGCCGTCATCGGTCGTACGCTGAATCTGGGCGAGCGGCTGACGCTCGGTCCGGGCGAACTGAAATCCGGTGGCCACCGGCGCGATTCGATCCTGGCCGATGCGGTCGAAGCGATCGTTGCGGCGATCTATCTGGACTGTGGCTTCGAGCGTTGCCGTGAGGTGGTGCTGCCCTGGTTCGAGCCTTCACTGGCTGCGCTGCCGGTGGGCAAGGCTGAAAAAGACCCCAAGACCCGGCTGCAGGAATGGCTGCAGGCGCGACAACTCCCGCTGCCCAATTACGCGCTGATCAGTGAAAGCGGCGACGAGCATGCCAAGCAGTTCCATGTCGCCTGCATTCTGGAACAGCCCGTCGCCCGCGCCGAAGGCCAGGGCACCTCGCGTCGCCTCGCCGAGCAACAGGCGGCCACCCTCGTCATCGCACAACTGGATTCAAACACGTGAGCGAAACCTCTTCCCCCCACCGTAGCGGCAGCGTCGCCGTGATCGGCCGTCCCAATGTCGGCAAGTCCACCCTGACCAATGCGCTGGTCGGCGCAAAGGTCAGCATCGTGTCCAACCGGCCGCAGACCACGCGGCATCGCTTGTTGGGCATCGCTACTTTCCCCGAGGGTCAGCTGGCACTGGTGGATACGCCCGGATTGCATCGCGAGCAGAAGCGCGCCATGAACCGGGTGATGAATCGCGCCGCGCGCGGTTCGCTGGAAGGCGTGGATGCCGCAGTGCTGGTGATCGAGGCCGGCCGTTGGGACGAGGAAGACACGCTGGCCTTCAAGGTCCTGAGCGACTCCAAAGTGCCGGTGGTGCTGGTGGTCAACAAGGTCGACCGGCTCAAGGACAAGACGGCCCTGTTCCCGTTCCTGGCCCAGGTCAGCGAAGGCCGCACCTTCGCTGCAGTGCATCCGGTGTCGGCGCTCAAGCGCAAGGGCCTGGAAGCGCTGGTCGGCGATCTGCTCAAGCTGGTGCCCGAGGCCGAGGCGATGTTCGGCGAAGACGAGATCACCGATCGCAGCCAGCGCTTTCTGGCCGGTGAACTGGTGCGCGAGCAGTTGATGCGCCAGCTCGGCGAAGAACTGCCGTATGCCACCACCGTGGAGATCGAGCGCTTTGCCGAAGACGGCGCATTGCTGCGCATCGGTGCGGTGATCTGGGTCGAGCGCGAAGGCCAGAAGGCGATCGTGATCGGCAAGGGTGGCACCCGCCTGAAGGAAATCGGCGGCAAGGCGCGCCTGCAGATGGAACGGCTGTTCGGTGCGAAAGTGTTCCTGGAAACTTGGGTGCGCGTCCGCGAAGGCTGGTCGGACGACGAAGCGGCATTGAAGGCGTTCGGGTACGAGTAAGGCCGGGACCCGGTCCCGCCTGCCGCCATGTTGATCGACAACGAACGCGGTTTCGTCCTGCATGTGCGTCCCTGGCGCGAGACCAGTCTGCTGGTGGAAGTGCTCACCGAGCAGCAGGGGCGGGTGGGGTTACTGGCGCGTGGTGTGCACGCGCCGCGCAAGCAGGCCTTGCGCGCTGCATTGCAGCCATTGCAACTGATCCAGTTCACGGCAATGCAGCGCGGCGAGCTTGCGCAACTGCGCCAGGCCGAGGCCTTGGACACTGCACCGCGCCTGGCCGGCGAAACCATGTTGGCCGGCTTCTATATCAGCGAGTTGCTGCTGCGGCTGGCTCCACGCAACGACCCGGTGCCCGAGCTGTTCGATTGCTATGCGCGGGCGCGGGCGCATCTGGCCTCCAACCTGCCGTTGGCCTGGGGACTGCGCCAGTTCGAGCGCGATGTGCTCGATGGGCTCGGATTTGCGTTCGATCTGCAACACGACAACGATGGCCAACCGATCGACCCGGCGGCGCGCTACCGCCTCGATCCGCAGGAAGGCGCATTGCGCGTGTTGAGCGAGCGGTTGGCGCAGGACCGGCGTGAGACCGTGACCGGCGCTGCGCTATTGGCGCTGGGCGAAGACGTCGTGCCGGCGGCCGACGACATGCCGGGATTGCGTCGCAGCATGCGCGGCGTGCTGCTGCATCACCCGGGCGGACGCGGCCTGAAATCTTGGGAAATGCTCGAGGATCTGGCGCGCCGGCGTTGAGAAGCGCAAGGCGGGTCAGCCAAACCTGGCGTGTACTAGCAAGATGCGCGTTGGGGACCATGCGCACTCCGCCGTGCATGCGTAGTGCTCAATTTCGCCTGTTTCGATCGCTGACACTGCGCCGAGTCTAGAGACATCGGTGCAGTCGTCCTTCAGTGCAGCAACGCCGCCACCGCCGCATGAAACTGCGTCTGCGCCGTGCTCGATTGCGGGTCGCCGCGCAGTAAACGCACCGCACCGGCAAGCCGCGCCGCGCCGACAAAGCCGCAACTGGCCTGCAGCCGGTGCAGATGGTTGCGCAGTGCCGGCTCGTCGCTGATCTGCAGGGCCGAATCCACCGCGTCGCGCGTGCCCGGCAACTCGGCCAGGAACAATTCGCGCAGCGCATTCAGATGGTGCTGCTGACCGTTGAGCGCGCTGAGTGCGGCCGCTTCGTCCCAATCGCTGGCGGCGATGTCGATCACGCCGACCGGCGCCACGCTGTAACGGCCGCGCGCCAGTCCGCGACGCACCGCCTGCAGCAGACGTTCGGAGCTCAGCGGCTTGACCAGCATTTCCAGAAACCCATCGGACTGCAGGCTGCGTTGCATGGTCATGGTGCCGTCGGCGGTGTGGGCGAGTGCGGGGACGTCGGGATGCAACAGGCGCAGTGCGCGCAGCAGCTCGCTACCGGTGCCATCGGGAAGATTGACGTCGATCAGCCAAAGGTCGTGACGATGTTCGCGGGCGCGGTCGAGCGCCGACGACAGCGAATCGGCGCAATCCACCCGGGCGGGCAGGTCTTCCAGGACGGCCTGGAGAAACCCGCGGCTGATCGGGTCGTCTTCCACCAGCAAGAGTCGTGGGTGGGGTTCCTGACGTGTCGCCATATTCATGCTGCCTCCTTGTCAGCGATGCCGCGTCGTGACCGCCGCGCGCAGCCGGAGTTTGCCTGTGTTTGCGGCGCACGACAATTGTCCCATTGCTTCAAGCGGCCTCCATCGATCGCATCTGCGACAATAAGCACCCTTTTTGCCCGCAGCTCGTCGCCACGTGGCCAGAACCAGAAACCGTTTCGACCGTACCCCGTTCCAGACCGCCATCATCGACCTCAGTCACGACGGCCGCGGTGTTGCGCGCCGCGAGGGCGAAGGCGGCAAGGTCACCTTCATCAGCGGCGCCCTGCCCGGTGAGGTGGTGCGTGCCGAACCCACCGCGCGCAGCCGGCATTTCGATGAGGCCAAGACGGTGGAGGTGCTGGAGGCATCGCCGCAACGGGTGATCCCGCGCTGCCCGCATTTCGGCGTCTGTGCCGGCTGCGTGCTGCAGCATCTGGACGAGTCGCAGCAGATCGTGGCCAAACAGCGCGTGCTGATGGATAACCTGGAGCGCATCGGCCACGTCACCCCGCAGGCGACCCTGCCGGCGTTGGTGGGCGACAACTGGGGCTACCGCCGCAAGGGGCGCTTCTCGGTGCGGCGGGTGGAGAAGAAGGACAAGACGCTGGTCGGTTTCCGCGAGCTCGATCCGCGCTTCGTGGCCGATCTGTCGGTCTGCTACACGGTGATCCCGCACATCGGCGAGAAGATTCCGTTGCTGGCCGCGCTGGTCGAAGGCCTGGACGGCAAGCGCGACATCCCGCAGATCGAATTCATTGCCGGCGACGACGCAGTCGTGCTGACCATCCGCCACATGCAGCCGCTCAGCGAGCGCGATCTGCAGGCGCTGACGGAATTTGCGCAAGCGCACGCGTTTGCGATCTTCCTGCAGCCGGGCGGCGTGGAGAGCGTGCATCCGCTGTGGCCGCAACAGGTGCCGCTGTCGTTCCGCTTACCGCAGTGGGACGTGGAGCTGGCGTTCCGGCCGCTGGACTTCATCCAGGTCAACGCCTCGCTCAACCAGAAAATGATTGCGCATGCACTGGCATTGCTTGACGCCAGGCCCGAGGACCGCGTGCTGGATCTGTTCTGCGGCCTGGGCAATTTCACCCTGCCGCTGGCGCGCGGCGTGCGCGAAGTGGTCGGCGTGGAAGGCGATGCCGGGCTGGTGGCGCGTGCGCGCGAGAATGCGCAGCGCAATGGACTGGAGAATGCGCAGTTTTACGCGGCCGACCTGACCCAGGATCAGCGCCACACCGCGTGGATGCGGCAGGGCTTCGACAAGCTACTGCTGGACCCGCCACGGTCGGGTGCGTTGGAAGTGCTGCAGCAGCTGCCGTTGAAAAAGTTCGAGCGCATCGTCTACGTAAGCTGCCATCCGGGGTCGCTGGCGCGCGACGCCGGCTATCTGGTCAACGAGCAGGGCTTTACGCTCAAGGCCGCCGGTGCGATGGACATGTTTCCGCATACGGCGCATGTGGAAAGCATCGCGGTGTTTGAGCGGCGCTAGGCCTTTATGTTCCGGGCGTCGGTTACCCGTCGCCCGCCTTGCGGCTGCGCAGTAGTTTTGTCAGCCGCTCTTAGTCTTTCTTTTCTACGGCGTTTTGCCACTGCCCGTCGACCAGCGCGAAGGCCATCGGCCGCGTGCCGCGTTTGCCCTCGGCTTCAACGATGACGTCGCACTCGACCACTGGCGCCTCACTGCCCAGTTTGCAGTGCTCGACACCGGAGACTTGCGCGGTACGCGCGGCGTCTTGAATGCGCGTGCGCATCGCCGCGTCGTTCTCCTGCGCAAGCATCTGGCTGATGGCCTCGCGCAGGAGCACCTGCACGCGATCCTGCGGCGGTACCGGCGCGGCGACTTCCATTTCCTTCTCGCTGTGCTGCAACGCCCACGCGTTCCCTTTCGGGACAAACCGCAGCGTCATGTGTCTTTCGCTGGGCCCGGCCTGGCCGGTGACGATGCAATCGAGCGTCTCCGGTTTGGCGTCGACAGCCGGCAGGCAGCCGGTCAACGCGGTCAAGCGCGGACGGAACATGGCGGACATGAGCGCGTCGCCCTGCTTCTGCGGGTTGGCTGCCATGTCATCGGCGATGGCCGCATCCAGTGCCTGTTGCGCCTGGGCCAGCGAGAGCGTGGCTGCAGCAGCGCCGGCTGTGGCAGTTGCGCACACCAATGCGGCAGTGAGCGCCGCAATGTGCAGGGTGGAGTATCGGCTGACTGTCATGGTGTTCTGTCCTTGAATGAGAGGGGGCGGAGTGTAGAGGTCGCGAGGCTGCGTCGGCCAGGCATTTTTCTGCAGGTCCCGCCATACTTGTGGACATGGGCATTGAAATCGAACGCAAGTTTCTCGTGACCGGCGACGGTTGGCGTAGCGCCGCGCATGCGGTGATCCCGATGGCGCAGGGCTATATCAACGACCAGGCAGCGATGCGCAGTGGCGCGCAGAACGCGTCGGTGCGCGTGCGCATCCAGGGCGACAGCGCATTTCTCAATTTGAAATCGCGGCAGGTGGGGCATACGCGGCAGGAGTTCGACTACCCGATTCCTGTGGTCGATGCGCGTGCGCTGCTGGCGCTATGTGTCGGCGGTTTGATCGACAAGCGCCGGCATCTGGTCGAGTACCAGGGCCATGTGTGGGAAGTGGACGAATTTCTAGGCGACAACGCCGGGCTGGTCGTGGCCGAGATCGAACTCGGGCGTGCCGATGAGGCGTTCGCCAAGCCCGAGTGGATCGGTGCGGAAGTCACCGACGATGTGCGCTATTACAACCTGGCGCTGGCCTCGCATCCGTTCACGCAGTGGGTGGAGAGCCGGGATTCGGGATTGGGCATTCGGGATTCGTAAAAGCTGAAAGGTGATGCGTCGGCCTTGGGCTGATGCGTTGCGACTCCCCAATCCCTGCCTTGGAATAGGGCTTATGCTCTGCCAATCCCCAATGACGAATCTCCAATCCCCGCCCATGCGCATCGATATCTGGTCTGACGTTGTCTGTCCCTGGTGCTGGATCGGCAAGCGCCGCTTCGAGCAGGCGGTGGCCTCGCTTGGTGCGCAGGCACCTGCGCTGGACATCCATTACCACGCGTTTCAGCTGGACCCCGACGCCGGTCTGGAACCGACACCGTTGCGCGATGCGCTGGCGCAAAAGTTCGGCGGTGCTGCGCGCGTGGATCAGATGCTGGCGCAGACGCAGGCCACTGCGCGTGCCGAAGGTTTGCCGTTCGATTTCGGGCGCGGCCAGGTGCAGGTCAGTACATTGCGCGCGCATCGGCTGATCTGGCTGGCCAGCCATGAGGGTGATGTCGAAGCAGTGATCGAAGCACTGTTCCACGCGCATTTTGCCGAAGGCCACAACCTGGGCGCGACCGAAACGCTGGTGCATGCCGGTGCCGCTGGCGGTCTTGATGAGGCGCGCGTGCGCGCACTGTTGGACTCCGACAAAGGCATCGTTGCGGTGGAGGCGCAATTGGCGCAGGCCACTGCGCTGGGAATCCGTGCGGTGCCAAGTTTCGTGATCGATGGACGCAGCCTGATCCAGGGCGCGCAGCCGCCGGAGAGTTTTGCGCAAGCACTGTTGCAGCTGGCGGCCGAATCGGCGCCGATCGGTGGTCCCAATGCCTGCGGGCCGGACGGCTGTGCGGTGTGAACTGCCGGCGGCGTCTTGCAACTCCCAACCCATGACGAGATGACACAGCCCGCCCGCCCGAAGACGGTTGCGGTGATCGGCGCCGGATTGGCAGGGCTTGCCTGTGCGCAACGGCTGCAGGCGGCGGGATGGACGGTAACGCTGTTCGAGCAGGGCGATGCACCCGGCGGGCGCATGCGCAGTTGCGCAGGCGATGGCTGGCAGTGCGACCACGGCGCGCAGTATTTCACCGCACGCGATCGTGCGTTTGCAGCGGTAGTGGACGAATGGATTGCCACCGGCGTCGCGGCGGCCTGGCCTGCGCGCGTCGCGAGCTGGGATGGCATCGAATTCCGTCCCTCGCAGAGCGTTGTGGCGCGCTTTGTCGGTGTGCCGGACATGGCCGCACCGGCGCGTGCGCTTGCGGCAGACCTGGATGTTCGATCGGGCGCCGCTGTGCGATCTCTGCAGCGCGACGGCGACACATGGCGGCTGGCTGTGTCGGGAGACGAGACAAAACACGCCTTCGACACAGTGTTGCTGGCGGTGCCGGCGCCGGTTGCAGCTGCATTACTGGAGCACATCGCGCCCACGCTCGCGACGGTTGCCGCTGGCGCCAACATGCAGCCGGCCTGGGCGGTGGTGCTGCATTTCGACACGCCGCTCGACCCTGGTTACGACGCCTTGTTCGTCAACGCCGGCCCGTTGCGCTGGGTGGCACGCAACGCCAGCAAGCCTGGACGAACCGGCAGCGAAACCTGGTTGCTGCACGCAAATGCCGATTGGAGCCAGGCGCATTTCGACGCGACGCCCGAGGCGGTGATTGCCAGTGTGTTGCCAACACTGGCCGCGCTTGGGTTGCCAGTGCCGCAGTCCTGCGCTGCGTCTCGCTGGACTGTGGCCAGCACGGATCCGCCCCTGCAGATCGGCTGCGCCTGGGATGCGCAATCGGGCATCGGCCTGTGTGGCGACTGGTTGGCCGGCGGCAAGGTGGAAGGCGCCTGGCAAAGCGGCGTGGCGCTGGCGGAGCGTGTGTGCGCCAGCGATGCCGTGTGCAGCGATCGCGATTAGCGCTGTGGCACGCGCAGCCGACCTCAACCCGCAGGTACCCGCACACACGCTGCGCCTGATTCTGGGCGATCAGCTCAATCCGCAGCACAGCTGGTTCGATGCGACCGATGCGGGCGTGGTCTACGTGCTGATGGAAGTGCGCGAAGAAACCGATTACGTGCTGCATCACGCGCAGAAGATTCTGGCGATCTTCGCGGCGATGCGCGCATTCGCTACGCGCCTGCGGCAGGCCGGTCATCGTGTGCGTTACGTGGCCATCGACGACCCCAGCAATCGGCAGTCGATTCCCGCCAATCTGGGCGCGTTGATGGCGCATTACCACGCCGCACATCTGGACTATCAGGCGCCGGACGAATGGCGGCTGGATGAAGCGCTGCGAGACTGGTGCGCGCGCCAGCCATTCGCCACACGCATGGTCGACAGCGAGCATTTTCTGACCGAGCGCGATGAGGTAGCGGGATGTTTTCGCACGGGCAGCCAATGGCGCATGGAGGTGTTCTATCGAAAGATGCGCCGTCGCCATCGGGTCCTGCTTGATGCATCCGGCGAGCCGGAAGGTGGGCGCTGGAATTTCGATCACGACAACCGCGCGCCGTGGCCGGGCGACCCGCCGGCACCGCAGGAGTGGCGCACAGCGCACGATCAGCGCGCGCTGTGGAGCTGCATCGAAGCGGCCGGCGTGCGCAGCTTCGGCGCACCGAACGCCGATGCCTTGCCATGGCCGCTGGATCGTGACGAAGCGTTGCAGCACCTGGAGGCGTTCATTACGCACGCATTGCCGCACTTCGGCCGCTACGAAGATGCGATGAGCACGCGCAGCCCACGCTTGTTCCATTCGCTGTTGTCGTTCGCGCTCAACGTCAAGCTGCTGCATCCACGCGAGGTGATCGCGCGCGCGGAGGCGGCCTTGCATGACGGACATGCGCCGCTGGCATCGGTGGAAGGTTTCATCCGGCAGATTCTGGGCTGGCGCGAATACGTGCGCGGGGTGTATTGGTCACAGATGCCGGGCTATGCACAGTCCAATCAGCTGGCGCAGCATGCGCCGCTACCGCACTGGTTCTGGGACGGGCAGATCGGCATGCGCTGCCTGGCCGATGCCATCGGCAACTCGCTGGCCAACGCGCATGCGCACCATATCCAGCGGCTGATGGTGATCGGCAACTTCGCGCTGCTGGCGGGGCTGGAGCCGCAGGCGCTGCATCGCTGGTACCTGGGCGTCTACATCGACGCGTTCGAGTGGGTGGAGTTGCCCAATACGATCGGCATGAGCCAGTTCGCCGACGGCGGCCTGCTCGGCAGCAAGCCCTACATCAGCGGCGCGGCCTACATCGACCGCATGAGCGATTACTGCGGCGGCTGCAAGTACCAGCGCAAGGCGCGGGTCGGCGCGGAGGCCTGCCCGTACAACGCGCTGTATTGGGATTTCCTGGCGCGGCAGCGCACGCTGCTGCACGCCAACGAGCGGCTGGCGATGCCGTACCGGCAGCTCGACGACATGGCGCCGGAGGTGCTGGCCCAGGTGCAGGCGCAGGCCGCGCATTGGCGGGCGAATCTTGAGGTGCTCTGACGTGCGCTGGATCAGGGCGGCTCTAATGACGTCCCGAGCGGCCTGGACACGGCTCAGTCCGCAGGGGCAGGGCGGCTGCGGGCCTTGGGCGAAACCAGCCAGCCGACGTCGGTGAGTGCAGAACATCGCCCGGGTAATCAGGCGCGTAGACGTACCGGTCCGGCACCTGCCTGAATACGCAATCTGACGCTGCAACGCGCATCTGCGACAATGCCGCGCTGCGCCAACGTGGCGCCTGGCCCGGGAGTCCCCCAACATGCTTCTGATCGGCGTTGCCGGTACCGAACTCAGTGCACAGGAGCGCGACTGGCTGCAGCACGATGCGGTCGCCGGCGTGGTGCTGTTCAAGCGCAACTTCGCCTCGCGCACACAAGTGGCCGAACTGTCCGCGTCCATCCGCGCCGCGGCACCGCGCCCGGTGTTGATCTGCGTGGACCAGGAAGGCGGGCGCGTGCAGCGGTTTCGCGACGGTTACAGCGCTCTGGCGCCGCTGCAGAGCTTCGGCGCGCAGTATGCGCAGGACCCCGAGGCCGCGCTCGCTGCGGCGCGCGCGCATGCGCAGCTGATGGCCAGCGAAGTACGTGCCAGCGGCGTGGATCTGAGCTTTGCGCCGGTGGTGGATCTGGGCCGCGGCAACCGCGCCATCGGCGATCGCGCCTTCAGCGACGACCCGCAGATCGTGGCCAGCTTCACCCGCGCCTATGTGCAGGCGCTGCACGGCGCTGGCATGGCCGCCACGCTCAAGCATTTCCCCGGGCATGGCACCGTGCTGGAAGACACCCATGTCGATCACGCCAGCGACCCAAGGCCGCTGGAGGTGCTGCTGGCCGAGGATCTGGTGCCATTCGTGGCCGGGATCGAGGCCGGTGCCGACGCGGTGATGATGGCGCACGTGGTCTACCCACAGGTTGCGCCGGAACCGGCCGGTTATTCGCAGCGCTGGATCGAGCAGATCCTGCGCGGGCAACTGGGCTTCCGCGGCGTGGTGTTCTCCGACGACATCGGTATGGCCGCCTCGTTCAGTGCCGGTGGCGTGGCGGGCCGGGTGCATGCGCACCTGGATGCCGGCTGCGACGTGGTGCTGGTCTGCCATCCGGAACTGGTCGATGAATCGCTGCAGGCCGTGCAAGGCCGCAGCCTCAATACCGCAGCATTGATCGGCCTGATCGGCCGCGGCGCGCTGGGCTGGGATGGCCTGCTCGCCGGCACCGACGCCTCATTCACCACTTCCCCTTCCGCCCCTTTCGGAACAACTGCCTGATGTCCACGCTCACCATTTCCCAGGCCCTGGCCCAAGCCGATCTGCTGGTCGACCGCCCCGCCATCGACGCGGCCGTCGGCAGCATTGCCGATGCGATCGCGCGCGACTACGCCGGCGAAGTGCCGGTGTATCTCACCATCATGCATGGCGCGCTGCCGTTCTCCGGCCAACTGGCGCTGGAGCTGGGCGCACGCGGCCAGGACCTGCAGTTCGATTACCTGCATGCCACCCGTTATCGCGGCGAAATCACCGGCGGCGAGCTGGTCTGGAAGCACCGCCCGGCCACCGCGTTGTTCGGCCGCCGGGTGATTCTGGTCGACGACATTCTCGATGAGGGTTACACGCTGCAGGGCGTGCGCCAGTGGTGCCTGGAGCAGGGCGCTACCGACGTGCGTGTGGCGGTGTTGACCGTCAAGCGCCATGACCGCTGCGTGCCGGGCGTCGCTGCCGATTATGTGGGCGTGGAAGTGGCCGACCGCTACGTGTTCGGCTTCGGCATGGACGTCAACGAGCAGCTGCGCGGCATTCCCGCCATCTATGCGATGAAGCAGTAACTCCCGCAGTGTGCCCGCATCGCTGCGGGCAGCCAGGCGCGCACGCGTGCGCGCGCCGTCATGTCTTTTCGTAGCAGAGGTCGGTTGTGTCCCCCAATTCCATCGCATTGGCCGTCATCGGCGGCACTGGTGTCTACAAGCTCGCGCAGCTGGACGAGGTGCAGACGCACCAGATCGAAACACCGTACGGCGCGCCCTCCGGGCCGATTCGCGTCGGCATGTTGCTGGGTCACCGCGTGGCGTTTCTGGCGCGTCATGGTGAAGGCCATTCGCTGCCGCCGCACAAGGTGAATTACCGCGCAAACATCGCTGCGCTGCAGCAAATCGGCGCTTCGCGCGTGCTGGCACTCAACACCGTGGGCGGCATCACCGAGCGGTTCGGCCCGCGCGTATTGGCGTGCCCGGATCAATTGATCGATTACACCTGGGGCCGCGTGTCCACCTTCGGCGAAGAGCCGGGAAGCGAGGTGCAGCACGTGGATTTCGGTCATCCGTATTCGCCGATGTTTCGCAGCAAGGTCATCGCCGCGGCCAAGGTGACGGGTGTCACGCTGGTTGCCGATGGATGTTATGGAACCACGCAGGGACCACGGCTGGAAACGATTGCAGAGATCGCCCGCATGCGTCGCGATGGCTGCGATCTGGTCGGCATGACCGGCATGCCCGAAGCGGGTCTCGCACGCGAAAAAGGCCTGGAATATGCGTGTTTGGCGATCGTTGCGAACTGGGCGGCCGGCTGCGGCGACGCGCAGGAAATCACCATGGCCGAGGTGCTGAGTAACGTCGATGCGGCCTCGTCCGGATTGCCGGAGCTGATTGGCGAACTTGCACGCGGGTGATTGTCATTGGGGCATAAGCTTTGCATACTCGGCGCGTACGCATCGCCGTACACCACCCATTAATTATTGCAAAGGTCTCGCATCACCATGCCGAACGGTACCGTCAAGTGGTTCAACGACGCCAAGGGATTTGGCTTCATCTCACCGGAGGACGGCAGCGCCGATGTCTTCGCGCACTTCTCCGCGATCAACTCCAAGGGCTTTCGCAGCCTGCAGGAAGGCCAGCGCGTCAGTTATGACGTGACCCAGGGCCCCAAGGGTGCCCAGGCTTCGAACATCACGCCGGTCGAGTGATGTGACTCGATTGTGCGGTTGAAGAACCCCGCCACGGCGGGGGTTTTTTTGCACCGGTCCATGCGGGATCGGTGCTAGCGAAACAGAGCAGGGACGATGCAACGAGCATTACGGATTGCGGTAGTGGGCTATGGCACGGCGGGGCAGGCACTGGCCGTGCTGCTGGGCGCCGATGGGCATCGACTGGACGTGTTCGAGCGCGCCGTCGCGCCCGGGCCGGTGGGCGCAGGATTTCTGCTGCAGCCCAGCGGCCTGCAGGTGTTGTGGAAGATGGGATTGCTGTCGCAGGCGCTTGCGCATGGCGCGCCGGTGCGGCGGCTGTATGGCGAGACGCCGTGCGGGCGCGCGGTGATGGACATGCAGTATCGCGATCTGGATACGCGGCTGATGGGCTTGGGCATGCAGCGCGGCGCCTTGTTCGCGCTGTTGCGCGAGGCATGGCCGGAGCCGGCGCAGCTGCATGTGGATACGCAGATCACCGCGATCGATCACGACGGCGTGCGTGTGCAGGACCAGCGCGGGCACTGGCATGGTCCGTACGATCTGATCATCGCCGCCGATGGCTCGGCCTCCACGCTACGCGCGCAGGCGCAGGGCACGCGGCTGGATCGGGTCTATCCGTGGGGCGCGCTGTGGTGCCTGTTGCCACGCGAGGATTGGCCGTTCGTCGATGAGCTGCGACAGCGGTATATCGGTGCGCGCAAGATGATCGGTTTGCTGCCGGTGGGCACGCGCCCTGGCGACCACACGCCGCGGCTGAGTTTTTTCTGGAGCCTGCCGTGCAGCGATTTTGCCGCGTGGGAACAGCGCGGCATCACGGCATGGCGCGATGAAGTGGCGCAGATGTGGCCGGATGCACACGCCCGCCTGGAAACCGTGCAAGTGCATGGCGCACTGGCGCGTGCCAGTTACCGCGACGCGGTGGTGACGCGCTGGCATCGCGGCCGTTTCGTGCTGGCTGGCGATGCCGCGCATGCGATGAGTCCGCAGCTGGGGCAGGGCGTCAATATGGCGCTGCTGGACGCGTTGGCGATGCGCGATGCGTTGCGGGTTGGCACCGATCTGGATGCGGCCTTGCAGCACTATCAGCGCGAACGCCAGGCGCATGTGGCGATCTACCACCGCTGGAGCCGTTGGTTGACGCCGCTGTTCCAGTCCGAACGCGATCTATGGGCACACGGACGCGACCTGCTGATGCGCCCGATGGGCCGCGTGCCTGGCGGGCGCGGACATATGCTTCGTGTGCTCAGCGGTACCCAGCAGGGTTGGTTCGGCAAGCTGGCGTTGGCGCCGGAGTTTGTGGAGGCGTTGTCGCAACCAGTGCCGCAGCCGCAGCTGTCGCCGCAGCTGCAAACACCTGCTGAGGACGATGGCGTTAAAGCCGTGATGTAGCGCGTGTGGGTTGTTGCGGGCCACACGCGTGATCTATCTGATGCGTGCTGGCGTGCTGTCGTGATCGCAGTCGCACTGCTGTGTCGTTAGCGTACCGGCAATGCCACCGCATCGCCTTCCACACAGGCGACCAGGCGCTCGCCTTCGATCAGCGTCGGGACGATGCCCGCGGTGAAATGCGAGAACGCCGGCAGGATGGTGACGCGCTCGCGCAACCAGAATGCCGGCCAGCGACGCGACATGCCGGGCAGCGCGGCCAGCGGATGCAGATGCCCGCACAGCACGTGCCCGGTAGGGTGCGGCAAGGGATCGTGGCGCAGCACGAACGGGCCGTCTTCGACCTGCTCGCCGGCCGCTTCGATATGCAGATCCGCACCGGCCAGGGCGCGGTCGTGGTTGCCGCGGATGGCGATCACGCGCAACGCGCAATGACGCTCACGCCATGCGCTCCAGCGGCGATGCCAGGCCGCGCGCGGGGCAGGCCCGTGCAGCAGATCGCCGAGGATCCATAACGCCTCCACGGCGCGTTGTGCCAGCAACGCATCCAGCCGATCCAGATCGTGCGCAGTGCCGCCGGCCGGCATCCCGATGCCGGCGCGACGGAACACATCGGCCTTGCCCAGATGCAGGTCGGCGATCAACAAGGCGCGTTGCGCCGGTCGATACAGCGCACGCTCGCCGAGCAATTCCACTGTTTCGCCGGCCAGCCGCAGTTGCACGCTATCGCCCATGTTTACGCTCCAGTTGTTCGGCAGCGCGCAGCACGCGGGCCTTCCAGTCTTCGGTACTCAGCTGGCCGCGCACACGTTCGGCCCATAACGGAAACGACAGGGGAGTCAGACTGCGCGGTTTGCACAGGCGTAGTTCGCGGCGTGCGCAATCTTCCAATGCATGCGCAAGCCGCGCCAGTTCGAGCTGGCCTTCGAACACTTCGCGCTCAGCTTGAGCAAGCAGCAGATGCTCGGGATCGAAGCGCTGCAAGACGTCGTAGAGCAAGCCGCTGGAGGCCTGCAGCTGACGCAGGCTGCGTGGTGCACGGCCAGGCAGCGATGGCGACAGCAACCCGGCAACGCGGGCGATCTCGCGGAATTGTCGGCGTGCCAACTCGCCCAGATTGAGGCTGTCGCGCAGATCGTCGAGCAACCCGGATGGCGACAGCAAGCTCTGCAGCACGCTCGCGTCGAGTTCCACATCCTGCGCGGGCGAGAGCACAAAGCCATAATCGTTGGCGGCAAAACTAAACGTATTGCGCTGACGCCGCCCCCAGCGCGCCGCAAGCAACGCAGCCAGCCCTTCGTTGACCTGGCGGCCGGCGAACGGATACACGAACACGTGCCGGCCATCGCGCGCCTTGATGCTTTCCACCAGCAGATGATCCGGGCCGGGCAGGGACGATAGCGACGATTGCAAGCGGAGTAACGGCGCAAGCGCCTGCATTTCCGGCGCATCGCCGGGATCGGCGAATACTGCTTCCACCTCACGGCCCAATGCCGACGACAACGGCATGCGCCCGCCCATCCATTTGGGTACCACGCCACTGCCGCCCTTGGCCACGCGCACATAAGCGGTCATGTCTTCCAGCCGCACCAGCTCCAACAAACGCCCGGCGAACTGGAACCGGTCGCCACGGCGCAGACGGCCGACGAACTGTTCTTCCACCGCACCCAGGCGCCCGCCGCGCAAAAACTGCACGCGCACGCTGCCATCGCTGGTGATCGTGCCGATGGACAAGCGATGCCGCAGCGCGACGCGCCGATCGATGACGCGATACACGCCCTCTTCGTCGCGCACGACTTTATGGAAATCCGGGTAATGCGCCAGCGCGCTGCCGCCTTGCACGATGAAGTCGAGCACCGCTTGCCAGGTGGCTTTATCCAGCGCCGCAAATGCATCGGTGCCGCGCACTTCTTCAAACACTGCATCGGCGCGGAAACCGCCGCCGAGTGCGAGGGTGACGCAGTGCTGCGCCAATACATCCAGCGACAGGCGCGGCGGTGGGCGCGCTTCGATATGGCCATGCACGATCGCGCGCCGCGCAGCGGCGTATTCCACCAGTTCCAGCGCATGCGAGGGTACGCACACCACGTGTCCGGATTCGCCCGGGCGATGACGCGCGCGGCCGGCACGCTGCAGCAAGCGCGCAATGCCTTTCGGGCTGCCGACCTGCAGCACCTGATCCACCGCCGGAAAATCCACGCCCAGATCCAGGCTGGAGGTTGCCACCACGCAGCGCAGGCTGCCGTCGCGCAAGCCGAGTTCGGCCGCTGCGCGCAGCGACGGGTCCAGCGAGCCGTGATGCAACGCGAGCGTGGCCGGATCGTCCGGCCACACCGCGTTCAAGGCCTGATGCCACAACTCGGCCTGCGCGCGCGTGTTGGTAAACACCAGGCTGGTACGTTGCTGCATGATCTTCTGCAGCACGCGCGCCAGCTGCGCCAGGCCCAGATGCCCGGCCCAGGGAAAGCGTTCGCCGCTCTCCGGCAACAAGGTCTCCAACGTCATCGCGCGTGGTTTGACGCCCGAGACCAGCGCAGCATCCGGGCGATGCGGCAACAGCACATCGCGTGCTTGGGATAAGTTGCCCAGCGTCGCCGACAAGCCCCAGATGCGTAGTGGCGGCGCCCAGCCGCGCAGGCGCGCCAAGCACAGCTGCAGCAGCACGCCGCGCTTGTTGCCGAGCAGCTCATGCCATTCGTCGACGATCACGCAGCGTAGCGCCGACAACTGCGGCGCGGTATCCGGGTACGACAGCAACAACGCCAACGATTCTGGCGTGGTGACCAGTACATCGAGCTTGCCGCTGCGCGCCAGCCGCTTGTCGCGCGCGCTGGCATCGCCGGTACGCAAGCCCACCTGCCAATCCAGCCCCAGTGCTTCTACCGGTTCACGCAGGGCGCGTGCGGTATCGGCGGCGAGTGCGCGCAACGGGGTGATCCACAGTACTTGCAGTGTGCGTTGCTGCTGACGACGCGCAGTCGTCGTGACAGATTTGATCGGCGTGCGGCGCCCGCGTGCAGCCAACGCTTCCAGCAGCGGCCCGCCGAAGGCCGCCAGCGTCTTGCCGCTGCCGGTTGGCGTATGCAGCAAGCCGGATTCGCCATCGAGATAGCGCTTCCACACATCGCGTTGAAACGGTAACGGCGCCCAGCCGCGCTGCGCGAACCAGGCACGCCATTGCTGCAACGGCGTGCCGCGTGTCTGCTGCGCGCCGCTCACCGTGCCAGCGCCTGCAAGCTGCTCAGGTGATCGGCCTCGGCCATCGGCTTGTCCTGGCGCCAGCGCAAAATCCGCGGGAAGCGCACTGCAATGCCGGACTTGTGCCGCGCGCTGCGATTGACCGCTTCGAACCCCAGCTCGAACACATGATGCGCGGTGACCGCGCGCACCGGGCCGAAGCGCTCGGTGGTATTGGCGCGGATCCAGCGATCCAGCTGCAGAATTTCCTTGTCGTCCAGACCGGAGTAGGCCTTGGCGATCGGCACCAGCTGGCCCTCGTGCCACAGCCCGAACGTGTAGTCGGTGTACAGCGTGCTGCGCCGGCCATGACCGGCTTGCGCATACAGCAGCACCGCATCGATGGTGAGCGGGTCGATCTTCCATTTCCACCAGTCGCCGCGTCGACGACCGGATTGATACACCGAATTGGCGCGCTTGAGCATCAGCCCTTCCACGCCGCGCTCGCGTGCATCCAGACGCACTTGCGCGGCGGCCTGCCAATCGCTCACCTGCACCAATGGCGAGGCAACGATGCGTGGATCGGCGAGTGTGGCCAGCACGCCTTCCAGCAGTGCACGACGCTCCTGTAATGGACGTTCGCGTAAATCCTCGCCATCCAGCTCAAGCAGATCGTAGGCGACCACACGTGCTGGCGCTGCTGCCAACGTCTTTGGCCCGGGCTTGAGCCGCTGGATGCGCGTCTGCAAGGCGGTGAACGGCATCGGCAACGGTTGCTCCGGTTGCCAGGCCAACAGCTCGCCATCGATGACGGTGCCCTCTGGCAACTGCATCGCGGCCTGTTCGATTTCCGGAAAACGACCATCCAGACGTTCTTCGCCGCGTGACCACAACGCCGCTTCGCCAGCGCGTCGAATCAGCTGCAGCCGAATGCCGTCCCACTTCCATTCCAGCAGCCAGGCATCGACCGCGCCCAGCGTTTCGACCTCGGCTTCCAGTGGCGAGGCGAGAAAGAACGGGTAGGGCTGCTGCCGATCGCCGGGCAATTCTTCGGCGGTCAGCAGGTTGGCCAGATAGGTCGGATGCGGCCGCCAGCTGCCGAGCATGCGCTGCGCGATGCGCGCGATCTCTATCCCGGACATCTCGGCCAAGGCCTGTTGCACCAGTCGCTGCGACACGCCAACGCGCAGCGCGCCGGTCAGCAGCTTGTTGAATACCAGACGCTCGTCGAAGGCCAGGCTGCGCCATGCCTGCACGATGCAGGCCTTGCGTACATCGACGTCTTGATTGGCGATCGGCAGCAGCCGCTGTTCGATCCATTCTGCAAGCGGTAAATCGGCCGCTTCGGTGGCCGGGTCATCCAACAGCAAGGCCAGCGTTTCAGCCAGATCGCCGACGTGGTCGTAGCTATCTGCAACCAACCAATCGGCAATGCCGGCGGTCTCGGTGATCCATTCGCGCAACTCGCCGCTGCTGGCGATGCGCATGCGTGTGCTGGCCACCTTGCCGCCGGCCAGTAAATACAACGCCCACGCCGCATCAGGCGGCGGCGCGCTGCCGAAATAACGCACCAACGCGGCACGCTTGTCGAGCGTGCCGGTACTGCGATCCAGGGTGCGGTACAACGCGGCAAAACGCTTCACAGCAGTGCCTGCGCAGTTGCGCATTTGTCTGCGGCGCGCAGTTTCATTGCGCGTTGCGTAAACGCACTCAAGCTGCGTACGCGACGCTGCGGCTGCGGCGGTCCGACAATGGCGGCGGGCGCAGCGCGATGAATGCGAAACGCCAAGGCGTGCCGACGAAACGCAAGCGCGCCGCTCAGGCGAATGCGAGGACGTGCGCGAACATAACGGCGTGCGGGCAGCGGGTTCATTCCTCGGCTCCGAAATCGGTGCGGAAGGCTTCGGCAGCGACGCCGCGTTCCAGCAGATGCTGGATCAAGGCATCGGTGTTGCCGTGGGTGGCGATCACGCGCCGCGCGCCAGTCTCCTCGATGGTGCGCAACAGGTCCGGCCAATCGGCATGATCGGACACCACAAAACCGCGGTCGTAATTGCGCCGACGGCGATTGCCGCGAATGCGCATCCAGCCCGATGCAAAGCCCTGTTGTGCATGCCGGAAGCGACGGATCCAGGCGCTGCCGGCCGCCGAGGGCGGCGCCAACACCAATTGCCCGGCATAGTCGGCGCCGCGCGCGTGTTCGCTGACCGGTTGGGTATCCAGCATCGCGATGCCGGCCTGGCGATACACCTCCACGCCCACCGCGATCGCGCCATGCAACAACGCCGGTTGCGTGTCCCAGGCGCGCAGCTCCGCCAACACCCGTTGCGCCTTGCCCAATGCATAGCAATACAGAATGGCCGCTTCGCCGCGCTCGGCGCATTCGTGGCGCCAGGCGACGATATCGGCCGCGACATCTGAGGTCTCCGGCCAGCGATACACCGGCAGCCCGAAGGTCGCTTCGGTGATGAAGGTGTCGCACGGCACCACTTCGAACGGCTTGCAGGTGGGGTCGTGCTGGCGTTTGTAGTCACCCGAGGCGACCCAGACCTCGCCATCGACTTCGATGCGTACCTGCGCCGAGCCGAGCACGTGTCCGGCCGGATGCAGCGACACCTGCGCACGTCCCAGGCGAAACGCTTCACCATCGGCATGCGTGTGATAGACCTGCTCGCCAAGGCGCCACTGCAGGATCGGCAGGCTCTCGTGCGTGCAGTGGTAGTCGCCCATACCGCTGCGCGCGTGGTCGCCATGCCCGTGGGTGATCACCGCACGCGGCACCGGCCGCCAGGGATCGATATGGAAGTCGCCCTGCGGGCAATACAGACCCTCGGGCCCAAGCACCACCAGATCGCCAGGTTTGTCGTTGCCGTTGCGCATGCGGCAACTCTGGCCAAGCCGGTGTGCAGATCCTGAGAATGGGAATGGCATGCATCGGCGTAGCGCCTCGACACGTGCTTGCACGGCGAGGTTCGGGTGGACGCGTGCGTGCTTACGAGAAAGCGTCTAGCGCGACGCGGTCGAGCGTTTCGCGTGGCGAGACGTGCGCATTCAACGTCGCTGGGACGCTAGGACGTTGCCTTTTGCTGCATCGAGAACGCAAATAAAACCTGACAAGCGAACATCAAAAGCGAGGAGTGATCGGCGTTATCCGCGTTGATCCCGCTCCGATCCTGATCTCCCGCACGCCCGATCTCCCGCATGTCTTCCATCTGGCGCTTACCGTCTTACACCCTAATGCCGGGTACGCCGCCCGGGTAAGCGCACCGCAGTCGCTTCGACGGCCAAGGTAAATCCACGCTCTTCGCCGCCCTGCATTGCGCCGACATCCACGACCTGGCGGCGAATCTCTTCGCCCTTGCCGTTACGCACCGACACCACCACGGTGTATTCCCATGGATCGCCATCGGCAGGATGACGGATGGTGCCTTCGACCTTGAGCGGCACGATCGGGGCGGGCTGCGCATGTTGCACAGCTGCCGAGTCGAAGCGCAGGTGATGCTTGCACGCAGGGCAGACGCTGGCGCTTTCCAGAATCGTCGCCTTGCAATGCGGGCAGCTGCGCGTGGCACCGGGCGTGCCCGGGCGGGGTGCACTCATGTGGCGTCGCTGTCTCCGCTCACGATTGCCTTGCTCGTGCCAACCGGTTTGCCGGTGTCTTCGCCCCAGCCGAAATCGGCCTGGCCGCGCATGCGGGCGCCCGACGCCACGGTGAGGCTACCGGCCTTGACGTCGCCGACCAGCACGCCGGAGGTCTGCAATTCCACTTGCGCGGCAGATTCGATATTGCCCTCCAGTTCGCCGGCGATGATCACCTTGTTGGCGCGCACGCCGCCGTTGAGCTTGGCGCCGCGTTCGATGGTGAGATCGCCCTTGACGTTGACGTCGCCCTTGAAACGGCCGGCCAGACGCACGTGCCCGGCGCCTTCGATCTTGCCTTCGATGCTGATGTCGGCGGCGATCAGCGATTCTTTCGCCTCATTCTGGCGCTGCGGGGCCGCAGTGCTGGCTGCCGGCGTCACCGGCGCAACACTGGGCGGGGCGGTGGCAGGCACCGGCGGAGCGGGGCTGGCCTCGGCGGTGAACAACCGGCCATCGGCGGCGGGAGGAACTTCGGGTGCGGCCGGAACGCCGTCTTTCTTGTTGGGACCTTGATCGCGCCACATCGACATCGGATTGCCTCGCTTGGGGGTCAAGGCCGACTATCGCCGCGTCGATGGATCTTTTGTGTGACGAATTGCGCAATCCAACATCGACGGCGTGCGTGCTCAATCCAGTGGGGGCGTGGCGGCGCCGTGCTGCTCGACCCGGTTACGTCCGCGGTGTTTGGCGATATACAGCGCCGCATCGGCTTTCTGGATCAGGCTCGATCCCAATTCGCCGTCGACCGGGAAGCTGGCCACGCCGATCGAGGCGGTCACGCGCGGCAACGCGCGCTGGCCATCGGTGACCGCCAATGCGGCGATAAAGCCACGGATCTGCTCGGCCACGCGCATGGCTTCGGCGCCATCGGTCTCGGGCAGGATCACGGTGAATTCTTCGCCGCCGTAGCGGCAGGCCACATCTTCGGCGCGCAGGCGGGTCAGCAGCAGCTCGCCCACCGCTGCCAGCAGCAGATCGCCGCCGGCATGGCCCTGGCTGTCGTTGAACTGTTTGAAGTGGTCCACATCCAGCATCAGCACCGACAACGGCAGGTCGCGGCGTGCGCAGCGCGCCAGCTCGTGGCTGAGCGATTCTTCCAGATAGCGCCGGTTGTACAGCCCGGTCAGCGCATCGCGAATGGATTGCCGGCGCAGCGATTCGCGCAGACGCAGATTGCTCAGCGCCAACGACAACTGCTCGGCCGCGGCCTCGGCGATTTCCAGGCGCGGCATCGGGCCAGGGCCGGGCGAGGACAGAAACAGAAAGCCGAGCTGGGTGCCTTGCGCCGACATCGGCAGGCAGGCGGTAGTGATCGGCGCGGTGGTGTCGGGCACGGCGATATGCGCACACAGCGCATCCCGGTGCAGGTCTTCGATGATGTGCGGCTGACCCCGGCGCAGCGCCCAGCACTCTTCCGGCAGCAGATGCGGCGCGCTTTGCAGCAGCGGCTCGCCCCAGTGGCTGATCGCTTCGGCGCGATCCTGCGACGCGCGCAGCAGATACACGCTTCCGGCCACGCCGGGCAGCAGGCCGGCCAGGGTGCGGCTGGTCACCACCAGCGCCTCTTCGGCGCTGATGCAACTCTGCAGCAGGCCGGTATAACGGCTGAGCAGATTGAGATCGGCGGTACTGCGTTGCAACGCGTCGACACTCTCGCCCAGCTCGCGATTGGCCTGCGCTGCCAGCCGCTCGGCCTGCGCGCGATTACTCAGTTCGCGCATCAACAACCCGTAGACGGTGCCGACGACGACCAGCCCGAATGGAATGCCGGCCAGCGCCAGCACCAGCAGCAAGGTCGCACTTTGCCGGCTGCTTTCGGCGCGCTGCACCAACAGTTCCTGTTCGCGCTGCACCATGCTCAGCGACTGCTCGCGGATCGCGCTGGTGGTACGGAAAGCGTTCTGTCGAATGCTTGCGCGCGCCGGTTCCAGACCGCTTTGCGTATAGAGGTCGAGGGTATGCTGGATCTGTTGCAGACGCGTCTCCACCAGCTGCTGCAAGCGGTCCAGATGTTGCTCCTGGGTGGTGTTGTCGGTAATCAGCCTTCGCAGGTTGCCGAGCAGAATCGGCAGGCGTTCGACGCTGGTCTGATAGTCGAGCAAATATCCATCGTTGCCGGTGAGCAAAAAGCCGCGCTGCGCCGACTCGGCATCCAGCATGCGCGCCTGGATCTCGTCGATCCGGCCGATCACTTCATGCGTGTGTGCCACCCACGCGGCATCGGCCAGCGAGCGGCGTGCACCGACGAAGATGCCGATGCCGATGGCGATAAAAATCAGCGCAGAAAAAGCCAATGCAAGCTGATTGCTGCGGCGCGAGGTAAAAGAAGAGGGCATGCGCCGATGCTAGCCTGCCGTGTTCGACAACATGCGCTTTCTGCCGCCGACAAACGCACACGCCGGCTCGATAAAGCCGGCGCGTGCGTAAAGTGCCAACGGGGTCACGCGGTGTTTCGGAGTGGCTGACAAGCGCGGCCGGCGGTCCTTGGTGGCACGAACGGCGCAGAAGAGCCGGCGTGTGCGTGATACATGGCGCTTTCCGAGCACCGACCGTGCCCGCCTAGCGGTGAGCGCAGTCGTTGTGACAGTCGCTCTTAGTGCTCCGGATGCTCTGCGTCGTGCTTGTCGGCGTTCTGCTCGGCCTTGTTGGCCATCTCGCGGGTCTTGTCGGCGGTGGCGTCGGCGGCGTTGGCGGTTGCGCGGCTGGCATCGGCCGCCAGTTCGCGAGCGGCAACGCGTGCGTCGGCAGTGGCAGCCTTGGCCTGCACGGCAGCGCGATCGGCGGCCTGCTCGGTGGCAGCAGCAGCGTGCTTGGCAGCGGATGCAGCATCGCGGCGCGCCTGCTCTGCATCAGGGCCTTGGCAGGCGGCGAGCGTAAGGGCGGCAATGGCGCTCAACGACAGCATGCGGATCGTCTTCATGGGTGGGTCCTGTTCCTGTTCCGGTGTTGGAACGCGGAGCTTATGCAGGAGCTAATGCAGTGCGCGTCAATGCCGCACTGGCCATTCAGCCGCGGGCGGGCATGCCGCTACGCGATGGCGAGTCATTTGTCTAATGGCGACGCGTGATGCATCCAGTGCAGGCGGATCAGGGGCGGATTCCGGGAGAAATTTCAGGCAAAGAAAAAGCCGCTGGAAACCAGCGGCTTTCTCCGAACTCGCTTGGAGCTAAGAAGTGATTACTTCTTGGCTTCTTCGGCGGTGTCCTTAGCAGCTTCGGCGGTGTTTTCAGCCGTCTTGGCAGCGTCGGCAGCCTGATCAGCAGCAGCGTCGGTCGCGGCGCCGGAAGCAGCCTGGGCAGCGTCAGCAGCGGTGTCAGCCGAAGCAGCAGCGGTGTTGGCAGCAGCCTGAGCGGCGTCAGCCGACTGCGAGCCCGAGGCAGCAGCCTGGTCAGCAGCGGTCTGAGCGTCGGCAGCAGCTTCGTTAGCCGAAGCAGCAGCGTCCTGAGCCTGTTCCGGCTTCGAGCAAGCGGTCAGGGCCAGGCCCAGAGCCATTGCGATCAGCAGCTTGTTAATGGTCATTGTTTCAATCCTCGTCGTTAGATTAGGCAACGCGCTATTGCGCGCCCCCGACATGATGACGGCCACAAGACTAGTGTCAAGCGTGCGCGCATTCAGTTTTGCAAAATCGCCGTTAAAAACAATCAAATCAATTCGATAGCGATGGCAGTCGCTTCGCCGCCGCCGATGCACAGCGTCGCGATTCCGCGCTTGCCGCCGCGCGTGCGCAACGCGTTCACCAATGTCACCACCAAGCGCGCACCGGATGCGCCGATCGGATGACCGAGTGCGCAGGCGCCGCCATGCACGTTGACCTTGTCGTGCGCGATGCCCAGTTCCTTGATCGGCACCATCGGTACCACCGCGAACGCTTCGTTGATTTCGAACAGATCCACCTCGTCCAGATGCCAGCCGATCCTGCCGACCAGGGTCTGGATCGCGGCCACCGGCGCGGTGGTGAACCACTCAGGTTCCTGCGAGTGGGTGACATGCCCCACGATGCGCGCCAACGGCCTGATGCCACAACGTTGCGCATCGTCTGCGCGCATCAGGATGGTGATTGCCGCGCCGTCGGAAATGCTCGACGAACTGGCGGCGGTGACGGTGCCGTCCTTCTTGAAAGCCGGCTTCAGGGTCGGAATCTTGGCCACATCGGATTTGCCGGGCTGCTCGTCGCTGTCCACGACGACCTCGCCCTTGCGCGTTGCCACGGTGACCGGAACGATTTCATCGGCGAACGCGCCGCTGCGCTGCGCCGCCTGCGCACGCTCGACCGAGGCGATCGCGAACGCATCCTGATCGGCGCGACTGAAATCGAACTTCTCCGCAGTGGCTTCGCCGAACACGCCCATCGCCTGGCCGTCGTACGGATTGGTCAGACCATCCCAGGCCATGTGGTCGACTGCCTGGAAGTTGCCGTAGCGGTTGCCGGTGCGCGAGTTGGGCAGCAGATGCGGCGCGTTGCTCATCGACTCCATGCCGCCGGCGACCACGATGCTGGCCGAGCCGGCCTTGATCAGATCGTGTCCGAACATGATCGCCTTCATGCCCGAGCCGCACACCTTGTTGATGGTGGTGGCGCCGGTGGAAGTGGGAATGCCTGCCGCAATCGCGGCCTGACGTGCAGGCGCCTGGCCGAGGTTGGCCGGCAGCACGCAGCCGACGATGACTTCTGAAATGTCGGCCGCTGCGATCCCGGCTTGCGCCAGCGCACCCTCGATCGCGGCGGCGGCAAGCTTGGGCGCCGGCACGCCATTGAATTGGCCAAGGAACGAGCCGATGGCAGTGCGTTTGGCAGCAACGATGACGATGTCGGACATAGAGGAGATACCGTTTAAAGTGAAACGATTATCTGCCTCATACTCCGTTCGCGCCAGCCGCGACACGCGCTACGCAGTTAGCTGCGACAGTGGCGTGACGATGCGTTATAAAGACCTCGTTCGGGTCCGGATTGGGCCCTATCCATGGAATGGGTTCGGGGAGAACAACTCAGATGAAGAAGAGAGACGTCGGCAGGACTGTCCTGGCCTCGGCGTTGGCTGTGGCGTTGACCGCGTGTGGCGGCGGTGGAGGTGGTGGCGGCATTCGTCCGACCACACCGACTGCACCGCCACCGACCTCGCCACCGCCACCACCGCCGCCAACCTCACCGCCGCCACCGCCACCGCCGGTAGTGGCACCGCCGACGACACCGGAACCCGCATTCGACGCGCATCTGACGCTGACCAATGCGCGCGCCGCGCAGGCGTTGGGGTTCACCGGTGCGGGGTATCGCATCGGCGTGATCGATACCGGCATCAATACCAATCATCCGGCCTTGCAGGGGCGGGTCAGCGACAGCTTCATCTATGTCGATCCGCGCACCAACAATGTCGCTGCGGGCGATGTGGTGGGCCACGGCACCGTGGTGGCGCAGCTGGCGGCCGGGCGTGCAGTGGGGCAGTGGCCGGGCGGCATCGCCAGCGGCGCAGGCCTGGTGTCCGCACGCATCATCAGCGATGAAGCGCCGGACGATGACGATAGCGGCGAAGGCAATGAGGTCGATGGCCCGCTTGGACTGGCCGGCGTGCATGCCGACCTGATCAGCGCAGGCGTGCGCATCATGAATAATTCGTGGGGCGGGCTGTATTGGAACGACCCGGCGGTGACCAATCAGATTGCGCAGGAATACCGGCCTTTCATCATAGGCAACGATGGGCTGGTGGTGTTTGCGTCGGGGAATGAATCAAGACCGGAACCCTCCGACACTGCGGCGCTGCCCAGTCAGTTGGGCCCGAATGGAACGCTGCCGGCCGCCGATCTGGAACGCGGCTGGTTGGTGGTCGCCGCGCTGGATACCGCCAATCCCACGCAGCTGGCCTCGTACTCCAATGCCTGCGGCGTTGCGATGCGTTATTGCCTGGTGGCGCCGGGCACCTCGATGTTTCTCCACCCCGATGCCACCGCCAGCAACATCCGTTATTTCTATGGCAGCGGCACCTCGTTTGCCGCGCCGCTGGTGTCCGGTGCAGCCGCACTGGTGTGGGAGGCGTTTCCGTATTTCAACAATGATCTGGTGCGCCAGACCTTGCTGGGAACTGCCACCGATCTGGGCGCAGCGGGCGTCGATCCGACGTTTGGCTACGGCTTGCTCAATGTCGGCAAGGCGGTGCTGGGACCGGCACGTTTCGATTGGGGGACGGTGGATGTCACCGTCAATACCTTGCGTTCGACCTGGGCCAACGACATCAGCGGCAGCGGTGGGCTGACCAAGCGTGGGACCGGTACCTTGGTGTTGAGTAGCGATGCCAACACCTTTGCCGGCGACACCCAGGTGCTCGGTGGCATCTTGCAGACGGCCAGTCTGCAGAGTGCGCGCGTGGGCATTGCCAATGGCGCCAGGCTGGTCGGTGCCGGCAGGATCGGTGGAACGGTGAACAATGCCGGCACGCTGCAGGTCAACAGTGCGGCGCTGTCTGTCACCGGCAATTACACCCAGGCGGGTGATGGCCGTCTGGCCTTGAACGTCGGCGATCGTTTGAACGTTGCGGGCACCGCGACGATTGCAGGCGATCTGCAAGTGCTCGGCCGGCGCGATTACGTGATCGACAACAACACCTACACCTTGCTGCAAGCCACCAACGGGCTGCAGGGTCGGTTCGATTCGCTCAGCAACGGGCCGGCAGTGACCTTCCTCGATGCCAATCTGAGCTACGACAGCAATAGCGCGTATCTGACGTTGCGGCGCATGGATGTCACTGCAGTCGCGGCAACGCTGGGCGTCATCGGCACTGCGTCGATGGATTCGGCAGTGCGTGTCGAGCAGGCGTTCCAGCAGGTGGATGCGCAGCAGTTCCAAGGCAGCGGCGCGATCAGCAACGGCTTCATTCGCGCCGCAGCGGCGTTGCAGCAATCGCCGAATGCGAAGGCTGCCGCCGATTCGTTGCGCAGTCTGTCCGGTCGTGCGCATGCGGCTTCCGCAGCGATGACCTTCGACACCATCGATCTGGGCCGGCGTGCGTTGGCGGCGCATTTCGATGGCTTGTCGCAGCAGCCGCGCATGCTCGGCGTCTGGCAACGTGCGCTCGGCGGGCCGGGCGAGGGCGGGGTGACCACGTCCGGATTCGCCACCTCCGGCTGGATGATGGGGAATGATCTGCGCCTGGCCTCCGGCGCGGTCGCGGGTTTTGCCTTCGGCGAAACGCGCTCCAACAGCCTGGGCGATCTGGATGGTGCACGTGGGCGCGATCGTCAGGTGCAAGGTCAGCTGTACTGGGGCACCACGCTGGGCTCGGCCTACACGCTGGGTCAGCTGGGTTTCGGCAATGTCGATCGGCAGATCGAGCGCAGCCTGCAGTTCGGCGAAGACCGCAGCAGCGCCTTCAGCGACTACAGCGGCAGTTACCTCAGCGGCAACCTGGAAACCGGCTATCGCTGGGGCGGTGCACGCACAACGCTGACGCCGTACATGGGCCTGGATTATGTGCGGCTGCGTAGCGAAGGTTTTCGCGAAAGCGGTGGCGACGGCTTCGGCCTGCGTGCCGATGCCAGCACCTCCTCGCGCACCCAGGTGCTGGCCGGTGTGCGTTCGGCATATCGCTGGCGCGGCATCCAGTTGGGCGGTTATGCCGAGTGGCAGCAGGCATTGAGCAGCGAAGGCTTGATGCTGGATGCCAGCTTCATCGGTGTGGATGCGTGGGCGCCGTTGCGCGGCATGCAGCCGGCGCGCTCGGGTGGTTTGTTTGGCATCGCTGCTTCTGCACCATTCGGTAATCAAAGCCAGCTGCGTTTCGGTTACGACCAGCGGGTGGGCGAGCGCGGCGACGACCGCGCGTTGAGCCTGCGTTACAGCGCCGATTTCTGATCGGCGTCCTGCATGCCCAGGCACTGCTGCCTGGGCATGCGGATCACTCGCCGCGCAGCTTGTGCAAAAAGCGCGGTGCGGTGCGGCCCAGCGGCAATTTGAGCTTGCTGATGGCCTCGATGCGCGTTTCGGCGATCTGATCGGCTGCCTGCTGCGGCGGTACGCCCAGCTGCGTGGACAGATCGAACACCTTTTCCAGATTGTGATAGATGCTGCGGATCAGCCGCATCGCGCGCTCGCGGTTGTAGCCGTCGATCTCCAGCGACACATTCATCACGCCGCCGGCATTGACCACATAATCGGGTGCGTACAGGATGCCGCGCTTGTGCAACTCTTGCCCGATGGCGGCGCTGGCGAGCTGGTTGTTGGCGGTGCCGCAAATGATCTTGGCCTTGAGCCGTGGCAGGGTCTGTTCGTTGATCGCGCCTTCCAGCGCGCACGGCGCGAACACATCGGCCGGAACTTCGTAGATCTCGTCCACACGCACGGCTTCGGCGCCGTATTCGGCCACTGCGCGGTCCACCAGCGCCGGGTTCAGATCGGTTACATATAGTTTTGCGCCGCGTTCCTTGAGCAGCTTCACCAGCTCCATGCCGATATGGCCCAGGCCCTGGATCGCGATGCTGGACTTGCCGACTTCTTCATGGCCGAGCCTGCGATTGAGCGAGGCCATCAGCGCCTGCAGCGCGCCGTAGGCGGTGAACGGGGCGGGATCGCCGGAGCCGCGATGCACCTGATGCACGCCGGTGACGTACTCGCTCTCCAGGTAGATCTTTTCCATGTCGTTGACGTCGGTGCCCACGTCCTCGGAGGTGATGTAGCGCCCGCCCAGGGTGTCGACAAAACGGCCGAACGCGCGGAACAGCGCCTCGGACTTGTCGGTCTTGGGGTCGCCGATGATCACCGCCTTGCCGCCGCCGACATTCAGTCCGGCCAGTGCGTTCTTGTAGGTCATGGTGCGGCTGAGCCGCAGCGCGTCGTCGAGTGCCGCTTCGCTAGTGGGGTACGGGCGCATGCGCACGCCGCCCAGTGCTGGCCCGAGACGGGTGCTGTGCAAGGCGATGATCGCTTTGAGGCCGGCGTCGCGGTTGTGACAGAAAATCACCTGCTCGTGGCCGGTGGTATCGAGGGTTTCGAAAAGCATCGAAGGCTCCGCGGGGCTGCGTGATGTGCCTTCCCTGAGGCCGGGTCTGGACCCGTGCAATGGGAAACAAAAAACGCGACGTCTGCAGACCCTGTCCGATCACGTCGCGCTGCAACATTTTAAACCACGTCGGTAGGGGCTTGTGTATGAATCTGTTCACCAATGCCGATAACGCTGCTGCCGAAACCACAAGGTTCCCAGCCATTTGCTGCCCGTGGTGACCGGTAGGCCGGCGTGCAGCGAATCGGGATCGGGGCGGCCATCGGCCTGCAGGTTGTCGAAGCACACCACTGACCCGGCACGCGGCTGTACCCGGATGCCAGCAACAGGGAACTCGGTTTCGCCGCCTGCGCCGACAGCGTTGAGATAGACGCATGCGGTGCGCAGCCGATTGCCGGCGCCAGGGTGGTCTGCGGCGATCGTGCCGGGCGGCAGGTAGTCGCGATGGGCGCGGTAGTGCTCGCCCGGCGCGTAGCACAGCACCGACAGCGCTTCGGCGTGGGTCAACGGCAGCTGCGCGCAGGCCGCCACGCGCGCCTGCGCTGCACGTGCAGCGAAGTCTTCGAGGATCGGATCCAGCGTGGCGCCGCGGCTGGTGCGGATCGGCGTTCGGTGCGTGCTCGCATCGTTGGGGTCCACCACCTGCGAAGCACGCAGATGCGGCCGTGCCAGCAGCATCAGCAAGCGGCATTCGTCGACAGACAGCACAGCGGAGACTTCCTCGATCATGGGCGCGTCGTGGCGCCGCGTCGTCACGTTTCTTTGGGGCGCGAAACTGATGTGGTCCTCGTCGCCAACGGGGTCGCCACCGGGATCGGGTGGCGGGATCCGCACATCGGGCAGTGCGGCGATGCCCAAGGGTTGCAATTGCCGCAACAGCTGCGCCGCGGCCTCAGGCTGCGGCGGGACGCCTTCGCCGCGCAGCAAGCGCTCTGCCAGCAGTGCGGCCGCCAGCGCATCGCCGCCTGCGGCGGCGCGCTCCAGCAGGGCGACGCAGCGGCGTTGCTGTTGCGGGTGATCGATGCGGCCGTGCTGGATGGCCAGTGCGCGGAGTGCGAGTGGGTAGTCGGCCAAGGCTGCGGCGTGCAGTTGCGCGTATGCCTGCGGCGCCAGCGCCAACGGGGTGTCGGTGACCGCCAGCGTTGCCAGCAGATAACGTGCTGCTGCGGAGTCCTGGCGCTCGGCCTGCTGCCAGTGCGCCAGCGTCTGGGCACTATCCACATCGCAACCGATACCGTAGGCCAGCATGCGCCCGGCTTCGATCAGTGCAGTGGGATCGCCGGCGGCCGCGCCCCGTGTGTACCAGACCAAGGCCTGCTCGGTCTGCCCGGCGCGCACCAGCGCCTGTGCCAAGGCATTCATTGCGGCGGGCTGTTGCCCGTTGGCAGCTTGCGTCAGGTCGGCGAGTGCATGCGTCTGTTCCATCGCGGCATCCTAAGCCCTGCCCGGGCGATGCGCGATCAGCTGCTCGCCGACAGCGCCAGCTGGGTCAGATACAGGCGCAGATCGAACTCCAGTTGGTGGTAGTCGCGCGTCATGTGGTTGCACAGCTGGTAGAAGGCCTTGTTGTGATCGGCCTCCTTCAGATGCGCCAGCTCGTGGGCCACGATCATCTGCAGAAATGGCTCTGGAGCATCGCGGAACAGCGAGGCGATGCGGATTTCGCGGCTGGCCTTGAGCCGGCTGCCGTGCACGCGCGAGATGGCGGTGTGCGTGCCCAGCGCATGCTTCACCACCTGCAGATGGTTGTCGTACATCGCCTTGTGCAAGGTGGGCGATGAGCGCATGTAGCGCTCCTTCATCGCTTTGACGTACTCGTACAGATGGCGGTCGGTGCGGATCTCATGGCGGTCCGGGTAGCGCCGTGCCAGCACCGCTGCGAGTTTGTCCTGCGCGATCAGCGCGCGCACCTGATCCAGGACGGCGGGCGGGTAACCGGTGAGATAGCGGAGAGTGTCCATGCCGATCGAGTGCTGCGAAGTGCACATGATCGCCGATGCAGGTGCCGGTGGCGAATCTGCGCGCGCGAATGTGGCGGTGTGTGTCAAGCGTATTCACGAATGCGGCACACCTGGATGCGTAGCGTGCAGCGCATGTTTTGCGGTGTGTTGCCGCAGGCACACGACTAAAAACACGGCAGCGTGCCGGACGAGGAGACAACAACATGATCAAGTGGGCCATTATTTTCGCCATCATCGGACTGATCGCCGGTGCGCTCGGGTTTGGCGGCATGGCGGGCGCTGCGATGGGCATTGCCAAGTTTCTGTTCTGGGCCGGCATCATCATCGCCATCGTGCTGTTCGTGCTGGGTGTGACGATCGCCAAGAAGGTGACCTGACGTCCGAGTGCTTGGCGTCGGCGCGCGCTTCGCACGCCAGCCACGTTACCTGGAATGCAAAAGAGCGGCCACTGGCCGCTCTTTTTTGTTATTGCAATCTGATCAATCGAATCGGCCGGGGCAGGTATTTGGCCGGCGCAAGTAAAAGACTACAGGCGAGTTCTACCGCAATGCTTTCGCTGCGCTCTTGCGTAGATCAGACGCCGGTGTCTTCGGCGGTGGTGTGCAAGGCGATGTTGAGTTGATCGATGGTCACGATCCAGTCGGCATCGTCGAGGCGTTCTTCACGCAGCAACTGTGCCTGTGCCGGAGTCCAGAAGGGCGCCTCTTCCAGACGCACATCGCCCGGCAATGGAGAGTGCTCATCGATAAAGTCGCGAATGCTGACTTCGTCCGATGGCAGACCCAACTGGGCGAATAATTCGGAGAACGGGTGGACGGGTTGTTCCATTGCAGATTCCTCAACGAGTGCGAATACCCCGATGCTAGAGCACCCGATTTGAGCGCACTGTGCACGTCCGGCTTGGATTTGCCTTTGGGCATGCCCATATTCCACTCCTGAGCCAACAAGCCGAGGCGATCATGGCGACCGGATGGGCGGGTGATGGGGCGGTGCAGGACCAGATCGATGCAACCGTCGAGGATGCGATCAAGCGCGCGCGGAGCCAGCTGCATCAGGGCCCGAGCCTGACGCATTGCGAAGAGTGCGATGCAGCGATTCCCGAAGCGCGCCGCAAGGCAGTGCCGGGCGTGCACCTATGCGTGAATTGCCAGGAAGCGCACGATCTTGAGCAAGCGGCGCAAGGCGGCTACAACCGCCGCGGCAGTAAGGACAGCCAGCTGCGTTGACAGCTGGATGGGCGTCTTAGTGGGTGTTGAAGTGGCTGGTCTCGCGCCAGCGACGCGTGGTGCGCTGGAAGAACAGGCTGTTGGGAACCTGCAGCACGCTGCCTGCATGGTCGCCGGTTTCTTCCAGTGTCGTGTAAATCACGTTGATGTCGATCACGCGGCCTTTCAGGCCCGGCTTGTCGCCACCTTCGAGCAATTCGATATGGTCGTGCAGGCGGAACGGGCGCGTGGTGATGATCAGGAACGTGCAGAAGATATTGGACAGCACGCTCCATGCCGCGAAGAACGCCACCGCACCGACCGCCGCGAACCCGGTGAACGCGGTCCACAAGGTGCCGCTGGAGACGCCAAGCACGTTCAGCACCGTCAGCACGGCGGTGACCGAGATGACGAAGCTGCCCACACGCCGGATACCGATCATCATTTCTGCCGGCAGGCTGTAGCGCGTACACAAGCGCCGCAGCAGTTGCCGCAGCAGCAGCCGTACCAATGCGGCAACGGCGACGATCAACACGATCTGCACCGTTGGCACTGCGACAGCCAGCCACTGCGGATTCCAGTGCGGCAGCAGGCTACGGATCATGGTGGGCAACGCATCGGGCGCGGACATCACATCATGCAGGTTGGGCGGATGCCCATTGTAACGGGGCGCTCGGGGAAGACAGCATGCAGTTGCAGGCGGCTAGCGCGTAATACCCGCACTGGATGCGGAGAGCGCGACCAAGCGCTGCCAGCGCTGTTCCAGGTGACGCACCAGCGTCCATTCCCATGGTGTGCTCATCGCGACGCAAGACACCTGCTTGAGCGGTAAACGCAGCAGACACAGCTCCAGGCGCGCCGGGGTCAGTGTGAGCTGCAGCGCATCCATCGGCAGCGGGGCCGGGCAGTGGGTGGAGCACAGGCTCAGGAGCAATCCAAGAACATGCGGCATGTGGGCTTCCGATCAGAATGCCTGCGCTTGGAGCGGCCGATGACCGTGCCCAGGCAAGCGATGCGACGCAGGAGTGCGCTATCGAAAGGATTGGATGCGCCGGCAGGCGAAAAGGTTTACGCCGTGCTCGAAGAAAAACAGTTTGCCGGGTTTAAACCTTTGCGCTGTCTGGCGCATCGAACTGGATATGCTCGACACCGCCATGCCCATCGATGCCTCAGAGTGCGACAGCCCCGCCGACCGCGATGACGCCGGCTTGGCGCGTGCTGCTGCGCGCGGAGATCGCGCTGCCTACGAGACCATCTATCGCCGCCACTCGCCGCGGTTGTATGCGGTGGTCTGGCGCTTGTGCGGTGGCAACGCGGCGCGCGCCGACGATGTGCTGCAGGAAACCTTCATCGCGGCATGGAAGGCCTTGCCGCAATTCCGTTTTCAAAGTGTGCTGGGTACCTGGCTGCATCGCCTGGCGGTCAACACCGCCTTGATGGAGTTGCGTGCGCGCTCGGCTGCGAGCGACCACATGGTGGACGATGCCGACGGCGAGATTCTCGCGGCGATTCCTGGCGCAGCGCATTGCCAATCGACCCGGATGGATCTGGAGCGCGCGCTGGAAACATTGCCGCCGCGTGCACGCGCGGTGCTGGTACTGCACGACATCGAGGGCTGGAAACATCAGGAGATTGCCGACCAATTGCACATGGCGGTCGGCAGTTCCAAGGCACAACTACATCGCGCGCGCGGCTTGCTGCGTGCGCGGCTGGGAGACACCGTATGAATCACGATCCGCATGACCCTCGCGATACCGACGACGCTGCGTTGTGCGCGCGTTTGCGGGCATTGCCGCAACACCGCCAGCCACCGGCGCAGGTGTGGGAGCGCATTGCGCCCGCATTGACGGCGCACTCCAACGTGGTCGCATTGATGCCACGCCGTCATCGCGCATGGGCCTGGCCTGCACTGGGTGTGGCGCTGGCCGCTGCGCTGGCGTTGGTGGTCATCGTGCCCGGGCTCGATCGGCAGGCACGTACGCCCGTCCCCATGCAGCCCGCGCTGGTGGCGCAGGCACAGGCGATGGCCGGGCAGTACCAGCAGGCGATTGCGGCATTTCCAGTCCAGCAGGTGCCGGCCGATCTGCGTCCGGCGCTGAATGAGCTGGATCAAAGCGTACAGGCCATCCACGCCGCGATCGCGCAGAGCCCGGGCTCTGCATTTTTGTTGTCGCAGCTGCAGCGTACCTATGCGAAGCGGCTGCAATTGACCCGTCTTGCCGCACAGGGCGAGGCGTCTTTTCCTAGCTGAGGAGCATGCACATGCGTTACGCCCATCTTTCCCTGTTGCTGCTGGCTGCGGTGTGCGCCGTGCCGGCAGCGGCGCAGACCACGCTGAAGCAGACCCATCCGCTGGCGCGCGGTGGGCGCGTGGAGGTGGAAAACATTGCCGGGCAGATTCGCGTGCGCGGCTGGGATCGCGACGAGGTGGCGCTGACCGGCAGCTTGGGCGAGGGGCAGCGGCTGGATGTCGACGCAAGCCCGGACTTGCTGCAGCTTGAGGTGATCTACCCGCGCAACGGCCGCAACAGTAAGGGCGCTCAACTGGAGTTGCGGGTCCCGCGTGCGGCGTTGCTGGACGTGGAGGCGGTAAGTGCCTCGGTCGATGTCGATCAGGTCGATCTGGCGCGGTTGCAGCTCAAGTCGGTCAGCGGCGATGTGGTCGCCGGTGGGCGCGCCAAGGAGGCGCAACTGGAAACCGTCAGCGGCTCGCTGCGTAGCTCGGTGGCCAGCGGGCGGCTGACGCTGGGCACGGTGAGTGGGCAGATCGATGCGCCCTCGGGCGCCAGCGGGGTGATCTCGGTCGAGTCCGTCTCCGGCCAGATCCGGGTTGGCGCGGGGCAGGTGTCGCAGCTGCGCGCCGAGAGTGTGTCCGGGGGAACGGCGCTGACGGTGACCGGGCTGGCGCCTGGCGGCAGTATCGCGGCGGAGAGTGTCAGTGGCGCGATCACCCTGGGCGTGCCGCGCAATGTCTCGGCAGCGCTACAGGTGGACGTGTTCAGTGGTGACATCCGCTCGGTGGCCGGGCAGGTGGAGCGGCCGGAGTACGGCCCGGGCAAGAGTCTGAAAACCAGGCTGGGGGCGGGCAATGGCGACGTCAAACTGGAATCGCACTCGGGCTCGGTGCGCATCGATTACAGCAACTGATGGCTGGATTCTGATTCCTGAAACAAGCGTGCCACCTTGCGGTGGCACGTTGAGCAAACACTTCGGAGCAACGCTTAGGCGATCTTGTCGCCATCGTTGCGAGCTGGGCCGAAGTTGGTGGTGAGCACTTCAATCCTGCCGCCGGTCTTGCGGAACGCGGCGATGTCGGCAGCGATACGCTCACGACTGAGCGGCTGCGACTTGCCTTCGCTGCGAGCGATGCTGGGCTGGGATTTCTGCTTGGTCGCGGGACGTGCCATGTGGCCTCCTGTAGCGGGGAAGTGCAAGGACATCGCGTGCGGCTAGGGTGGCGCGCGCAGAAGCGATGTCGAGAGGTGCGATCGCGTTCGGTGCGCAATCGCGGCGGCACGGCAAGCGTGCCTTGCAGACAAGACGGCGGGGCGTCCGGCAGCAACCGTGCATTGTATGGGAAGTTGCGCCGGATTGCGTTAACGCGTGCTGTGCACAGCTAACCGACCATCTAGCTGCCGCTTACCGCGCGGCAGCCCAGGCCAGGCCCTGGACCACACCAAAGGACGGATCGCCTTGCACCAGGCGCGATTCCGGGAAGGCGGCCGCGACCGTGTCACGGATATAGCCTGCGCGCGACATGCCGCCGGTGAGGAACAGCGTGGCCGGCGGCGCGGCCAAGTCGGCACGCACCTGCGCGAGCAGGCCTTCCAGTTCGCCCAGATAGTTGGAAGCGGACGCCACCAGTGCGCTGGCCTGCACATCCACGCCCAGCCCACGCTCGATGAAGTCCAGCGCCGCCTGGTGCTGGTCGCGCTCGCTGAGCGCGATCTTGCAGGCTTCCACGCCGCGATACAGGCGCGCGGTGTTGCCGGTGTCCTGCAGCGCCTGCAGACGCTTGTCGAACGGGGCGGGCACGTCCTGGTACTTGTGCAGGCGGAATTCGCGCTGGCGGGTCATGTCCTGCATCATCGCCGCTTCCACATAGTGGTGGGTCGGCACGCGGGTGATGCCGCGGCCGAACAGCGGCATGTAGGCGGCCAGGCTCAGCGCAAGATCGATATCGGTACCGCCGCGTGCGATGCCCCAGGCGCGGTGCACCTGCGGCGCGTCGCTGCCGCCGACGCTGGCATGCGCGATGTCGGTGGTACCGCCGCCGATGTCCACCACCACGGTGTCGTGCCGGGTGTCGTGGCTGACGTGGTAGTGCATGGCGGCGGCTGCGGGCTCTTCGAGGAAATCCACTGTATCGAAGCCCGCAGCGATGGCGGCGGTCTGCAGGATCTCCAGCGCCTGCGCATTGCCGGCCTCGCCGATCGAGCTGCGGAACTGCACCGGGCGGCCTAGCGTGGCGCTGCGGATGTTGATGTCGAACTGGCGCGAGGCGGTGAGCCGGATGTGTTCCAGCACATGCGTGGCGATGCCGGTGATGGTCTGGCGCGCACGCGGATGCAGGTTATAGCCCAGCATCGACTTGGGGCTCTGCACCAGGCTGCCTTCGCCTTCGAGGAAATACGCATCCAGCGCTTCGTCGCCATAGACCGCGTTCTGCAGCAGGGCGGCAGAGCTGCGCGGCTCGCGTACCTGTTCTTCCATCCATTGGCGGCGCACGATGCGGATCGCATCGCGGCGCAGGCTGTCGTTGGCGGGCGTGCGGCCGGCGGCAAGCGCGTCGCGGCGACCCGAGTCGATCAGCCGTTCCACCTCGTATTCCAGCGCCGGGGTGAGGCTGAAATCGTCCGGGTCGCGCATGGTCTCGGGGAAATACACCGTGGTGCGGAACTGCAGGTCCTGCCCGAACCGCACCGGCACCACCTGGCCATCGACGATCGCCGCAGCGGCGGAATTGCTGGTACCGAAGTCGATGCCGAGTTTCATGCAGGCGGGCCTATGAGCGGGCCGCGCACTTTACTACTTCTGCCGTTTGCGTCGTGGGCAAGGGTCCGCGCGCAGGTCGCAGCAGCCGAAGCGCCGTGCACCCGCAGGCGCACGGCGCGATGACTCATGCCGCAAGGTTGGCGACGTGACCTTCGTTCAGTTCTTCGGTGGTGGCTTCGCGCACTTCGATGACTTCGACCGCGAAATGCAGGGTCTGCCCGGCCAGCGGGTGATTGCCGTCGACGGTGACATGCTCCGGGCCGACGTCGGTGACCGTCACCAGCACCGGTCCTTGCTGGGTACGGGCCTCGAACTGCACGCCCGGCACCACTTCGATATCGGTGGGAAAGGCATCGCGCGGCACCTGCTGGATCAACTGCGCATGGCGCGGGCCATAGCCTTGTTCGGGCGCCACATCGGCGGTGAGCGTTTCGCCCAGGCGCTTGCCGTCCAGCGCCTGCTCCAGGCCCGGCACGATATTGCCGGCGCCGTGCAGATAGGTCAGCGGCGTGTCCGGCGTGGAGCGGTCCAGCACCTGGCCGGTGTCGTCGGAAAGAGTGTAGTGAATGGTCGCAACGCGACCCTGGCTGATTTCCATTGGAAACCTCCATGACGGTGATCGAGTGGAATGCATCGGCTGATTCACGATGCGAAGAGATGCTGCACGCCCACCGTAGGCAATCGCCTTCGATCATGCAACCGCAGCCGATCCGGCGGTTAGGGCGAGGATCAGCTTGGTCGTGGTGGTGTCAGATTGGGCCATGCCTGCAGCCGAAGGTCATGCGTCGACTGTCTGGCTGCACTGGAACTACGCGGCGGATGTTTTGCATCGCACGTCAGCAGGTGTTTCGCATGTTTCAACGTGCACCCAAACGCACGTGCTGCGCGCTAGTCGGGTTGTGCCCCGCGTTCGATCTCGGAGCGACGTGCATGCCAGGTTTCAGGCGTTTGCGGCTTGATGAACAGTGCGGTGAGCTCGGGGTGCTGGCGTTTGGCGGCGGCCTCGATGCGCCCGACGCAGGCTTCGATCTGCGGCGTGGTGCGGCTGTCTTCGAACTCGGCGCTCAACGCAGCCACCACTTGGTTCGGGCCCATCTGCATGGTGAGGACGCCGTTGGCGGCGCGCACGTCCGGGTCGCTGGCGGCAATGCGCAGCAGCGATTCGGTGACGTGCGCATATGCGGGCTCGCCGATCAGCAAGCCCTTGGTTTCGCGCGCCAGCAGGAACGCGGTGACCGCCAGTACGCCGGCGATGCCGATCGAGGCGATGCCATCGAGTTCGGGCATGTCCAGCAGTTGCGCGCCGGCAAGGCCAAGCACGGCCATGAACAAACCGATCAATGCGGCGCTGTCTTCGAGCAACACGGTGAACGTGCTGGGATCCTTGCTTTGCCGAAACGCCTGGAAATAGCCCATGCGGCCCTTCTTCGCGCGGAACTCGCGCAAGGCCACCACCCAGGAAATGCCTTCGAACACGATCGACACGCCGAGCACGATGTAGGCGATCAGATGGCTCTTGGCCGGCTCGGGATTGCGCAGATGCACGATGCCTTCGTACAGCGACACGCCTGCGCCCATCGCAAACACCAGTAGCGCGACGATGAAGCTCCAGAAATACAGCTCGCGTCCGTAGCCGAACGGATGGGTAGGCGTCGGCGCCTGCGCTGCGCGCCGCAGGCCGTAGAGCAGCAGCACTTCGTTGATGGTGTCCACCAGCGAATGCACGCCTTCGCTGAGCATCGCCGAGCTGCCGGAAATGCCGGCGGCGATGAACTTGGCGATTGCGATGGCCAGGTTACCGGCCAGCGCCACGTAGACGACCAGGTGCGAGCCAGTCTTCTTTGCGGCACTGGCATTGGCATTTGCCGCGCTGGGTCCGGTGGCCCCAGGCTCGGCAGCGCGATGCTCTGCAGATTCGGGCGCGCCGCAGGGCGGATTGGGGACCGATTGATTGGACACGCGCGACCTGCAAGGCATTCGACAAGCGCCGCACTATCGCGCCACCGCCGTGCCGGAGACGTGATCGCGCGGCCGGGGCGCTACAATCCACGCCCGTTTTGAGCTTAGGAATCGCATGTCCACCGTTCCCGCCTGTCCGCAATGCGGCCTGGACAACACCTATGTCGACGGCACCTTGTCGATCTGCGCAGACTGCGGCTTCGAATGGAGCGCCGGCGACTCCGCCGCGACTGCGACGGTGGTGCGCGACAGCAACGGCAATGTGTTGCAGGCCGGCGACACGGTGAGCGTGATCAAGGATCTGAAGGTCAAGGGCTCGTCGATTCCGCTCAAGCAGGGCACGCTGATCCGCAATATCCGCCTGGTCGAGGACGATGCCGAGCACATCGAAGGCAATTCGGAAAAGATCAAGGGCCTGGTGTTGAAGACCTGTTTTCTGCGCAAGGCGTGAGGCGATTGTGGCTGCGGCAATGCCGCGTACGGCGTGTGTAGGAGCGCGCTTGCGCGCGATGAGGCGTTATCGATAACGCTTCATCGCGCGCAAGCGCGCTCCTACGACGCGGCACTTTCAATCGCGTGGGTAGACCGCTGCAACCGTGCAGCTCTGGCGCATTCGCGCGGCCAGGCCACCGCGCGTGGCGCTCAGGTCGCCCTGCTGGCCGGATTCGGCAGCCGCGCCGGCAAGCGCCATCTCGTCGAGCACGTCGACCTTGTCGCCGGGATTGCCGCAGATGGCATTCAAGCCCATGCCGGACACGAAGCGGATCGGCGGCGCGCCGCTGAGTTCGCGGCAGCTGTCCATCAGTTCCACACGGTAATGGCGATGCGTACCGGGATGACGTGGCGAGACTTCCACCACCAGACCTTGGCCATCTTCCGACCAGGAGCGCAGCATGCTGGGATTGAAGCAATAGCTGGATGAGCCGGCGAAATTGCGCCGACGCGACTCGCGCACGCTGATGCCTTCCAGGGTCGGTACGCCGCTGTGGTCGCGTTGCCTGGCTGCGCTGGCGTACTCGCGCGCACTGAGCGTGGCGACCTGGCTGATTGCGCAGCGTTGCTGAGCGGTGCTCACGTACGCTTGCGCACCATTGCAGACCCAACCGTGCGCCGCCAACAGGCTGGCATCCGCTTGCGCGGCAAGTTGCGGGCAGTCCTGCGCCAGGGTGAGGCGGAACAGTCGTCCGCCGTTTTCGGCCACGGCCAGCGTGCGTGCATCGACTTGATGCAGCTCGGCCAGCTGGCGTGCATCCAGACACTCGGCGTTTGGTGCGGCCGGGCGCACCGGCTCTGCCGATGCAGTGGATAACGCGCAACTGAAAAACGTGCTGCCGAGCAGAACCGCAGTGAGTACACGCATCACGCACATCCTTGGCAATGAGGTATGGCTGCATCATCTGCCAAGCAGGCTGCGCTGACAATCGCAACGTGCGACGCGTCGAGCGTTCGACAAAACCGTGCGGGCGGCCTGCGCGGGACATCGCCAGCGACCATGCGCGCGCGCAACCTCACGCGCACCTTGCACCTTGCACCTTGCTGCTGCGATAACGCTGCGCAGCTTGCGCTCAAGGCGCCTCGGGCGGATCCGAATTCAGCACCTGCAACTTGCCGCCGTTGGTCTCGGGAAGAATGCGTTGATCGGTGGCCACCAACACTACGCCAGGCGTCAGCAGCGGCAGCAATCCAGCCAGAAATGCCGGTGGAACCTGCAGCCGCGCGATTGTGTCGGCGTCCAGTGCTTGTCCTGCTGCGGCACTGCTGCCGGGGATGCCGATGCGCATCCAGTTGGGCATGCGTTGACCGGGCAGGCCGGGCACCTCGCCGGGCAAAAATCCCTGGCCGACAATAAAGGCCTGCGTGCCCAGCGGCGCGGCGCCCGGTTGCGCGTGCAGCGCGACTTGCGCACGTCCGATTTCCACACCATTGCGATACACCACCAGCTGCTGGTCGCTGCTGCTGACCAGCATCGAGATCGGGCCGGTGGGCGCCAGTTCCGGTTGCCATGCAAATGCCTGGCCGTTGGGTAGCGGCAGCAATGCGCGCTGCGCGCCGGTGGTCGGGTCGATCGGGCTGAGTGCGCGTGGATGCACCACTGCGTCGGCATCCACGCCCGCCTGCGCGACCACCACCACCATGCCCATGTTGGAGTTGTCGAACAGCAGCCGCGCGAATTCCGATGGCAGATGCACGCAGCCATGCGATTCCGGATAACCGGGCAAGCCGCCGGCATGCAGGGCCACGCCATCCCAGGTCAGTCGTTGCTGATACGGCATCGGCGCGGCATTGTAGATGTTGGAGCGGTGGTCCTTGTCCTTCTGCAGGATGGTGAACACACCGGTAGGCGTCTCGTGCCCGGGCTTGCCGGAACTGATGGTGGAGACACCGATCAGGATGCCGTTGCGATACGCATAGGCGCGTTGCTCGGTGAGGCTGACGATCACCGCCATCGGCCCCCAGCCTTTGCTGATGCCGCCCCAGATCCATTCGCCCGGTTTGAGCTGTGCGGGCGCGGTTTCGGCAGGGCTGGATTGGCGCGCGCCCCAGAACGGCACGGCAATGGCGTGCCCGCAGATCAGCAGCGTGCACATAAGAACGGAAGTGAGCAGGGGCCGCATCGGCATTCCAGAAAGCAGTGTCGGCACGATCCTAGCGGGGCAGGGTGTGCGCGTCATGTGGTTGGTGTTGGTGTTGGTGCGCGATGCGAAGGTGCCGGCGTTGCGATGGGCGCGATGTGTCCGCGGTTGGGTATCCAACGAGCCTGTGGCGCAACCAACGCATAAGCGTTCGGCCTTGCGCGCTGGGTCAACGAGTGACTTGCAGACGCAAAATGATCGCCCAATCGCGATGGCAATCGGGCAAGAGGTGCGTGTTGTGCTCACCTGAAACAGTCGGCAGGCGATCTGCTCAGAACCGCAGTGCGCGCATGTACAGGCAGATCTGAAGCATCGACTGCACTCGCTTGATGCTGAGCGCAGCCGGTGTGCCAGCCGGGCTTAGTTCGGCAATGCGGGGTAGTCGGTATAGCCTTCGGCACCGCCGCCGTACATGGTGGCCTGGTCGAAGTCGGCCAGCGGGGCGTTTTCGCGCAGGCGACGCACCAGATCCGGGTTGGCGATGTAGGGGCGGCCGTAGGCGATCGCATCGGCATAGCCGCTGTCGATGGCCTTTTCGGACAGCGCCTTGTCGTAGCTGTTGTTGGCGATCCAGGTACCGTCGAACTTCGCGCGCAGCGCGGCGTAGTCGAAGGCCACGTTGTCGCGCGGACCGCCGGTTGCACCTTCGATCACGTGCACGAAGGCCAGCCCGCCGATCAGGTTGAGACGCTCGACCGCACGCTCGAACAAGGGCTGCGGATCGGAGTCGTGCATGCCGTATACCGGTGTGACCGGCGACAGGCGCACACCGGTGCGCTCGGCGCCGATCTCGTCGGCAATGGCCTGCACTACTTCGGCCAGCAGGCGAGTGCGGTTTTCGATATCGCCGCCGTACGCGTCGGTGCGCTGGTTGGAACCGTCACGCAGGAACTGGTCGAGCAGGTAGCCGTTGGCTGCATGCACTTCCACGCCGTCAAAGCCCGCATCGATGGCGTTGCGCGCGGCGATGCGGTAGTCCTCGATCAGGGCGGGGATTTCGTCCAGCGCCAGTGCGCGCGGCTCGGACACATCTTCAAAGCCATTCTTGGTGAAGGTCTTGCCTTCGGCGCGGATGGCGCTGGGCGCGACCGGCGATTCGCCCGGCGGCAGCACGCTGGTATGCGACACGCGGCCCACATGCCACAGCTGCAACACGATCTTGCCGCCGCGGCGATGCACTTCCTCGGTGACCGCCCGCCAGCCTTCGATTTGTTCTTTGCTGTGGATGCCGGGCGTGTCGAGATAACCCTGACCGAGCGGGCTGATCTGGGTGCCTTCGGCCACGATCAATCCGGCGCTGGCACGCTGGCCGTAATACTCGGCGGCGAGCGGCGAGGGCACCTGACCGGCGACGGCGCGGTTGCGCGTCAGCGGCGCCATGATCACGCGGTTGGCAAGATCCAGCGCGCCCAGGCGCACCGGGGAGAACAACGGAGATTCAGTGGATTTGGACATCAGCAACCAGTTGAAGTTGATCACGCGCCAGGCGCGACACCGCGCCGATCGCGAGTGCCCCCTAGCGATGGTGGCGGACCCAAGCGGATTCGAGCGATGCCGATAGGACACAGCGTCTTTCATTGCAATGGAAGGCGCTGAACTGTGACGTGTTGGGGCTCGGCGCTGAATCGCTGCAGGCGGCATCCTTTCGCTCGATGCTGCATTGCACAATAATAAGCCGCCCCGTCATTCTGGAGTCGGGCATGTCCGATACCGATCTCTCACCGCCGCCCGTCTCGCGGCGCGATTACGTGCTGATCCTGTTTGCGTTGGCGATGGGCGGCTTTGCGATCGGCATCAGCGAATTCTCGACCATGGGGTTGATGACACAGATCGCGCAGGGGCTGCAGATCAGCGAGCCGCAGGTCGGTCACATCATCAGTGCCTATGCGTTAGGTGTGGTGGTCGGGGCACCGTTGCTGGCGATTCTTGGCGCGCGCTGGCCACGGCGCACCTTGTTGCTGCTGTTGATGGTGTTTTACGCGTTGGGCAACCTGGCCAGTGCGTTGGCGCCAAGCTATCACACGATGTTGCTGTGCCGCTTTATCGCCGGTTTGCCGCATGGTGCGTACTTCGGCGTGGCCTCGTTGGTGGCCGCATCGATCAGCCCGCCCAATCAACGCGCCACTGCGGTGGGCCGCGTGTTGATGGGCTTGAGCATCGCCTTGCTGGTAGGCAACCCGCTGGCGACCTGGCTGGGCCAGATCGTGAGCTGGCGGTGGGCGTACGCGGCGGTGTCGGTGCTTGCGCTGTGCACGGTTGCCGCAGTGGCAGCGCGCTTGCCGCCTGCGCCGGACGAGCCACGTCAACAGCCGTTGCGCGAGCTGCGCGCGTTCAATCAGCCGCAGGTGTGGCTGGCATTGGCAATCGGCGCGGTGGGTTTTTCCGGCATGTTCTGCGTCTTCAGTTATCTGGCGCCGACCTTGACTGCCGTCACCGGCGTGGAGCCGGCGCGGATTCCCCTGGCCATGGTGGCGTTCGGTGTCGGTGGTGTGCTCGGCAGCATCCTGGGCGGCTGGCTGTTCGATCGTATGCAGTTCCGCGCGGTGCCGGTACTGTTGGTGTGGTCGGTGGTGGTGATGCTGACGTTTCCGTTGGCCGCGCAATCGGGCCTGTGGGTGTTCGTCTCCATCGTGGCCGTGGGTACCATGGGCGCGTTGGCCCCCGCATTGCAGACGCGTTTGATGGATGTGGCAGCCGAAGCGCAGACCCTGGCGGCGGCATCCAACCATGCGGCGTTCAATACTGCCAATGCATTGGGCCCATGGCTGGGGGGCATGGCGATCACCGCAGGCTGGGGATGGACGTCCACCGGCTATGTGGGTGCGGCAACCGCGCTGGGCGGTTTGTTGGTGTACGCGCTGGCGGTGTGGCAGGAGCGTCGGCAACGTGTGTTGGTGGCGAGCTGATCCGCATTGCCGCGTTCGGTAGCGCGTTTTTCTGGGGCTTCAACGGCAATCGGTCACGCGATGCAGCACAGACGCATCGCGTATCCACAGCCAACTCACGGCATCGCACCGAGACTGCAGGCTCGAACACAAGCGGACCGAACAGTGCCATGACCGAGTTCACTCCACCGCCGTGGAAGCGCCCCAATCCCAAGCGTAAATCTGCCTCCACGCCACTAAGCGATGCGCAGAAAGCAGCGGCCAGACAACGTGCGGAAGAAGCAGGGCGGCCGTATCCCAATCTGGTGGACAACATGTGGGCGAGCCGGCAACCCAAGTGAGTTTTGACTTCGCGTTGGCATCGATGAATCGCTATTCATTGCCTGCATGACCGCGTGAGGAAGCGACCCCCATAACTCACATGCGGATTATGCGCGCGCCGCCACTATGGGCCCGTACACAACGTCAAGGCAGCGCAATCAACGCATCGATTGCCTCATCCCCAAAGCCGGCGCGACCGCATCTGCTAGACGACGCAGCGCTGGCCCACCGCAACAAGGAGCGACACATGAGCATTCAGAGCAAGACCGAGCATAGCCTCAACGACCTCATCGCCATTTCCCGCGACGGCAAGGACTTCTACGATGAAGCCGCAGCCAAGGTCGACGATGTAGAACTTGCGACGCTGTTCCGCCGCATCGCTGGCGTCAAGTCCGACATCGTCAGCAACCTGAGCACTGTTGTCGCAGCCGCCGGCGGCGAGCCGAAGACCAGCGGCACCATGGTCGGCAGCATGCAGCAGTTCTACGGCAAGGTCCGTGCAACGCTGGGCGACACCAAGTATGGCTACGTGGCAGAGCTGGAAGAGTCCGAAGACCGTCTGTTGAAGGCCTTCGATGAAACCATCGCCGACCAGGATACTCCGGCGGCTGCACGCGACGCCGCACTGCGCCTGCTTCCGGAAGTGCGTGCATGTCATGACGTGATGCGTAACCGCAAGCACGCGATGAAAAGCGCCGCATAAGCTGCGTGCGTGACCGCAGTGCATCCAGGTGATGCAGCTCGCGGAGTAAACCTATAAAGGCGGAAACGGGTAGCGCAAGCTGCCCGTTTCTTTTTGTGTGGGGCATGCAGGCGCACATGCAGATACGGCGCACGTGTTCTGTTCCACGCAACCGTGCGCGTTCCACGTTGCCAGCCACGTTTTTGCGTGTGTCAGACACCCGCCCGGTCTGCTAGTATCCGCCGCCCTTCCTCCGGCAGGCCCGCATGCGCGGTCGTGGACTCACCCCATGAAACAGCAGTTCCTGTACCTGTCATCGGCCGAGGCGCAGTTGTCGCTGGGCCTGGGGGAAGAGAAGACCACCGAGCGTCTGTTTTTTGCGGTGATGGCCGATGCGCGCACTGCCGAGCATGCGGCAACCATCGCCGAAGGGTTGCTTGGTAGCGGTCAGGTCGATGGCAAGCCGCTTGCGCGCGAACGGCTGCATGTGACCTTGCATCATCTGGGCGATTACGCAGGCGGTTTGCCGCCGTCGTTGGTGAGCCGCGCCAGTCAGGCGGCCGAGCGCGTGGCGCTGGATGCATTCGACGTGGTGTTCGATCGGGTGGGCACCTTCGGTGGACGGCGTTCGCAGTTGCCGTGCGTGTTGCGCGGCGAAGAGCAAGTGCGCGGGTTGTATGAATTGCAAGGCGCACTGGGTCGGCAACTGGCGCATGTGGGCATTGCCGGCGATGCGCAGTACACGCCGCATATGACGCTGCTGTATTGCAATCAGGCGTTGCCGCAGCGGCGCTGCGATACGCTCGCCTGGACGGTGCGCGAGTTCGCGCTGGTGCGCAGCTTTCTCGGCCAATCGCGTTACCAGATCGAAGGCCGCTGGTCGCTGCGCTGATGTGCAGGCGGGCGCGCACGCGGTAGCCTGCGTGCATGGACGCCACCACACCACTGCCATTGCAGGCCGAGCACCTGGCCGCGCTCGAACAGGCCTATGCCACGCCACCGCGCGCCTACCATCACTTCGGCCATGTGCGCGCGCTGCTGCAGCATTACGCCGAAGTCGCCGCCGGGCCGGGCTGGCAGCAGCCGGCCGAGGTCTGGCTGGCGGTGTTGTTTCACGATGCGGTGTATCAGCCCGGGCGCAGCGACAACGAGGCGGAATCTGCCAACTGGGCGGCGCAGTGCATTCCGCGCTGGTGGCCGCAGGCGCAGGTGGATGTGGAGCGTGTGCAAAGCCTGATTCTGCTGACTGCACGTCACGGGCAACTGCAGCCGCAGGACGTGGACGCCGAAGCGGCGTTGTTTCTGGATTGCGACATGGCGATTCTCGCCGCACCGGCAGCGGTGTTCGATGCGTACGACCGTGCCATTGCCGCCGAATACCGCGGACATGTGCCAAGCGTGCTGTTCCGGCTCAACCGCCGGCGTTTTCTGGCCGGCCTGCTCAAGCGCCCGCGCATCTTCTTGAGCGATGACTTCCATACGCGCTGTGATGCGGCTGCGCGGGCCAATCTTCGCCGGCGGCTGGGTCGCTGATCCGGTGCCGATGATCCTGGCGGTTCATCCAGGCACAGCAACAGCGCACGCTACAATAGCGCATGCACGACAGCGCCGTTTCCGCCACCGATCCACGCCCGCAACCCCCCGAGCCGCCTGCGCCCAATGAGTGCTGCGAAAGCGGTTGTCCGTTGTGCGTGCATGATCTGTACGCCGAGGAACTGGCGCGCTACCGGCAGGCGCTGGCAGCCTGGGAAGCGCGTCAGCAAGCGGGTGCGCCGTAAGCGAAGCGTCGCGCTTCGCGCTGCAGCCTGGAACGATTATCTTTGAATCACTTTTCCTTCGATGGTGCGACATGCGACGACTTGAGATTTGGAGCGCGCTCTGCGGCGCGGCGGTGTTGGCGCTATCGGGCGCGGTCGCCGCACAGGCGCCGCAACCGGTGAGCCATGGCCGTTTCGAGCAGGTGCCGGTGCTGATGCCCAAGGGCGAGCCGCAGCGTGTGGTGATCTGGCTGAGCGGTGCCGGCAATGCCGCCAAGCGCCAGGCGCAGGCAGAAAGCTTGCGTGCCGATGGCGCGATGGTGGCGATGGTGGACACCGCGCATCTGTACGCGGTGCTGCGCAAGGCCGGCGGTACCTGCGCGTTCTCGGTGGGCGATGTGGAGAACTTTTCCCGCTATCTGCAGGCCTTCTATCACATCCCCACCTACCGTCTGCCATTGCTGGTCGGCGACGGCGATGGAGCGGCACTGGCTTATGCGATCGGTGCACAAGCCAAGCCGCATGTGCTGGCCGGCGTGCTCACCGATGGGCTGTGCCCGGCGGCGGTCTCCGACCAGGCGATCTGCCAGCCGGGCGTGCGTCCGGGCAGCAACGCGCTGCTCCCGGTGCCGCTGCAGATTCCCTGGGTGCTGGCCGGCAGCCGGGACAAGCGTTGCCCGGCCGCGACCGAAGATAGCTTCCTCAAGCAGGTGCCGCAGGCGCGCACGTTCACGCGTTCCGCGCAGGGCGATATCTTGCCGGGCCTGCGCGCTGCCGCCCGCTCGTTGGGCGAGCAGAAGGGCGTGGCGCTGCCGCCGCCGCCGGGCGGGCTGGCCGATCTGCCAGTGGTGGAAGTGCCGGCCAAACCCGACGGCGACAGCGACGACGACACCTTTGTGATCTTCGTCTCCGGTGATGGTGGCTGGGCGGGTCTGGATGAAGAAGTGGCCGACGCGCTGGCCGCGCAGGGCATTCCGGTGGTGGGCCTGGATTCGCTGCGTTACTTCTGGACCGAACGCACGCCGCAAGGCTTCGCGACCGATCTGGACCGCATCGCGCGCTTCTATGCGCAGCGTTGGCAGCGCCAGCGGGTGGTGCTGATCGGCTTTTCGCAAGGCGCAGACGTGTTGCCGGCAGCGATCAACAAGCTACCGGCGCAGACCAGGCGGAACATCCGCATGACGGCGCTGTTGTCGGTGGGCAAGCTGGCGGACTACGAGTTCCATGTCAGCAACTGGCTGGGTTCGGACGACGATGGCCTGCCGATCGCGCCGGAAGTGCAGCGTCTGCCTGCCGGCACCACGGTGTGCATCTACGGCCAGGACGATGAGGACGCGCTTTGCCCGAGCCTGCCGGCGCAGGCGGCCAAGCGGGTTGCGCTGCCGGGCGATCATCACTTCAAGGGCGATTACGCCACCTTGGCCAAGGTGATCATGGAGCAGTTGCACGGGCTGTCGAAGCCGTGAGCTAGCGGGGCATCTTTCCATCCGCAGCTTTTCCTTCAGCCGCCGACAATATCCGAAGGTGCTTGCACGCGTGCCGGCATGGGACCTTACGCGGCATGGATGCCGCGTAAGAGCCTACACGGACGTACTTGCGGCGTGTCCCATGCCGGTACGCGCGCAAGCGCCCCTCAGTAAACCGAGCATTTCGCACAAAGGCGCAGGCATCACGCGACCTTATTCCTGCCTGCCAGGATCCACCGAGATCAAGCGAGTCACATCCAGCAACGCCGCCGGCAAGTGCATGCCGCCCGGCGCGACCAGATAGCGCGGGCGCCAGGTCGGCGCGAACTTCGACTTGAAGCGGCGCAAGCCGCTGAATCCGTAGAAGCGTTCGCCGTGCCGCGCGACCAGGCTGGCGAAACGGTTCCAGCGGCCGGCCAGTCGATGCTCGGCCATGCCCGACAGTGGCGCCATGCCCAGCGAGAAGCGCGTGTAGCCATTGGCCTGGCCCCACAGGAACAGCTCGATAAACAGGAAGTCCATGGTGCCCTTGGGCGCCTGCGCACTGTGGCGCATCAGATCCACCGACAGCTCGCCGCCGGCCGGCGCCCACCACACGTTGGCGAAGGCCATGATCTGTCCTTCCGCCTCGGCCACCGCTACCGGAAACCGTCGCAGGTACTCCGCATCGAAGCTGCCCAACGAAAAGCCTTTCTCTTCGCCGGCTTTTTCTTCCAGCCATTGCTCGGACACCTCGGCCAGCTGCGGCAGCACCGCCTCCACTTGCTCGGGTTGCAGCATGCGGAAGGTCAGGCCGCCGCGCTTGCCTCGGTTCCAGGCCTGGCGCAGGTCGGCACGGTCGCGGCCTTCCAGGGTGAAGCCTTCCAGGGGCACGATCGCCTCTTCGCCCAGCTTGACCAGGGTCAGCCCCATGTCGAGGTAGGTCTGCCAGTATTTTTCGCCGACCTGGTAGAACACCGGGCGCAGGCCCATGTGGTCGGCCTCTTCGCGGAAACGCCACATCAATGCGCGCGCAACCTCCGGCGGGCCGACCGGGTCGCCCATCGAGATCAGCGAGCCGCCGTAGCGCTGCATCATCACAAACCCACGCCCCTGCTCATCGAGCAAAAACGCCTTGTCGCCGGTCAACGCCAGGCAGGCCTGGGTGTCGGTGCTGATGGCCAGAATCGGTGCCAGCGTCTGCAGCGTCTGCGCATCGGCGGCCGGCATCGGGCGGCGCCCGCCACGCAGCAGGCGCGCCATGCCGAACACGATCACGCCCACGCACAGGATCAGCGCCGCGCGCAGCGCACGCGGGGCATTGGCCGAGGTGGCGAACTGCCACCACAGGTCGTTGCTGTATTCGACATGGCTGTAGACGAAAAACAGCAGCCAGAAGGTGGCCACCAGCACCAGGCCCAGATTGCTCAGCCAGCGCCACGACCAGGCTTCGTCCAGCAGCGCGCCCTGGCGATAGAACTCACGGCGTGCCGCCCACAGCGCAACCGCCGCCAATGCGGCCGACAGCGAGACCGAGATATGGCTGCCGCGCAACAGCGACAGCGGCGGCAGCAGCACGCACACGCCCAGCGCCAGCGCCCAGGCCGCATGGCTGCGGCGTTGCAGGCCTTGGCCGATCAGCAGCAACAACATGCCGCCCAGGCTGACCAGCAGATGCGAGGTTTCGATCAGCGGCAGCGGCGCCACTTGCTGACGCGCGCGCGGGGTGGGCAAGGTGCCGTCGATCATCAGCGCCGCACCCACCGCAAACACCGCCAAGGCCAGAATCTGCGGCAGCCACGGGCGAAACGCCTTCCACACCGTGCGTGCGGTGCTCGCACTGGCGCGCACTGGCGCACCCAGGCCGGAAGCGGCCGCCATTGCCACCGAGATCAGCAACGGCACGATGTAGTAGGTGACCCGGTAGGCCAGCGCCGCGGCCAGCACCGCGGCGGGGGTGACATGTGGCAGCAGCTTGAGCAGGCTCCACTCGAACACGCCCAGGCCGGCCGGCACGGTGGAGATCAGGCCGGCGACCACTGCCACCAACCAGATGCCGATAAAACCGAAATAGCCGGTGCCCGGATCCGGCGGCAGCAGCACGTAGAACGCGGCCGCAGCCAGGCCCAGTTCGACCACGCTCAGCGCGGTCACCCCCAGCACCGTGGTGCGATCGGGCAGCCAGAAGCGATGGCTGCGGATGCCGAATTCGCGGCCCTGTCTGCCGACCAATACCAGCATCGCCACGTAGCCGACCAGCAGGGCGATGCCCGCAATGCGGATGCCTTCGGCAGCGATCGGCAGGGCGCGTGCGGCCGCTTCCGGTTCCAGCATCAAGGCCAGGCCAAGCAGCACCCAGGCGCCGAAGATGAAGCCCAGTGTGCTCATCAGCACTACCTGGCCGATCTCGGCCAGGGTCAGCCCCACGCTGCCATAACCGCGCAAGCGCACCGCGCCGCCGGTCAGTGCAGCAAAGCCCAATGTCTGCCCGACCGCGTGCGCCATGAACGCGGTGATGCCCACCCGCGCCGGATGCAAGCGCTTGCCGGTGCGCTTGAGCCCCACCCAGTCAAAGCCCACCAGGCAGGCGTAGCTGCTCAAGCCCAGCAGCAGGGTGAGCGCGATCTGGCCGACCCCCAGTTCACGGAACGCCTGGCGGATCTGCCGATAGCCGTGGTCAGTGAACTGAGAGGACAGCGCGTGCAGCGCCATCGCCAGGATCGCCAGGCTGATGATCACCGGCAGGGCGCGACGCCAACCGCTGGCGGGCGTTTCGGAAGACACGGGGGTATCCGTCATGAGGGCAACGGGATCTGCTTGAGGGAAAGAGGGTGCATGCACGGAATGTGCCGCGCGCGGAGGGTCTGCATGGGCCGGTCGATTGAAGTGCGTGCAGCGTGATCGCGTCAATGCAGAAATGAAGTGAACGCTAAGGTTCGGCCATACCGATATTTGTCCGCGCATGGCGGCCGCGCGCATCATAGGGCAAAGCCACGCGTAGGTGCCGTCGGGGAGCCGGATGGATCAGATGACAGTTGCAGGGGAGACAGGCTGTTGATGGGAAATGCATGCGATTACCGCGCTGCTGCGCAAACCCGGCGGCCATGTCCGCCACGCTGGAGCGGTTACGCCGGTGCGATCACCGCAGGGACGGGCGTGGCCTTCATCGCTCTGGTGGTGTTGCTGCAATGGCTGCGCGGCGATCTGGACTGGATCGATGCACAACTGAGTGCCTACCTGCACGGCGCTTACGGCTTGCTGCTGCGCACCGCCTATTGCCTGCTGGCCGCAGCCATGGCGTGGCTGGCGCTGGGCCTGTACGCGGCGCTGGCGCGGGTCGCATGCAGTCGCACGGTGGTGGGCTTGTTCTGCATGGCGGCAGTAGGTCTGAGCGCGGTGGCGATCGGCGACAGCTGGATGCCGGTGCTCGCACCCGACGTGGCGACGATGGTGCATCTGTTGTCGGCCAATACCGCATTTCTGTGCGTAATTGCAGCGATATTGCTGCAATCCTGGTATTTCCGTCGTGATCGTTGGTGGCGGCAGCACCTCGTGCCGGCATTCGGTCTGGGCTTGGTGGCATTTGCGCTGTTGTTGTTCCACGTCAGCGTCACCAGCGCGCCGCCGGGCATCAGCCAGAAGAGTGCCATCGTGGCGATCGTGTCCTGGATGGTGCTGGTGGGGCGGTGGCTGGCGTGCGACGTACGTGCGCAGGCTGCATGTTTGCCGCATTCGCGGGACAATGCCCGGGTCAATCAACCGTAGGAAGTCTGAAATGGTGCAGCGATTCGATACAGGTCCGCGGATGTCCGAAATGGCCGTGCATGGCGGCGTGTGCTATCTGGCCGGCCAGATTGCCGAGGACACCAGCGAAGACATCACCGGGCAGACCCGCCAGGTGCTGGGCGAAATCGACAAATTGCTGGCGCAGGCGGCCAGCGACAAGACCAAGGTCCTGCGTGCGGAAATCTTCCTGGCCGACATCGCCGATTTCGATGGCATGAACAAGGCCTGGGACGAGTGGGTGCCGCATGGCTTTACGCCCGCACGCGCCACCGTCGAAGCCAAACTGGCGCGGCCGGAGTGGAAGGTGGAAATCGTGATCACCGCTGCGGCGGGCTGAGTCGCCTGGCGGCGCGCGGATCGCCGAGCGATCGCGCGCTGCGACCCTATGATCTGCAACATTGCAGCTGCCTCAGCAGCCAGTTGCGAAAACCTGCTTGCGTGCCGAGCTGGCATTGCCAGCCAACGCGCTGATCTGCGTGCCAGCGTTGTTGAAGAGCCGAATTGAAGCCGACACATCGCGGCCATCAGCTGGCCGCGATGTCGTCTTGAAGCGCGCTCCTGCGTCGATCAGCCTTGCTTCGATCAACGCTTGATGAAGCGATAGTGCGCCACGCCCCATTCGCGGCCCTGGTCGTAACCGAACAGCTCCGCACACGCCAGCCAGAACATCCGCCAGCGCTGCCACCAGCGCTGCGCATCGTCGCCGTAGGTCTGCTTCAGCAGCGGCATGATCTGCTCGCGGTGGCGGTCCTGATTCTCCAGCCAGGCATTGGCGGTCTTTTCGTAATGCTCGCCCGACAGCACCCAACGCTGTTCGATCACGACATCCTGCTGGAAATGCAGCAAGGTGTCGGTGGCCGGCATCAGCCCGCCGGTGAAAAAGTGCCGCCCCATCCAGTTATCTTCGCCGGCCACTTCGAACGGGTAGGCCAGATCGCGATGGCAGAAGACATGCACGAACAGCTTGCCGCCCGGCGCCAGCCGGCTGCCGACGCGCGTCAGCAGCTCGCGGTAATTGCGCATGTGCTCGAACATTTCCACCGACACCACACGGTCGAAATTGCCCGGCGGCAGCGCCAGCGCGTTGACGTCGGCAGTGATGACCTGCACGTTGCTCAAGCCGCGTACGCGGCACTGTTCCAGAATATGCGCGCGCTGCGGGCGTGAGTTGGACACCGCGGTGATGGTGGCGCCGGGATAGCGTTCGGCCATCCACACGGTCAGCGAGCCCCAGCCGCAGCCCAGTTCCAGAATGCGCTGGCCGTCGGTCAGCTCGGCACGCTCGCCGTACAGCGCCAGCATGCGTTCTTCGGCGGCATCCAGATCCGGCGTGGTCGCGTCCCAATAGCAGCTGCTGTATTTGAGCCGGCGCCCCAGGCACAGGGTGAAGAACTGCGGCGGCAACTCGTAGTGCTGGCGATTGGCGGCATCGGTTTCGATCGCGATCGCACTGGCACGCAGGCTGTCGATAAACGCGCGTTGACGTTCGCCGCTGGCATCGGCGCCGTCGCCGCGCTCATCGCGCAAGCGCTGCGCGCACAGTCGGCGGATGCCGTAGCGTAGCGCGGCATCGGGCAGCAGGCCGGATTCGGCCAGCCGGGTGGCGAAGGATTCTTCGGGCAGCGAGGAGGGCGGGATGGTAACGGTAGACATACGACTCTCCAGGCGACTCAGGACGAAGGGGGAAACGGAAAAAATGCGCTGGTGCTGCGTTGGTACTGCGCATAGTCCTCACCACGCGAGCGCAGCGCCTGTTGCTCGGTGTAGGGAATGCCGGTGAAGCGATACAAAAACACGAACATCACCACCGGCCCGAGCGCGGCCAAGGCAAGCGGCCACGGCCCGGCACCGACGGCCAGCGCCAGATAGGCGAACCAATGCACGAACTCGAAAAAATAATTGGGATGGCGCGAATACCGCCACAGCCCACTGCGGCAGGTGACGCCGCGATTGGCCGGGTTGGCCTTGTGCGCAGACAGTTGCCGGTCCGCCAGCGCTTCGCCGCCGACCGCGATCAACCACACCGCAATCGCCAACGTGCTCCACACGCTCCAGGCCGGATGCGGGTTGCTGGCAGCGGCCAGAAACGGTACCGAAAACAGCACCACCACCACCGCTTGCGCCAGGAAAAAGCCGAGGAATTTGCGCTGGTCGCCATTCCAGTGTTCGCGCAGTGCGCGATAGCGGCCATCCTCGTGCGGGTCGCCGAACACGCGTACGCCCAGATGCAGCGCCAGGCGTGCACCCCACACGCCTCCGAGCACGGCCACCAGCACGCGCGATAGCAGCGCGCCATCGGACATCCACGCGCAATACGGTGCAGCGACGGCCAGGCACGCGGCCCACAGCACATCCACCGGGCCGGCATTGCCGCTGCGGCGTTGCCACAGCCAGCCGATCACCATCACCACGCTCGCAAACACGCCTACATGCAGCAGTGGCCAGACAGTCATTGCAGTTCTCCAGTGATGTGCTCAGGCGATGGTCGCGCCAGGCGGCGTGCATACAGCGACAACACGCCGCAGGCCACGCCCCAACCGATGCCGACCGCAACCACTGCGTGTAGCTGTGGCGGCTGAAATTCCACCGCATGCCAGCTGCGCTGCGCCAACCAATACGAGAACGGCCCGAAGATGGCGCCCAGCAACACCGCCAGCCACGGCCGTTGCGTCACCGTTGCCAACGAATGATTGAGGGTGAGCGCAAAGCCCAGCCACAACGCCAGAATCCACGGCGGTGCCAACGGCGTGCCCGGCCACGGTGCGGCGTAACGCACCCAACCACCAGCAGCCAGCGTGGTATCCAGCAGCAGGCCCAACGACAACGCAGCGAGCAACAATCGAGGATCGCCTGGCGCGCGCCGCGACGGCCATAGCTGATACAGCGCAAACAGCGCCAACACCAGCAGTGTCGGCCAGATGCGCGCCTGCGCGGCGGCGCTGACCGCCACCACCCAGAGCACCTGCAAGCCGAGATAGTTGCCGATCTGCTTCATGCGTCGGTGGCAAGGCCAGGCACGAACTGCGGCGGACGCGCGCCCGGCTTGCTCAGCCATAGATGCACATCGCCGATCGAGCGCTCCAAGAAACCGGCTTCGCAATAGGCCAGATAGAACTCCCACATGCGAATGAAGCGCTCGTCGTAGCCCAGCGCGCGCACCTGCGGCAGCTGCGCCATGAAGCGCTGCCGCCACGCACGCAGCGTCAACGCATAGCTCGGCCCGATGTCTTCGAGATTGAACAGGCGCAGATCGCTGGCGCGCGCGATGGCACCGGTCATCGCCGCCACCGAGGGAATGAAGCTGCCGGGGAAGATATGCCGCTTGATGAAGTCCACCGAGTGCAATGCCTGCGCATAGCGATGGTCTTCGATGGTGATGGCCTGGATCAGCGCCTCGCCATCGTCGGCAAGCAAGCTGCCGACCTTGGCGAAATAGGTGTCCAGATACTGATGGCCGATCGCCTCGATCATCTCGATCGACACCACCCGGTCGTAGCGGCCGTCCAGATCGCGATAGTCGCGCAGCAACACCGTCACACGATCGCTCAAACCGGCTGCAGCGATGCGTTGGGTTGCCAGATCGAACTGTTCGCGCGAGATGGTGGTGGTGGTGACGCGGCAGCCGTGCTCGCGCGCGGCATGCAGGGCAAAGCCACCCCAGCCGGTGCCGATTTCCACCACATGGTGCTGCGGGCCGAGCCGCAGTTTCTGGCAGATGCGTTCGAGCTTGCGCGTGGCGGCGCGCTCCAGTGCCGCTTCGCCTTGCGCCTCTTCGCCATCGACGAAGATCGCCGACGAATACATCAGGTTTTCATCGAGAAACAGGCTGAATAACGGATTGCCCAGGTCGTAATGCGCGGCGATATTGCGCCGGCTGCCGCTGCGGGTATTGCGCGCAAAGGTGTGCAGGCTGCGCATCGCCCAGCCGCCCAGCCGTGCGGTGCCGGTTTCCATCGCATCCAGGCGGTCGCGATTGCGCAACAGCAGGCGCATCAGGCCGACCAGGTCGTCGCACTGCCATTGCCCATCCATGTACGACTCGCCGGCACCGACGCTGCCATTGAGCGCGGCCTGCCGATAGAAGCCCGGATCGGTGACGCGCAATTGCAGTTGCAAGGCATCCGCGCCGCTGGCGTTGCCGAGGGTGGTGATGCCATCGGCCTCGTGCAGCTGCAATTGCCCATCGCGCAGGTCGCCGAGCGTGGCCAGCAGGCGCTTGCGCAACAGACGATCCGTCCAGGAAGCTGCGCGCGGGGCAGTGGCGTCGGGCAGGGACGTGGCGTTCATCGGCGTTCTCGCACAGGCGGATGGGGGGTGTCGTGCACAGGGTTGCCGCGCAGCCACAGGCGCAAGGCCTGCCAATGGATGGCGACCACCACCTGCACGGTCATCAAGGGGTAGGCCAGCAGCGTGCGCGCCAGGGTGCGCGCGGTCAGCGGCTGGCGCTGCAGCACCAGGGTGGCGTCGAAACGGCGGGCGCCACTGTCGTTGCCTGCTGCGTCGGCATCGGGTGCATCCAGCACCTCCATATGCACGCGCAATTGCGCGTCCGGCACGCTGAAACGCCAGTCGTACTGGTGCTGCATGCCCATGAAGGGCGAGACGTGGAAGCGCTTGTCGAAGCGCCAGGCATGCACGTCGCGGTGCGTGCGCGCCTGCGCCACCGGCAGTACGTAGGTGTGGCGCTGCTGCCAGGGCGTGTTGGTGATTTCCGCAACGATCCAGCGCAGGCCGTCGTGACGATCGAAGCAGTAGTAGAAGCTGACCGGATTGAACACATGGCCGAAGTAGCGCAGATGCGTGAGCAGGCGGATCGCGCCGTCGGGGCGCTCGCCGGTGTGGGTCTGCACGCAATCGCGCACGGCTTCATCCAGTGGAATAGTTGGGTCGCCGAGATAATCGCTGCGGCGGAACTGCGCCAGGTTGGCGCGCCCCACCGACCACAGCCAACGCTGCGCAAACACCCGATCCAGTTCGGACAGATCCAGATACATCAAAAACAGCTTGTAGCGGAAATCCAGCGGTTTCGGCGCAAACCGGCGGTGCCGCACCCAACCGGTATAGAGCGCGCTGCGCAACGGGGCCGCCACGCTGCCGGCGCCACTGCCCTCGGTCGGGGGCAACGGCACCGCATCGGTGCTGGCTTCGCGCAGCAGCTGCATCACCACGGCACTCCCAGGCCGTGCGCCACATCCACACCGCTGCGCAGGCCGTCTTCGTGGAAGCCGAAGCCCCATGCCGCACCGGCAAACCAGGTGTGCTGCACGCCTTGGATGTCGGCCTTGCGCGTCTGTGCAGCGAGTGCTGCCGCGTTCTGCACCGGGTGGCGATAGCGCATGCGCCGCAACACCTTATCCGGGTCGATGTCGTGGTCGCGATTGAGGCTGACGATGAATGGCTGCGGCGCTTCGATCGACTGCAGCGCGTTCATCCAGTAACTCACCGTGCACGGCGCCTGCGGGTCGGCTGGCACATGCGCGTTCCATGCCGCCCAGGCGCGGCGATCGCGCGGCAACACACGCGCATCGGTATGCAGCACGGTGTCGTTGTTCTGGTAGGTGATGCCGCCCAGGATCTGCTGCTCGGCAGGGGTGGAGTCGCTGAGCAACGCCAATGCATCGTCGGCGTGACAAGCCAGGACCACGTCGTTGAAATGTTCTTCGCCGCGCAGCGAGCTGAGCACCACACCGTTGCCGACGCGCCGGATCGCATGCACCGGGGTGGACAACCGCTCCAGCACCTGCCAGCGCCGCCGCAGCGCGCGCACATAGCTGTTGGATCCGCCACGCACCACCTGCCACTGCGGCCGCCCGCCGAGTTGCAGCATGTGGTGGTTGGCCATGAAGCCGATCAGCTGGCCCATCGGAAATTCCAGGATGCGCTGCGAGGGCGATGACCACAGCGCCGAGGCCATGGGCACCAGATGCTGGTCGCGAAACGCCGCCGAGTAGCCATGCCGCTGCAGATACTCGCCCAGCGTGCTGAACTGCTCGTCGCTGTGCAGCACCGCCGGTGCCTGGCGATAGAAGCGGCGCAGATCGGACAACATGTCCCAGAAGCGCGGGCTGAGCAGATTGCGGCGCTGGCAGAACAGCCCGCCCAGGCTGCCGGCGTTGTATTCGAGCCCGCTGCGCGCATCGTGCACGGAGAAGCTCATCGTGGTCGGCTGCGCGGCCACGTCCAGCTCGGCGAACATGCGCGTGAGCAACGGATAGTGCTGCGGATTGAACACGATGAAGCCGCTGTCCACCGCGTAGCGCTGGCCTTCCAGCTGGATGTCGTGCGTGTGCGTATGCCCGCCGAGATAATCGGCGGCCTCGAACAGAGTGACTTCATAGCGCCGCGACAACAGCCACGCCGCGCCCAGGCCGGCGATGCCACTGCCGACCACGGCAATCCTGCCCTCGCTCATCGGCGCACCCGCTCGGCACGCTGCGTGAGCAGCTTCGGCATCGGCTTGAGGTCCCACACCAGCCCCACCCACGACATCGCCGTAAGGCCGTACCAGGTCATGTCGTACTCCCACCAGCGCAGGCCTTGGCGCGCCGAGCCGGGGAAGAAGTGGTGATTGTTGTGCCAGCCTTCGCCGAAGGTGAGCAGCGCCAGCAGCCAGTTGTTGCGGCTGTCGTCGCGGGTATCGAAGCGCCGGCTGCCGAAGCGATGCGCCAGCGAGTTGATGGTGAAGGTGGCATGGAACAAGGCCACCGTGGAGATCACAAAGCCCCATACCAGCAACTGCGCGCCACTGGTCTTCAGCGCGGGCGCGGCAGTGGCCAGCCAGTCGCCGAGCAGGTACAACCCCAGCGCCAGCAGCACCGGCATCACGATGTCGAAGCGGTCCAGGAAGCGCAGCTCGGCAAAGCGACGCAGATCGGGAATGACTTCCCAATCGGTGCGGAAATTGCGCGGGGTCAGGAACCAGCCGGTATGGCTCCACCAGAAGCCGTGTTGCGCCGGAGAATGCGGGTCGCGGCCGGTGTCGGTATGCCGATGATGATTGCGATGGTGCGCGGCCCACCACAGCGGCCCGCGTTGCACGCAGGTAGCGCCGATCGCGGCGAACACGAACTGCAACACGCGCGAGGTCTTGAAGGCGCGGTGCGAGAAATAGCGATGATAGAAACCGGTCAGCGCGAACATGCGCAGCGCATACAGCGCCACCGCCATGCCCACCGCAAACCAGGACGCGCCCACCCAGATCACCGACAGGCAGGCCAGGTGCAGGGCGATGAAGGGAATGGCGCGCAACCAGTCGATGCGGTCTGCGCGCGCTTCGTCCAGCGGTTCGTCGGTCTGCGAATCCACCCAGCGGCGCAGGCTGCCGATACGCATTGCCAACCAGCCACGGGGATGTGGGCTGGTGGGCTGAGGCGTTGCAGCGTTGGGGTCGACTCCGGTACTCGGCACGCGTGGTTCTCCGTCGTTGGTCGTGACCCTTTACGAACGCTGCCGGCAAACAGATGCACCAGCGCGCATGATCGTCGCATGCCTGTGTAAGGTTCGTCTGATCACACTGATAATTCGCGCAATCGCGCACACAATTGACCACACGCCGTATCGCTGGCGCGCATGAGGTCGTTCGTGAAACGAGCTTGCCTGCGAGAGCCTCGCAGGCAAGCTCACCGCCGGATCAGGGCGCCATTGCCAGCGTGCTGATGCCGCCCTTGGCCACCACAGTACCGGTGGGGATGCCACCCGGCGCACCGCCCAGTGGTTCCAGGGTGACGGCCAACAGAGCCTCGTTGCTTAGCATGGGCATCAGCTGATCGGGGATCTGCGCGCGGCGTGCGCGTTGATCGTCGAACGTGCCCATCGAATGCGGCTTGCCGTCTGCGGTGATCAACCAAAGTTCGGGCACCTTGTCGGCGGTGGCGGTGCGATCCAGCGGCGTCACCGTGATGGTGTGCTTGTCGGCATCCATCAAGGCCACGTAGCCCGGCCGGCCGTCTTCGGTCGCCAACGTGGCGGTCATCGCGATGCCGGTGGCAGGCGGGGTGGCCGGGATTGCTGGAGTCGTGACCGGCGGTGCCTGTACCACCGGGCCAGTGACTGGCGGCTGCACCGGTGCGGGCGGCGTGTTAACGTTCAACAAGGCCAGCACGCACACTGCAGCAGTTGCCAAGCCACCGGCACTGGCCCAGCGCCAGAAGCGCACGCTGTTCCACAGTGGCGTGGCCGATGTGGTGGTGCTTGGTCGATGCTGCCGCCACTGCGCGCAATGGCGTATCGAAGCCCAGCGTCTGGCGGATGCGCGGCCAGAGTTGATCGGACGGGGTCACCGCCGCGATTTCGTCCAGCAGCGGCATCAGATGTTGCTGCCATTGCAGGACGGCCTGATCGAACTGGCTGTCGGTGGCGATGCGTTGTTCGGCCGCCAGGCGCTCGTCGGCGCCCAGCAGGCCCAGCACGTATTCGCCGGCAAGCACGTCGCGCGGCGGTTCCTGGTCGATGGGGAATGGCGTGCTCATCGTTCCAGACATGCCTTGAGTTTGGCCAGGCCACGACGGATCCAGCTCTTGACCGTGCCGATCGGCGTGTCGGTGCGCGCCGCCAGTTCTTCGTAGGTGATGCCATCGAAGAACGCGGTGCGGATCAACTCGCTGCGCGGCGGTTCGAGTTCGGCCAGGCAATGGTCGATGCGGTGGCGCGTGCTGGCGCGCTCGGTGCGCTCCAGCGGTGAGGCATCGCTGGCACGCAGGTCGCCGGCATCGTCCAGGGTCACGTTGCGGCGCTGCGGTGCGTTGGCGCGCAGATGGTCGATCGCCTTGTTGCGCGCAATCATCGCCAGCCACGTCAGCCCGCGTGCACGCGCCGGATCGAACTGCCCGGCCTTGTGCCAGATCAGCGTGAACACGTCCTGCAGCACTTCTTCGGCTTCGGCGCGTTGCGGAATCATGCGCAGGCACACCCCGAACAGCTTGGCCGAGGTCTGCCGGTACAGCGCTTCGAAAGCATGCCGGTCGCCGCCCGCAGTTGCGGTGAGCAGGCGTCCGGTTTCATCGTCGTCGTGGCCAGGAATGGCACTCATGCGGTCGGGCGTTGAGTAAGGTGGCGCCGATCCTACCGGACTGGCTACAGCGTGTCTTTCACTTGTGCCGGAACCACAGCAGCACAGCGGCGAGCAGCAACAGGATTTCCACGCCTGCCAGCGCAACCGTCGGTGCAGAGACCGGCCACAGCCGCGAGAGCGCAACAGTGCGGAACAGCACGATCGGGACGTAGAAGGCAAGTGCCACCAGCAGCCCCGTGCGGGGTTGATCGATCCAGGCGAAGTAACCGAACAAAAACGCCATGCCCAACTGCAGGCCGCCGTAGATGACCAGGTATTCCGACTGCCCGGCCGGCGAAAGCTGGGTGTAACCGACCGCATTTGCGGTCTTGGCCGGTGAGAGCGTGCACCAGATCGCCAGGACGACGTAGAGCGCTGCGTTGATCCAGAGATAGGCCTTGGCCATGAGGATGTTCCTGCTTGGGGAATGGGTGCCCGGGCCGTTGTACGCAAGGGCGCGTGGTCGAACGTGAAGATGGCGCGTGTCTGGTTCACGGGGCGCTGCAGCGCTTGGCCAGCGGCTGCTCGCGTGCCTGGCGCAACTCGTCCGCACTGGCGGCACGCGCAGCAGTGTCCGGGAAAACGATGCGCACGTGCGGATAGCGGCCGCGCTCGTCGCGCAGGTTACCGACGCCGCGGAATTCGAGCAGACGCTTGTCGGCGATCGAGTAACGCACCTCCAGCGACGGCACCGCCGCGCCGTACCAGGCATCCAGGCTGAGCCGATAGCGACGCTGGCCGGCGCTGTCGCCGATCCGTTCGACCTTGAAGGCCAGCTGGCGCTGCAGACTCGGCAGCACGAAGTCGACGCGCTGCGTTGCGCTGGCGAGTGCGTCCCATTGGGTGCGCAGATAGGCATCGAAACCGGCATCGATGACGCGCGCGCCTTCGCTGGCCGGCAGCGCAGTGCGGCGTTCGGTCTTGCCGGGTTCCTGCTGAAACATCTCGCGCACGCCATCGCGTTGGCGCACGCCTTCGCGGTAGCCGTCGCGTCCATCGAGCAGGCTGAAGTTGGGCGAGGGGCCGCCGCCATCGACCAGTTTGCGCGCGAACGGGCGCCCGTCCGTGCAGCGATACAGCACCACCCGGCCGCCGTCGTCGAGCAGCCAGTGCGACTCGCGGTAACGCAGCGCGCCGCTGTCGCCATCGAAGGCATCGCCGTCCACACGGGTGACAGCTGCTGCGCTGAGCGGCGAACAGCCCAGCACCAGCAACAACAACGGCGGGATCGGCCGGCAGCGTGCGGCTAACGTGGCAAGGGCGGCGAATGGGCGCATCGGCGGATTCCTCGATGGGAGTACACACCAATACGAGCGCGTCCGCAGCACGGATGCGCCGGATGCGTCAGGACGTTCCTGACGGAAGGTAGGAGTTGGAGGCCTTTTGCGAGCCGTCTAGCCGATTGTGCGCAGCTCGATGCAATCCACCGGGCAGGCTGGCAGGCAGAGCTCGCAGCCGGTGCACAGCGGCGCGATCACCGTGTGCATGTGTTTGGCGCCGCCGACGATGGCATCCACCGGGCAGGCCTGGATGCATTTGGTGCAGCCGATGCAGTCGGCCTCCACGATCCACGCCACTTGCGGCGGCGTGTGGGTGCCACGGGTGCGGTCGTACGGGCGTGCAGGAACCTGCAGTGCGTGCGCCAGCGCGCGGGCACCGGCGTCGCCACCGGGCGGGCAATGATCGACGTCGGCTTTGCCGTCTGCCATCGCCTGCGCATACGGGCGACAGCCGTCGTAACCGCACTGGCCGCATTGGGTCTGCGGCAGCAGGCGGTCGAGACGTTCGACCAGATCGGGCGTGGAAGTGGGCGTTGCAATGGGCATGTCAGTGCAACAGATAGCCGCGATACCAGCGCCGCTGCGCCAGCGCCAGCATCGGTGTGTCTTCGCGGCTATCGCCATAGGCATGCACGCACTCGTACTGCGACAGGTCGTAGCGCAGGCGGATTTGCGTGGCCTTGTGCGGCCCGCAATCGCCATTGGCATAGCGCCCGCTCAACACGCCGGCGTGGTGTTCCAGCCGATTGCAGATCAACGACAGATCATGCTGCGCACACCACGGCTGCAGATACAGATCCAGCGACGCCGACACCAGCACCACTTCATGCCCCTGCGCCTGGTGCCAGTCGATGCGCTGCATCACGTTCGTGCGCAACATGCCAGGCAGATCGTTGCGTGCGTACGCCGCCCCGTGCATGGTCATTTCTTCCAGCGAACGAGTGCTGAAGACCAGGCGCGTGACGCGTGCGCGCAAGGCCTGCGCGGAGATCAACCCAACCCGATAGCCCAACACCCACGGACCCACCTGCCACTTCGCCGCAGCCAGCTGCGCCGGCGTTGCCACCTTGCGCAGGAAGCGCGCATAGGTGTCGCAGGTAGTGATGGTGTGATCGAAGTCGAACAGGGCGAGTTGCATGGGGCTGGGATTGGGGATTGGGGATTGGGTTAAAGACGCGGTGTTTTTCCTTCTCCCACCGGGAGAAGGTGCCCCGCAGGGGCGGATGAGGGTACGAGCGAAGCCACGTGCAGTTGGAGCCACACCAGGGCTTCGCACCGTACCCTCACCCCAACCCCTCTCCCGCAGGAGAGGGGCTTAGCCTCTTCCTTCTCCTACCGGGAGAAGGTGCCCCGCAGGGGCGGATGAGGGTACGGGCGAAGCCACGTGCAGTTGGAACGACACCAGGGCTTCGCACCGTACCCTCACCCCAACCCCTCTCCCGCAGGAGAGGGGCTTAGTCTCTTCCTTCTCCCACCGGGAGAAGGTGCCCCGTAGGGGCGGATGAGGGTACGGGCGAAGCACTCGTGTCAGGTCCCCCTCAACAATCAGGTCTCGCTTTTACGATTCCCGATTCCCGAATCCCGCCTCACCGAACCGGCATCCCCGGCAGCGCGCCACCATCGGCATCCAGCAACGCCAGCGCGCCGCCATCGAAGCCGGCCGACAAAATCATGCCTTCGCTGATGCCAAAGCGCATCTTGCGCGGCGCCAGGTTGGCGATGAACACCACGCTGCGGCCGACCAGCGTTTCCGGTTCGCCGTAGCTGGCGCGGATGCCCGAGAAGATCTGCCGCTTGCCCAGCTCGCCGGCGTCCAGTTCAAAGCGCAGCAGCTTGTCGGAGCCTTCCACGAATTCGCACACCAGCACCTTGCCGATGCGCAGATCGAGCTTGGCGAAATCGTCGATTCCGATGAGGCTGGGAGTGGGGATCGGGGATTCGGGATTCGCAGGCGCTGCCGGCTTTGCCTCGGCCTTGGACGGCGCGGGTTTGGCGGTGGTTGCGGCGGGTGCTGCTGCGGGTGCGGCTAGTGTGTCTTTTGAAGCGTCGGTCATGGCGTCGATCAGTTTGGGGTCGATACGGGTGAACAGGGCGGTGTAGGGCTGGATCGTGTGCGCGGTCAGCGGGCGCGCGACGTCTTCCCAACTGGTCATTGGTGCCGACAGGAAAGCCTCGGCCTCGGCGCAGGTGCGCGGCAGGATCGGCTTGAGTGCGGCGACCAGAATGCGGAACAGGTTCAAACCCTGCGTGCATACCGATTGCAGCTGCGCATCGGCACCTTCCTGCTTGGCGATCACCCATGGCTTGGTGTCGTCGATGTACTTGTTGGCCTCGTCGGCCAGCGCCATGGTCTGGCGGATCGCGCTGGCCGCGTCGTTGCGCTCATAGGCCTCGCGGATCGGCGCCAACGCGGCGACGAAGCGCTCGTATTGCGCCAGGTCGGGCAGGGTGTCGGCCAGCTTGCCGTCGAAGCGCTTGCCGATGAAGCCGGCGCAGCGGCTGGCCAGGTTGACGAACTTGCCGACCAGATCGGAGTTCACCCGCGTGACGAAATCGCCCAGATTCAGATCCAGATCATCCACGCCGCCAGAGGACTTGGCCGCGAAGTAATAGCGCAGCGCCTCCGGCTCCAGGCCCACATCCAGAAAGGTCCGCGCCATCACGAAGGTGCCGCGCGACTTGGACATCTTGGCGCCGTCCACCATCAGATAGCCGTTGACGTGCAGCCGGGTCGGCGCACGATGGCCGGTGCCGTGCAGCACCGCCGGCCAGAACAGGCCGTGGAAATTGACGATGTCCTTGCCGATGAAGTGATGCAGCTCGGTCTGCGTGCCGGCGACCAGATGCGCGTCGAAGTCTTCGCCCATCTGCGCGCACAGCGTCTTGAAGCTGCACAGATAGCCGATCGGCGCGTCCAGCCACACGTAGAAATACTTGCCCGGTTGGCCGGGAATCTGGAAGCCGAAGTACGGCGCATCGCGCGAGATGTCCCATGCGCGCAGGCCGCCTTCGGTATCCAGCCATTCCTTGAGCTTGGCCTTGACGCCGGGCAGCGCCACATCGCCGGCCAGCCACTCACGCAAAAAGCCGTCGAAATGGCCCACTTCGAAGAAGAAATGCTCCGAATCGCGCAGTTCGGGCGTGGCGCCGGAGATCACCGATTTGGGATCTTTCAGCTCGGTCGGGGCATAAGTGGCGCCGCAGACTTCGCAGTTGTCGCCGTATTGATCGGCGCTGCCGCAGTTGGGGCAGATGCCCTTGATATAGCGATCCGGCAGAAACATGCCTTTGGCCGGGTCGTAAAACTGTGCCACCGAGCGACGGCTGATGTGACCGGCGGCCTCGAGCTTGGTATAGAAGGCTTCGGTGAGCTCGCGATTGACCGGCGAATTGGTCGAGTCGTAATGATCGAAGGTCACCCCGAATGCGGCGAAATCGCGCTCATGGCTGGCCTGGATGTTGGCGATGAAGGCTTCCGGGGTCACGCCGGCCTTTTCGGCGGCGAGCATGATCGGCGTGCCATGGGTGTCGTCGGCGCAGACAAACCAGGTCTTATCGCCGCGCAGGCGGCGCGCGCGCACCCAGATGTCGGCCTGGATATAGCCGACCAGATGGCCAAGATGCAGCGGCCCGTTGGCGTAGGGCAGGGCGGTGGTGACGAGTGCGGTGCGGGTCATGGCAGGCGTAATGCGGGGGACGGGCGATTATCGCATTAGTCGGGAATGGGGATTCGGGAATCGGGAATCGGTCAAAGCAGGGTCAGGCGGCCGTGTTGTTGAGGCGCGCAGGCATTTGGCTGTCCATTGGGCGTCATTGGCTGGCGATCGTCGCCTGCCAGGTCTCGCCGCACAGATACGCGCGGATGGACACGCACAAAAAAGGCGCCCTTGCGGGCGCCTGCTCTTACCGATTGCCCAATCCCGATTCCCGATTTACTCGCGAATCCAGGTCTGGGTCCGGCCCAGCGCCTCGATGCCGACATAGCCGCGCATCTGCAGCTTCTTGCCGCCGTCGGTCAGGGTGACCTTGGCCTTGTAGGTCTTGCCCTTGGCCGGATCGAGCACCGAGCCGCCGCTCCACACCGCAGTGCCGTCGGGCTTGAGGCCCCACAGGATGGTCATGCCCTTGATCGGCTTGCCTTTCTGGGCGCCATCGCATTTGTCGCAGAGCGGGTTCGGGCCCTTGTCCGATTGCAGGATGTCCACCACCTTGCCGCTCAGCGTGCCGTTGCCGGTCTGTTCGATCTGCACCACCGACTTGGGCTTGCCGGTCTCGTCGTCGATGGTCTTCCAACGGCCCACCGGCGAGTCGGCGGCCTGGGCCAGCAGCGAGGCCGCAGCCAGCGGCAGGGCCAGCATCAGGGTCTTGAAGGTCTTGCGCATGTGTCCCCTCCCAGGGATTGCTGTGGCCGCCGTCGGCGGCCTGATCGCAATGTATACCGTGGAGTATGGTCGCGGAAAGACGCGCTGCGGCATGCGTTCATTCGGCTATTGCAGCGTCACCTGCTTGCGGTTGTCCTCCGGCACGCGGTCGATCAGTTTGTTGTCGGGGTCGAAGCCGGCTTCGGCAGGCAGGCCGTCGACCATGACCGTGAAACTCGGCGCGACGCTGGTGATGTGCTGACGCTGTAGATACAGCACCGGTGCTTGCGCGTCCTTGCCAGCGGCCTTCCCGTAAATCGCCACCTCGATCCAGTCGTCCAGTGGCACTGCGTGCTCCTTGCCCTTGCCGTCGGCCTGCAACTTGGCCGCATGCGTCTGCACGGTGACCTCATAGCGCCCATCGGGGCGCTTGCGTGCCTGCGCGCTCACCACGCGGTTGTCGTAGAAGGTGATCTTCTCGAACAGGTCGGTGATCAGCCCTTGCTGGTCCGGGCGCGCCTCGGCCCGAATGGTCTGCAGCAGCTCGGCCGAGGTGGTGTAAGGCGGTTGTTCGAAAGCCTTGGCGGCCAGGAAGCGCTGCAACGCGCGGTTGAGCGCCTGCTCGCCGATCTCTTCGCGCAGCCGGTAAAACGCCAGCGAGCCCTTGCGGTAGTGGATGTATTGCTGGTCTTCCACGCGATACAGTGGCAATTCCTCGATGGTTTCGCCGCCACGGCCTTCCAGATAGCGGTCCAGTTCGTACTTGAGAAAGCGGCGCATGTGGGCGCGTCCGTACTCGCGTTCCATCACCATCAACGCCGAATACTGCGCCAGCGATTCCGACAGCATGGTGGCGCCTTGCACGTTCGCGCCGATCACCTGATGCGCCCACCATTGATGCGCCACTTCGTGGGCGGTGACATAGAACACGTAGTCGATATCGTTCTTGTCGCGCAGATCGGCAATGAAGCCGATCGATTCGGAGTAGGGAATGGTGTTGGCGAACGACTGCGCAAATCGCGCGTAGCCGGGGAACTCGATGATGCGCACCTGATGGTGCTGATACGGGCTGAAATTGGCTTCGTAATAGGCCAGCGATTTCTGCACGCTCTCGATCATGCGTTGCACGTTGTATGGGTGCTTGGGGTCGTAATAGATTTCGATGGGGATGTTCTTGTAACGCGCCTTGCGCACTTCCCAGCGTGCCGACAAGTAGGCGTAGAAGTTGAGCATCGGGCGGTCCATCACGTAGCGGAAGCAGCGCCTGCCATCGCGTTGGAATTCTTTCTGCAGATAGCCCGGTGCCAGGGCGATCTGATCCGGTGCGGTGCAGACGGTGCTGGCAAAACCGAGCCAGTCGGCATCGTTGCTGACGTAGTTGTTGGCACGCGCGGCCTGATCTTCCAGCTTGGGCATGCGCGTGGGTTCGCCCAGGCCGCGCTTGCGGCGGTCGTTGCGGTCGGTGATCTCGGTCTGCGTGTTGTAGCCGAACCAGGGCAGCAGGGTATTGTTGAAAAAGCTGCCGTTGGCGACCAATTCGGTTTGCGCCTGTTCGGCGGTGAGGCCGTGCGGATGCTGGTCCACGCGGAAGCGGAACACGCGCTCTTCGCCAGGTTGCAGCGGCTTTTGCAGGCGATAGATGCGATAGCCGGCCGGGACGTCGTGCGTGGTCAGGGTCTGCCCGCCCAGATCCACCTTCACCAGGCTGCGCTCGCCAGTGCGGCCTTGCATGCCGATGTGCACCTCGCTGATCGGTGCGGTGTGGGTGTTGCGCACTGTCCAGGTGGCATCGACGACGACCGACTGGGTTTCCGGATGCAGGTCGACATGGTTGTCGATCGCGATAATGCGCGGCTGCGGCAGATCCTTGTACTTGCGGTAATCGCGCTCGTAGCGCGCCTGCAGGTCCAGCCGCTGTTCCGGCGACAGGAAGCTGTTGTAGACGTTGGTGTTCCAGTACAGCCAGCCGCCGACCGCCGCGAAGCCGAGCAGGGTGGCCGCCAATGCCGCACCGGTCGGGCTGCGCAGGCGCCGCAATGCCAGCCGCACACGCTGTCGCAACCCGTGGCCCACGCCGCGCGGCCAGAATGCCGAGGACAGCAACAGCAAGGCCAGCAGGAACACGCCCCAATAGCCCTGGAACCACAATTGCCCTGGCAAGAAGTGCCCGTAGCCGTTCATGTCCGAATACGGTGCGTTGGGCCAGCCGCCGAAGGTGTAGAGGTTCTGGGTGTAGTCGAGCATCGAAAGTACCGACTGCCCGATCAACACCAGCATCAGCAGCGCATAGCCGGCGAACTTGTTGTTGCTCAGCACCTGCAGCACCAAGGCCATGCCGCCCATCAGCACGTACAGCACCGAGCCCAGTGCCAGGGTCTTGAGATACAGCAGCGGCTCGATGCTGGTGTAGCCACGGCCAAGCTGCAGCGCGATCGAGGTCAGCGCACCGGCGAGCTGGAAGCTGGCGATCACCGCCAGCAAAGCGACGAACTTGCCGAGCAGCGGCACCCAATCCGGTACCGGCATCGCGTCGGTGATGCCGTCGATGCGGTTGCTGCGCTCCTTCCACACCAGCTCGCCGGCATAGAACAGCACCACGATGATCAGCAGAAAGCTGTAGCTGTTCTGCAGCGCCTCCAGCATCAACGAGGTCACCGGCAGCACGGCGGTGCCGTAATTGCGCGAATTGAACAAGGCAGTCGGAATGAAGTTGGCCAGGCCCAGCAGCAACAGCACCACGAACGGCGCACTGCGCAGTACACCCAACGTGTCGAAGCGGATCTGCCGCAGCAGCTGCTTCCAGGCGGTCGCCGCGCCGAAGCTCGGTGTGACCGACAGGCGTGTGGTGGTGACGCGCGTGCTGGTGGGCCCCGCATCGGCAGGCGCAATCGCGCCAGCGCCACGGCGCCGACGGGTGCCGCTGCGCTCGGTGCGAAACAGCGCGAAGGTGGCGGCGAACAGCACACCGCTCATGCCCAACCACACCGCGCGATTGGCGAGCAGATAGCCGGTCAATGGCGGCAACTGATGATTGCGCTGGTCCACCGACCAGTAGCGCAGCGTCTGCGACAACGCGCGGATGCCGAGCGGGTCCGACAGCGTGGCGATCCACACATTGTCCAGGTCGGCCATCAGCGCACGGCTCACGCCATACAGCACGAAGAACACGATCACGCCGATATAGACCCACAGGATGCTGCGCGTGGTCACCGCCAGCACCGACAGCAACGCGGTGGTGAACAGCAGATTGGGCAGCACCAGCACCAGCAACGACCACAGATAGGGCAGCACTGCGACCGGGCCGAGCCGTGCCTGATCGATCCACGGCATGAATTGCGCCGCGAACATGCCCAGCGCGATCACCACGTACATCACCATGCCGGCGATCAGCGCCGCGCCGATGCGGCCAAGCAGATAGTCGCGCCGCCGCACCGGTGTGGAAAACACCAGCTCGGCAGTGCCCAGGTCGAAGTCGCGCAGCAAGGCATTGCTGACGAACAGGGTGATCACCAGCAGACCGAGCAGGCTGAAAAGCCCCAGCAGCGTGGCGATCACGGTCGGCGCATTGCGCAGCACGTTGCCGATGCCGCCGCCGATCTGCACCGCATCGCTGGACAGTGCGGCAAACGCAAGCAGCGCGTACAGCGCAGCCAGCAGCCACAGGAAGGGCGAGCGCAGTTGTTCGCGCAGCTCGAAGCGCAGGAACGCCAGGATCATCGCAGCGCTCCGTCAGGCAGCCAGCGCTTGCTTGCGCAGGCGCTGGAAATAGACATCCTCGAGATCGGGAGCGACCTGTTCGAAACCCGGCTCCGGGCAGTCGGCACTGAACACGTGGATCACCGGATGCCCGGCAATCAGGCGCGTGGACAGCACGGTGAAGCGTGCCTCGTAATCGGGCAACGCCTGCTTGGCGACCTGTTTGCGCCAGACCTGCTGCTGCAGCATGTCGATCGCATCGGCGGGCCGCCCGGTCAGCAACACCTGGCCCTTGTTCATGATGGCCATCGTCGGGCACAGGTCGGTGACGTCTTCGACGATGTGGGTGGACAGGATCACCACCACGTTCTCGCCGATTTCGGCCAGCAGATTGAGAAAGCGATTGCGCTCTTCGGGGTCCAGCCCGGCCGTCGGCTCATCGACGATGACCAATTGCGGGTTGCCCAGCAGCGCCTGCGCAATGCCGAAACGTTGCCGCATGCCGCCGGAATAGGTGCCGAGCTTGCGCTTGCGTGCATCCCACAGATTCACTTGCTGCAATAGCCGCTCGACCACCTCCTTGCGTTGGCCGCGATGGCTCAGCCCCTTGAGCACGGCGAAGTGATCGAGCATGTCCAGCGCGCTGACCTTCGGGTACACACCGAAATCCTGCGGCAGATAGCCCAGCCGGCGGCGTAAGGCGTCCTTGTCGGTGAGCACATCGATGCTGCTGCCGTCGGCGCCGGTCAGGCTGACGCTACCCGAATCTGGCTCCTGCAGCGTGGCCAGCGTGCGCATCAACGACGACTTGCCGGCGCCGTTTGGGCCCAGCAAGCCGAACATGCCGCGAGGAATGTCGAGGGTGACGCCTTGCAGCGCATGCACGCCATTGGCGTAGGTCTTGGACAATGCACGGATCTGCAGCATGTACGGTTCCTGTGTCCTGGTGTGGTTCGATCTTCATGGCGTTACCGCATTGCCGCATCCGCCGAAAGTCACAGCGACCATCGACTACCAGCGGCTAACAAAACATACCGAGCGCCCGCCTGGCGGCCGCGCAGTAGCTTTGTTGATCGCTCTGATTCTTCGACGTGCCTCCGTGGCGGATGTGACCGAACCTGCCGGGTCTGCTGCTCAACCGATTTCGTACAACTCCAGCGGCAGCTCATCCGGGTCGGCAAAGAAGGTGAAGCGGCGGCCGGTGTATTCGTCGATGCGGATGTCTTCGGTGGCCACGCCGTGCGCGTTGAGATGCGCGACGGCCGCGTCCAGCGCGTCGACCCGGAAGGCAAGATGACGCAGCCCGCGCGCTTCCGGGCGGCTGGGCCGCAGCGGTGCGTCGGGAAACGAAAACAGCTCGATCTGGCCGCCGTCGGGCAGCGCCAGATCCAGCTTCCAGGAATCGCGCGGCTGCCGGTAATGCTCAGCGAGTACGCGCAGGCCCAGGACGTCGCAATAGAACTGCTTGGAGCGCGCATAGTCGCCGGCGATGATCGCCACGTGGTGAATGCCGGCGAGCATCATGCGGCGCCTCGCACGCGATGGGGGAGCTGGCGCTGCCCCGCGTCGCTAGCGGCCAGCATGGATGCGCGACACGCGGCGACAGCGATGGCGATGGCATCTGCAATACGTGCAGGCAGCGAAGATGCACTCCAGCGCTGCGTTTGCGCGTAGGTGCGTGTGTGCAAGTCGTGTGGCATGTCAGCGGTCCGGATGAGCAGTGGCGAGGATACCCCCGGGGTGCCCGGAGCGTGTCGTGCAGACCAGGCCAGGCCGGGCGCGGCGCGCGCTGGAGCGCATTGAGGCAGAACGCCGCGCGCGGTATCGCCGCACGGCATCGCGGATTGTTGGTGCCGCGTCACGGCTGGCCAACGCGTGGCTGTGCTCGCCTGCGCGCGCATGGCAGGATGCTGGGCCACCGACCCGTCCTGCCGATGCCCGAACCCACCTCCAACGCCGCACCGCAATTCCAGCGCAGCATGCAGGTGCGCCATCTGGTGATGCTGTCGCTGGGCGGTGTGATCGGCACCGGGTTGTTCTTCAACACCGGTTACATCATCGCCAGCACCGGTGCGTTGGGCACAGTGATCGCGTATCTGATCGGCGCATTGGTGGTGTATCTGGTGATGCAATGCCTGGGCGAGCTGGCGGTGGCGATGCCGCAGACCGGTGCCTTTCACTTGTATGCCGCGCGCTATCTCGGCCCGGCCACCGGCTACGTAGTGGCGTGGTTGTATTGGCTGACCTGGACGGTGGCGTTGGGATCGAGCCTGACCGCTGCTGCGTTCTGCATGCAGTACTGGTTCCCGCACACACCGGCATGGCCGTGGTGTCTGTTGTTCTGCGCGCTGATCTTCGGCTTGAACACGGTGTCGGCGCGCTGGTTTGCCGAGGGCGAATTCTGGTTTTCGTTGATCAAGGTGATCACCATCCTGGTGTTCATCGTGCTCGGTGGTGCTGCGGTGGTCGGCGTGTTGCCGTTGGCCGATGGTTCGCCGGCCCCCGGGCTGCGCCACCTGCGCGCCGATGGCTGGTTTGCGCAGGGCAGCTTGCCGATTTTGATGACGATGGTGGCGGTGAACTTCGCTTTCTCCGGCACCGAGTTGATCGGTGTTGCCGCCGGCGAAACCGCGCAGCCGGCACGTGCGATTCCGCTGGCGATCCGCACCACGCTGGTCCGGTTGGTGGTGTTGTTCGTTGGCACCGTGCTGGTGCTGGCCGCACTGTTACCGGCCGAGCAGGCAGCAGTGGAGACCAGCCCATTCGTGCGCGCCTTCGAATTGCTGGGCATTCCGTATGCGGCCGACATCTTGAATGCAGTGATCCTCACCGCGATCCTGTCGGCGGCCAATTCCGGCCTGTACGCAGCCGCGCGCATGCTGTGGTCGCTGGCCAACGAAGGCACGCTGCCGGCGCGGCTGGCGCGCCTGACCCGGCGCGGCATCCCGTTGCCGGCATTGGCGTTGAGCATGCTCGGTGGCCTGTTGGCGCTGCTCACCGGCGTGTACGCGGCCGACACCGTGTTCGTTGCGATCTCGGCAGTATCGGGTTTTGCGGTGGTAGTGGTGTGGCTGAGCATCTGCGCCTCGCATTACTTTTTTCGGCGCCAGTTGCTGCGCGACGGCATCGCGCCGGAGAGCCTGGCGTATCGCGCGCCGTGGTATCCGTGGACGCCGATCCTGGGGTTTTCGCTGTGTCTGCTGGCCTGTATCGGGCTGGCATTCGATCCGCAGCAACGCATCGCGCTGTGGTGCGGCATCCCGTTTGTGGCGCTGTGCTACGGCGCCTACGCACTCACGCAATGGCTTGCGACCCGGAGACAGCACGCATGACGATTCTTCCCCGCCGGCCGCGTGCCGACGCGCCTTTCAGCCAGGCCCTGCAGCACGATGGCTATGTGCTGCTCGATGGCGCGCTCGCCACCGAACTGGAACAACGCGGCTGCGATCTCAACGATGCGCTGTGGTCGGCGCGCGTGCTGATGGAGCAGCCGGAGCTGATCTACCAGGTGCATCGCGACTACTTCGCCGCCGGCGCGCAGTGCGCCATCACTGCCAGCTACCAGGCCACACCGTTGGGCTTCGCCGCGCGCGGGCTGGACCTGGCACAGTCGCAAGCGCTGATCGCACGCAGCGTGGCGTTGGCGGCGCAGGCGCGCACCGATCATCTGCTTGCCCATCCACAGGACGCGCCGTTATGGGTGGCCGGCTCGGTCGGGCCTTACGGTGCGTATCTGGCCGATGGCTCGGAGTATCGCGGCGACTACGCTCTGCCGTTGGCACAGCTGATGGACTTCCATCGCCCGCGCATCGCCGCGTTGGCCGAGGCGGGTGTGGATGTCCTGGCCTGCGAGACGCTGCCTTCGGCGAGCGAGATCGTGGCACTGCGCCTGTTGCTGGAAGAATTTCCACAGCTGCATGCATGGTTTTCCTTCACCTTGCGCGATGCCGCGCATCTGAGCGACGGCACGCCGTTGGCACAGGTCATCCCGGCGCTGGATGCTTGCAAGCAAGTGATTGCAGTGGGCATCAACTGCATTGCACTGGAACACGTCACCGCCGCCTTGCAGACGCTGTCCGCGCTGACAGCGCTGCCGCTGGTGGTGTATCCCAATTCGGGCGAGCACTACGATGCCGGCGACAAACGCTGGCACGCAGGCAGCACGACGGCATGCAGCTTGGCCGACCAGCACGCACAGTGGCTGGCGGCCGGTGCGCGGTTGATCGGCGGTTGCTGCCGCACCGCGCCGCGCGACATCGCCGCGTTGGCGGCTGCGCGCGCGGCGGGCTGAGCTGGCTCAGCTGGCTCAGCCTTTTGCGTGGCGATCCAGCGCTGGATCTTGTCCTGCAGGATCTCCAGCGGCACCGAGCCGTCCTTGAGCACTTCGGTGTGGAAGGCGCGCACATCGAAGCGCGGCCCCAGTTCGCGTTGCGCCTGTTCACGCAGCTGCGCGATCTTCATCTCGCCGACCTTGTAGGCCAGCGCCTGGCCGGGGATGGCCATGTAGCGGTCCACCTCGGCTTCGGCATCGGTGCGGCTCATGCCCGAGTTGTCCAGCATGTAGTCGATCGCCTGGGTGCGGCTCCAGCCCTTGCTGTGCAGGCCGGTGTCAGCCACCAGACGAATCGAGCGCCACAGCGCGTTCTGCAGATAGCCGTAGGTGTTGTACGGATCCTGATACAGCCCCAGCTCGCGTCCCAGCGACTCCGCGTACAGGCCCCAGCCTTCGATATACGCCGTCTCGCCGCCCAGGCGGCGGAACTTGGGCAGATCGGTCAGCTGCTGCTGCAGCCCGAGCTGGAAATGGTGGCCGGGAATGGCCTCGTGCAGATACAGGCTCTCGGCCTCCCAGGTCTTGCGCGAGGGCAGGTCGGAGGTGTTGACGTAGAAGATGCCCGGCGTGCTGCCGTCGCCGTTGGGGCGCATGTACGAGCCGCTGGCGGCCGCTTGCGCGCGCTGCGCTTCCACCACACGCACTTCCAGCGCCGGCATGCCCTGGACATTGAACAGGCGCGGCACCGCCAGCTGTACACGGCCCTGCAACCCACGGTAATAACCCAGCAATTCGGTGTCGCTGCGGAAGGCGAAGCGCCTGTCGGTCTGCATGAACTTGTAGAACTTGGGCAGGTTGCCGCGGAACTTGACCTGCTTGGCCAGCGCGGCGATCTCGCCCTGCAGGCGCGCGACCTCATCCAGCCCGATCTGATGGATCTGGTCCGGGGTCAGCTCGGAGGTGGTGCTCTGGCGCACGTCGTAGGCGTACCAGGCCGCGCCATTGGGCAGCGCTGTCAGTCCGTCGGTATCGCGGCAGGCCGGCAGGTATTCGGTGGCGATGAAGCCGCGCAGCTCCCGGTAGGCCGGCATGATGCGCACTTCGATCAAGCGCTTGTATTCGGCGGTGATGCGCTGCTTGTCGGCCTCGGGCATGTCTGCCGGCAGGTTGCGCACCGGTCCCCAGAACAGGCTGTCTTCGGCATTGCGCGCGATGATCGCATCCAGCTGCGGCAGCACTTTTTGCATCAGCACCTTCGGCTGCACCACGCCGGCCTGCATGCCGGCGCGCATATTGCTGATCGCCTGGTCGAACAACTCGGGGATGCCGACCGCACGCCGCGACCAGTTGTCGTAGTCCTTGACCGTCTTGAACGGCTGCGCGCCGGTGCCCGAGCCCAGCACCACCGCGATGCTGGCGATGTTGTAGAACTGGTTGATCGGCAGCATCCAGCTGGGGAACTGCTCGGCCGCCAGCGCGCTGCGCGCGTCGCGCACGAAGATCTGGTAGCTGAGCAGGTCCTGCCCGCTCAAACCGTCCGGCCCCAACGCTTCGGCCTTGCCCAGCCACAGCACGGTGAAATCGTGCGACTGTTGCCGGAACGCCGGCGACAGGAAGTTGGGCAACTGGTCGTTGTAGCGGGTTTCGCCCTGGAAGGTGGCCTGCAGCGGGTTGAGCTTGAGCGAGGCATCCCAGTACTGGTCGTAAAGCAGGTTGAGCTGCTGCGCCGTGGTCAGCACCACGGGCGGGGCGACGACGCGCGGCTTGGCCTTGGCGGCTTTGCCCCCTTTGGCAGCCTTGGTGGTCCTGGCCGCCGGCTTGGCGGTCTTCTTGCCTTTGCTCGCCTTTGCGCGCGTTTGCGAGGTCTGTGTCTTGCCGGGTTTCTTCTTGGCCGCATCGGCGGGCGCTGCCAGCGACAGGCTCATGATGGCGGCCATGGCCAGGGACAGCAGGCGGGAAAAGCTGAGGGGCATTACCGGCTCCGGGAACAAGCGAGCGGGGAGCTTGCCCGATCCGCACCGTTCAAGCCACCCACCCAGCCCATGGGGCGCGCCTGGAATTCATGAAGCCCGCGTTGCAGATGGGCGGCGCACACGCATGTTGCAGTGCGATAGTCTTGCGCGCATGCAACAGGATGAATCGACACGCGGGACGCAGTTGCCCCTGCAATGCGGGCAGGGGTTCTGGCGCGATGCGGCATTGCCCTTCGTCGAACTGCGCCAGGTGATCAACAGCCGCACGCTCTGTTATGCGGCGCATACGCACGAGCAATGGTCGGTGGGTGCGGTGGATCGCGGGCTTGCGCGTTACCGCAATGGACGCGTGCGGGCGCAGGTGGGCGCGCAGTCGCTGACCTTGATCAACCCCGGCGATGTGCATGCCTGCAATCCGGATCCGCAGCAGGACTGGTCGTTCCGCATGCTGTATCTGGACGTGGCGTGGCTGCGCGAACAACAACGCGCACTCGGTTTGGCCGGCAATGCGGATGTGCACATGCTGGCAGCGCCGTTGTGCCAGACGCCGGCAGCCTACGCTGCTTTCGACCGCATGCATGCGCTGCTGATCGACGACAACGCCGATGCGCTTGCACGCGAGAGCGCGTTGATCGCGTTCGTGGCGCGGCTGCATCTGCATGTGGAGCCGATGAGCCGTGCGGTTGCGGTCGATACCGGGCCGATGCGGCAGGTGGCCGAGTATCTGCAGACCCATCATGCGCGTGCGGTGTCGCTGCGCGAACTGTGCACGCTGGCCGGGATGCCCGCGCCGCGCCTGATTCGCGGTTTTCGTCAGGCCCATGGTCTGACCCCGCACGCGTATCTGCTGGACTGCCGGTTTCAGCGTGCGCGTGAGGCCTTGCGTCGCGGTGGCGGCATTGCCGAGGTCGCCTATGCGCACGGGTACGCCGACCAGGCGCATCTGCAGCGCAGCTTCAAACGCGCCTGGGCGGTGACACCCGGGCACTATCGCAGTGCCGGACCCCATGCCCTCAGCAGAAGTCCATCAGCAGATAGACGGCGCTGAGCACCAGCAGCGCGGCCAATACCCGGTTCAACCGGCGCAGCTGTTTTGGTACCTGCACATGCCGCCGCAGCACTGCACCGGCCAGCAACCAGCACGCCAGCGAGGGATAGCAGATCAGCGCATACACCGCCGCAAAGCCGGCCAGTTGCGTGCTGCCTGCCGTTGCATACAGGGCCACGCCGGAGGTCGCCGCCAGCCAGGCTTTGGGGTTGAGCCATTGCATCGCCGCACCGGTCCAGAACGAGGCGGCCGGGCGCGGCCTGGCAGCATCGATGACGCCATCGTCGCGCAGCAGGCGCCACGCCATGTAGAGCAGAAACGCCACCCCGGCCAGATGCAATGCGCGTCCGAGCAGCGGCCAGCGCACCAATACCTGCTGCAGGCCCATGCCGACCAACAACAGCAGCGCCACGAAGCCCACGGTGGCCCCGATCACGTGCGTATGCCCGGCACGCGCGCCAGCGCTGGCGCCGGTACTCAGCGCGACCAGGTTGACCGGGCCGGGCGAAATCGAGCACACCAGCGCGAAGCTCGCCATTGCCACAAGATGATCCATTGCGCGACGTCCATAGCGGGGCGCAACAGCATGGCCAGCGAGGGCGATGACGGATTGAACAAAATTTCGACGGGCGACTTTCGTCCGCTAGAAGTGGCTGACAAAGCGGAGCTCGCAGTCGTGATGTGCACGGGGGCGTGTTCTCGGAAACACGGCGGTCGAGTGCGACACGCCGTTGCGGGCGCTGCGCGTACCTGGCGGTGAGCGCGTTCGTCTTGCCGGCTACGCTCAGTCGGCAGCGGCTTCCTCACGCAACTGCTCGGCGCGTGCGGCACCCAGATACGCGGTGATGGTGCGGCGCGCCAGATACAGCAGCGGGATCAGCGCGATCGCAAAGCCCATCTTGTAGACGTAGTTGAGCGTGCTCACCGCCAGAAACTGGTCGATGGACCAATGCTGCGGCCCGAGCACGAACGCGATGTAGATCACCACAAAGCTGTCCACCAACTGCGACACCGCCGTGGAGCCGGTGGCGCGCAGCCACACGTGCTTTTCGCCGGTGACGCGGCGGATGCGGTGGAACACCGAGACATCGATCAATTGGCCGAACAGAAAAGCCACCAGCGACCCACCGATCGTCCACAACCCTTGCCCGAACACCGCCGCGAACGCCGCCTGATAATCGGGCACGCCCTGGCTCTGCGCTGCGGTGACCCACCAACCGGCCGGCGCCAGCGCGATCGCAGCGAACGCAAACACGAAGCCGTAGCCGATCAGCGCCACCGCCACCCACGAGATGAAGCGCACCCCGCGGCTGCCGAAGAACTCGTTGATGGTGTCGGTCATGATGAACACCACCGGCCACAGCAAGGTGCCGGCGGTGAAGCTGAGCGAGCCGGTCTGGCCGAACAGGTTCCAGTTCAACGGCGCGATGCCGAGCGTGTCTTCCAGGGAGAAGATCTTGACGCCGATGAACTCGGCCAGCGCCGCGTTGACGCAGAAGAACGCGGCCAGTGCAATGAACAGGCGGACCGCACGATCGTCGAGGGTACGCACCTGTGTCATGGCGTTAGCGATCCGCGGTACGGGTGAAGGGCACCGACTCCGGCGCCACCGCGCCGCCGGAGATGATGAAGCTCATTGCCTGATCCACGGTCCAGTCGGTCGGCGTGAGCAACTCCACCGGCACGATCTCCAGATAGCCGGAGGTCGGGTTGGGGGTGGTCGGCACATACACTGCCGCCAGCTCGCGGCCGGTGCCTTGTTCCTTGATCACGCGCGTGACCAGGCCCACCGACTTCATGTCGCGGTGCGGGAAGTCGATCAGCACCACGCGCTGGGTGCTGCCGGGCTGGGTCTGCAGGATGTCGAGCAACTTGCGCGCGCTGTCGTAGACCACGCTGGCCAACGGGATGCGCCGCATGATCGCCTCGAACCAGCGCAACAGGCGCTGGCCGATCACGCGCCGGCTCAGGATCCCGACGAACAGGATCACGCCCACGGTGGCGATCAGCGCGATGGTGTTCTGCACCCACAGCGCCTTGATCCAGCCCAGATAGTCGGGGAACGAGGCGGCGATGCGTTCGGACAACGGCACCACCCACGGGCTGCTGATGCCAGAGAGCAGCGAGAACACGAACTTCACCACCACCCAGGTCAACCAGACCGGCAGCAGGGTGAGCAAACCGGTCAGAAAGACCCGTTGCAGGGAAGGGCGGGGATGCGGAGTGGGGGATTCGGACATCCGCGCATTGTAGGCACTCGGCCGGGTCCGGTGCAGACCCGAGGCGGTGCTTGTTCGCCCGGGAGACGGCAAGTGCGCATCTGCGTTATGGCACGCGTGAGTCGGTGTCGGCCGCTCTAAGATGGCGCAGTTCATCCACGGAAGGTTGCAAACGCATGCTCGCCAGATTCCTCAAGTCGGCCCTGCTGGGGCTCTGCATTCTGGTTGCCCTGCTGGTGGCCCTGTACGCGATCTCCGCGCGCTGGCCGATTCCTGCGGCACAACGCCAGGCATTGGCGCAACTGCGTCAACCGCCGCTGCCCTTGCGTGGGCGCAACATGTTTGTCGCGCTATGGTCGTTGCCGTACGCGGTGCCGGATGCACAGCGTGAAGCGCTGCTTGCGCAGGATGTGCAGCGGTTCGAAGGCTTGCCCGCCGGCATGCTGTTGCAAAGCGCCGCCACACGCTATCCACGCCGGCCGGATTGGCCTGCGTCGGCCCCGCAACTGTGTATGCGCTATGACGGGTGCCTGGATCGAGTGCGTCAACGGCCGCAAGCCTATGCCGACGCGCTGGCCGCACAGAGGCCGCAGTTGATCACGTTGCGCGATCTTGCCGGCTATGCAGATTACCGCAGCCCGTTCCCGCCCAGCGCCACCGCCCCGTTACCGACACTGCCGCGGTTCAAGCTGTCGATGACCAGCAACGCGCTGGACTTCGTCCAAGGACGCACCGAGCAGGCGCTGGCGGGCGTCTGCGCCGATGCACGGGTTGCGCGGGTACTGCTGCGCAGCGGCGACAACCTCATCATGCCGATGGTTGGCGCGGCGATGCTGCGTACCAACGCGCATCTGTTTGCTGAAATGCTGGCCGAGCTGCCTGCAAAGCATCCATTACCCGCGCAATGCCTCGCTGCATTCGCGCCGCTTGCGGTCGATGAGGTCTCGCTGTGCAACGCATTGCACGGTGAATCGCAGATGGTGCTGTCGATGCTCGAGACAGAGGTTCGCAAGGACCCGGCAACCGACCTGTCCTGGGACGAACAGTTGTCGCTGCGTCTGCTCGACCACGAGCGCACCCGTGCGCTGATGGCGCCGACCTATACCTGGGCTTGTAGCGCGCCGGTGCGGACCTTGCTGGCGCAGGATCAAGCGGTGCCGCAGGCAATGATTCCAGTACCGGACACTATGTCGATGGGGTGTATTGCCAATGCGGTGGGGTGTCTGTTGGCGGGTATGGCACGCCCTGACTATGCGCATTATCAGCACAAGCTCCAGGACACCGCGGCCGCATTGCGCGCGCTGTCGGCAGTGCTGTGGTTACGCGATCATTCCAATAATGCGCAGACACTGGAGCAGCGCCTTGCCGGCTTGCCGCCAGCGCTGCGCGGACAAGCGCGACCACTCCAGCCCGGTGCCGATGGCTTGAGCATGCAGCTGCGTCAATACGCCAGGCGCGAGGAGAATGTGGTGGAAGATCAGTGGCCGCTGGCCGGCAGCAAGCGGCCGCCTGAGCCGGCGGCGATATCGATCAAACGGAGTTAGTGGCGTTTAGATGCAGTCAAAAACCGAGTCGGTCGAGTGCGCGGTGCCCTCACCGCTCGCGGGACACGCCGTAAATCCGTCCCTGGAGGCTCGGTGGCGGCATCCATGCCGCCACACGGTCCCGCAAGCGGCGAGGACACCGCACCAGAAAGTTTGCCTGCTGTTTTATTGAAAACCCTGCACACCGACCATCTTGACTGGCCCTTGCCTGCCCACCGTCGCGGGACCTTACGCGGCATGGATGCCGCGTAAGAGCCTACACGGACGTACTTGCGGCGTGTCCCGCGACGGTGGGCGGGCGAGGGCCCTGCAGCCAAGCCGAAGAGCGTCGGCTCTACAAGCGATCTATCCGAACTGTCCAACTACTCAAAGCCAATCAATCTTTCGATTCGGTGCGTCGTCGTAGGTGCAGTCAAATGCTTAGGTCAAAAGCCTGGTTAGTCGAGCGCGCGGTGCCCTCACCGCTCGCGGGACACGCCGCAAGTACGTCCATGTAGCAACTGTGTTGATCAGGACCCCGATTCGCGGCCTTCGATCGGTTTCCTTCGGGTGCGTCCATCGGTAGGTGCCGGCCGCTGGCCGGCACGCTTTTGCGTTTGCGCATGGCCGTCAAATGCGCTCAGGCGGGCTTCATGGCGGCTCTTTCATCGCGCACGCGCGCATTGAGGATCACCAGCATCTTGCGCATCACCGCCACAAGGGCGACCTTGCCCTCCTTGCCGCGTGCCCGCAGCGCTCTGTAAAAATCGCGCAGACGTGGCTCGTGCCGAGCTGAGGACATGGCCGCCATATACAGCGCCTGTCGGATGTCGGCTCGGCCTCCGCCAATCCCCCGTTTACCTCGCATCGCGCCGCTGTCGCGCGAGAGCGGGGCAACGCCAACCAATCGGGATATCTGCTTTCCGCTGAGCGTCCCAAGCTCTGGTAACCGGCACGCCAGCACGGCCAGCAGCACCGGACCGACCCCTTTGAGCGTCTTCAACGCAGCCAGGTGCGGTTGCTCGGTGAGCAGCGTCTTCAGCTGCCCGGCGATCAGTTTGTCTAACCGCGCCACACTGCGCACAAGCTGGTTCACGTTGCCCTGCAGCAGCTTGCGCAGCGCTTTTCCGCAACCTGCTGCAGCTGCTGCCTTGCTGTTTTCAACAGATCCACCAGTTGCCGACGGGCACGCACATGCTCGCCCAGATCGCGCTGCCATGGTTCCAGTGGAACATACTGATGGAGCTCCATCTTCTCGGCCATGCAGGCCAACATGGCGGCGTCCAGCCGGTCGGTCTTGGCCAGTCCCAAACCGTTGGCCAAGTTGCGTGCCCGTTGCGCATTGACGCGCGCCACCGGCAATGCGGCGTGATGCAAGGCATCCAGCGCTGCCAGCTCGTAGCCCCCGGTCGCCTCCAGCACCACCTGCCGCACCGACAGCGTATTCAGCCAATCGACAAGCTTCCGATGACCGCCTGCGGTGTTGGTGAACTGACGGGTCTGGCCTCGAAAAACCGCAACGTCAAGAGAGTGTTTGCACACATCGATCCCGATTCCGCTCATGGGAAATCTCCGCTAGGCTAGAAATGTCGAGAGCTCCCTCGCTTGCCCAGTCTTATCGTTTCGAGTGTCACCTCGGGCAACTGTTCGGGCGAATCAAGGGAGAATCCGGCGTGGGTACCAAGCTACACGACGATCGCTGAGATCCAGGCTCTCACGGTGGCCCACGCCGGCTCTCGACACCTAAACTGCCAGATTCCGAACAGATAAGGCTCGGTGGCGGCATCCATGCCGCCACACGGTCCCGCAAGCGGCGAGGACACCGCACCAGAAGGTTTGCTGGCTGTTTTATTGAAAGCTGCGCACACCGATCAACTCGACTGGTCCTTGCCCGCCCACCGTCGCGGGACCTTACGCGGCATGGATGCCGCGTAAGAGCCTACACGGACGTACTTGCGGCGTGTCCCGCGATGGTGGGCGGGCAAGGACCCTGCAGCCAAGCCGCAGATCAGCCGCTATAACAACCGACACATTCATCGCGTCCGATTGCAGGGCGCAGATCAGTTCAGAACAACGATCGGGACCGTACCGCTTGCTCAGAACCGGAAATTCAACCACCCCATCACGAAGGTCGAATCGCCGTAACCGGCCTTGGTCAGCGCGGGGCCGGCGATCAGGTGCTCGGCGCGGAAGGTCACCGACCAGTTCGGGTCGATGTTCCAGGTCGCGTTGATGCGCGGCATGGTGCCGATGCGCCGCTCGCCGGTGCTCTGCGTGCGTGCGTAGGCGCGCGCCTGGTTGTTGTAGATCGCATCGCTAGTGGTCTGGCGCCACAAGGTTTCCCACTCCAGGTTCACGGTGAGCTTGGGCGTGGGCGAGAAGATCAGCGTTGGCGCGGCAGTTACCAGGTTGACCGGGCCGAAGAACGTCGCCCAGCTGAAATAGATCGTGTTGCCGTAGAGAAAATTGTTGTTGCGCAAGGTGCCGGTGCCGGAGGTACCGCCGCCACCGGAGGCGATTTCGCTATGAAACCCCACACGTGGCTTCCAGCCGCTGTCGCTCAACGTCCAGGCGTTGGAGGTGCTGGCCATGTACGCGCGCAGGTCGCGTCCGCCGAAGCTGCCGCGCTGCACGGTCACGAACGAATCGGTGCGCAGCTTGCCCACATTGCCCCATAGGCGCAGGCCGTAGTAATTCCGGTTTTCTTCGGCGGTCTGGCGGCCCCACAGCTGATTGTCGTTGCGGAACTGGTAGAAAAACGGTTCCAGATACATCGGCTTGGCGGTCGGCAGGCGATACCCGCCAACCACGCCGCGGAAATGCCGCGAGCGGTCGATGCGATCGTCGCCCAACCCTTCGGTGCCATCCAGATTGAAGTTGAAATCGAACACGTCCACACGGGTCTTTTCGCCGATCGCCCAGGCGCGCACACCGTTGAAGGTCACGAAGATATCGGTGTTGTCGCGCAACGCCATCAATGTGGTCGGGCCGTCGACGAACACCTGACGGCCCACACGCAGACCGGTGTCGGCGCCGCCGATGTTGCCCTTCACGTCAAAGAACACCTGCTGCAGGATCGCGTTGTTTTCCTGGGTACCGGTCTTGGCGCCTTCGTTGCGCCCATCCAGGCTGCCGTGCGCCAGTTCCGTATACAGACGGAAGTGCTCGCCCACATGGAAGTCGGCACCGAAGAATGCACGGAACAGATACTGCTGTTGCGAATGGCTGCCCGGAATCAGGCCGGGATTGGTGATGGTGTTGCTGCGTACGCGCAGCTCGTTGCTGAGCGACACGTAGACATCGCCGGATTCGCTGAGCGGGATGTACTTGAGCGGATCGAACGGGCTCTTGCGCTTGGACGGATCTTTCAGATACGACCAGTCTTCGACCCAGCGCACCTGCCACATATTGCCGCCCTGTTTGGCACCCCAACCCTGCGCTTCGAGCGGGTAACCCTTGGATGCAGCGGGCGCTGCCGGTTTGGCAGGTGCTGGCGCCTTGGCCGGCTCGGGCTGGGTCTGTTCGGCATTGACCGGCGCCGTCTGCGCCTGCGCAAACCCCAGTCCCGGCAGCGATAACCCGATCGCAAGGCACAGGCACCGGGTGGTCCCAAAGGAAGTGTCGGCCATGGCCGGCCGTGCCAAACGCGCAAGTCGCATCGTGTCGCCCTATCTAAAAGTGAGTCGCCTGAGCGAGCTGTATCGGCTCAGTGGGCCATGACTGTAGTGGAGCGCTGCCGCAAAGGGAGTAACCCAATGGTTCTAAGCACATGCGCCGGAATTTGCTATTCGGGATTGGGGATTTGCAAAAGCAGCGTATTGATTGGCCTGCCAATTCCGCTTCAGTTCGCTTAAACCGATGCAAGAAAAATTCAAGTCGGTGTGTTTTGCGAATTCCCAATCCCGAATGACGCATCCCGCCTCCATGACTAACAGCACATCCGCTATACCTAACTCCACACTAGCATTGCCTTCAACCTAGTGGAGATGGCGATGACCGAGCCGGATGCCCACCTACGAAAATTTCAGAAAGAACTGAGCGCCGGCACCGTGTCGCTGGCGTTGCTGGCAGTGCTGGCGCAGGCCGACGAGCCGCTGTATGGCTACCTGATCGCCAAGCGCCTGGAGCGATTGGATGGCGTGCTGAGCGGCAAGCAGAGTGCGCTGTATCCGGTGCTGCGCAATCTGGAAGCGGCAGGGCTGCTGCAGAGCCACGTCGAGCCTTCTGCGTCCGGTCCGCCGCGGCGCTACTACCGCATCACCCAAACCGGGCGTGATTGCCTGCGCGACTGGACCGCCGCCTGGCGCGCCACCCGCGATTCCGTTGATTCAGTGCTGGAGGGGACTCACCCGCGACGACCATTGCGCAGACACGTCCGTTGCCGACCACCATTCCCGATTACCTGACCCAGTTGCGCCAGGCCCTGGCCGGCGCGGACCCGGCGATGATCCAGGACGCACTCTACGACGCCGAGGAATACCTGCGCGCCGAACTGGCCGAGCAGGCTGGCAAGAGCGAGGCCGAGGTGATCGCCGGCGTGGCCAGCAGCTACGGCGCGCCGGATGAAGTGGCCGAGATCTATCGCGAGACCGAAGTGACGGTGACGCGCGCACTGCGTCCGCCGCTACCGCCCAAACGCAGTTCCTGGGTGGGCAGGTTCTTCGGCGTCGCGGCCGACCCGCGCACGTACGGCGCATTGTTCTACATGCTGCTGTCGCTGGTCACCGGGGTGTTCTATTTCACCTGGGTGGTGACCGGCGCGAGTCTGTCGGCGGGCCTGTTGATCCTGATCATCGGTGTGCCGCTGCTGGTACTGTTTTTCGGGTCGGTGCGCGTGCTTTCGCTGGTGGAAGGCCGCGTGGTGGAGACGCTGCTCGGTGTGCGCATGCCGCGTCGTCCCGCCCATCCCGGGCCGCAAGGTGGCTGGCTGCAACGCATCGGCGCGATGTTCACCGATGCGCGCACCTGGAGCACGATGCTGTACTTCCTGCTGATGCTGCCGTTGGGCATTATTTACTTCAGCGTGTTCACCACCTTGTTGTCGCTGTCGCTGGGGTTAGCCGCTTCACCGTTGGCACTGTTGTTCGACAACACGGCGGTGCTGACCTGGGATGGCGTGGATGTCACCAGCCCCTGGCTGACGCTGCCGTCGTTCGTCGTCGGCGTGCTGCTGCTATTCGTCACGCTGCATCTGGCACGCGCCTTCGGCAAGTTGCATGGCATGTTCGCCAAGCACTTGCTGGTCAAAAGTGGCGAAAGTTGAATGCACTGCGTGATTGGGAGTTGTGCGACACGCGGCTGTGATCGCTGCAGTACCGCGTGGTCTGCAGTGCAGAACCTGAAAGACGCTACGACTTGAAATCCCGGTTGTCGTGGAAGTGATTGGACAGTGCGGATAGATCAGTTGCAGAGCGGGTGATCTGTGGCTTGGCTGTGGGACCCTTGCCCGCCCACCCTCGCGGGACACGCCGCAAGTACGTCCATGTAGGCTCTTACGCGGCATCCATGCCGCGTAAGGTCCCGCGACGGTGGGCGGGCAAGGACCAGTCGAGATGGTCGGTATGCATGGTTGCAAGCAAGGCATGACATGCGCTGTCTGGATAACTGCGCGTCCGATCAGCTTCGCAACGCAACGCGATCAACAGGCAGGCTTTCAACAAAGCAGCCGACTAACTTTCTGGTGCGGTGTCCTCGCCGATTGCGGGACCGTGTGGCGGCATGGATGCCGCCACCGAGCCTACATGGACGTACTTGCGGCGTGTCCCGCGAGCGGCGAGGGCACCGCGCGCTCGACTAACCAGGCTTTTGACCTAAGCATTTGACTGCACCTACGACGACGCACCGAATCGAAAGATTGATTGGCTTTGAGTAGTTGGACAGTGCGGATAGATCGCTTGTAGAGCCGACGATCTTCGGGTCTGCTGCAGGGCCCTTGCCCGCCCACCATCGCGGGACACGCCGCGAGTACGTCCGTGTAGGCTCTTACGCGGCATCCATGCCGCGTAAGGTCCCGCGACGGTGGGCGGGCAAGGGCCTGTCGAGATGGTGGGTGTGCATGTTTTCAACAAAGCAATCGGCTGACTCTCTGGTGCGATGTCCTCGCCGCTTGCGGGACCGTGTGGCGGCATGGAGGCCGCCACCGAGCCTACATGGACGTACTTGCGGCGTGTCCCGCGGGCGGCGAGGACACCGCGCACGCGACCGCGTGACCACGCAGTACTCTGTCTTCGCTTGAACCAAGAATCTGCCCATAAAAAAGCGCCTTGATCGAGATCGATCAAGGCGCTTTTTTTCACCTGATCAAGCGCGTTTGCCGCGCTTGCGGATCGGGGTGACGGTGGCCGGATCGCGGCTGCCGACCGGGTCTGCGTCGTAGCGGCCGATGAATTCGCGCACCTGCGGATACACCACTTCGCGCCAGCGACGGCCGCTGAAGATGCCGTAATGGCCGGCGCCTTCCACCACCAGATGACGGCGATGCGCAGCATCGATGCCGGTGCACAGATCGTGCACCGCTTCGGTCTGACCGAGGCCGGCGATATCGTCCAGTTCGCCCTCGATGCTGAGCAGCGCGGTGTTGCGGATTGCCGATGGCTTCACCAACTGACCATCCACTTTCCACTTGCCCTGCGGCAGCAAGAAGTCCTGAAACACTACGCGAATCGTGTCCAGGTAATACTCGGCCGGCATGTCGAGCACGGCGTTGTATTCGTCGTAGAACTGCCGGTGCGCCTGCGCATCCTGCAGGTCGCCCTTGACCAGATCGGTGTAGAAATCCCAGTGCGACATCACGTGCCGGTTGGGATTCATCGACAGGAAACCGGCGTGCTGTAGGAAGCCCGGATAAACCTGCCGGCCATGCCCCGGATAGGGGAACGGCACGGTGTGGATCAGGTTGTTCTGGAACCACTCGATGCCGTTCTCGGTGGCCAGGTTGTTGACCTGGGTCGGGCTGCGGCGTGCATCGATCGGCCCGCCCATCATCACCAGCGATCGCGGCGTGGGCTCATCGTTGGTGGCCATCAGCGATACCGCCGCGAGCACCGGCACGGTGGGCTGGCACACGCTCACCACATGCAGGCGGTCGGCGCCGATGTGGCGGATGAATTCCTGGATGTAGCTGATGTAGTCCTCGAGCCGGAACGCGCCGGCTTCCAGCGGCACCATGCGCGCGTCGACCCAGTCGGTCACGTAGACCTTGTGGTTGCGCAGCAGGGTACGCACGGTATCGCGCAGCAGGGTGGCGTGGTGGCCGGATAATGGGGCCACCACCAGCACGGCGGGCTGCTGCTTCATCGTGCCAATCAGCTCGACATGGTCGCTGAAACGCTTGAAGCGCAGCAGGCGGCAGAACGGCTTGCTCAGGACTTCGCGTTCGATGATCGGCAGCGAGTGGCCGTCGACCTCGACATCGTCGAGCGCCCAGGCGGGCTTTTCGTATTCCTTGCCGAGGCGGTGGAACAGCTCATTGCTGGCCGCCATGCGTTCGGCACCCGGGAGCGAGGCCCACAGACTGTCGGGGTCGGAGAACATCTTGGCGTTCGCCTGGGCCTGATGCACCCAAGGGGCTAGCAGATTGCGGGTTAGCTCGTGCAGTTGATAAAGCATTCCACCCATCCGTGCGGCTTTGCTGCCACGCAGCATACCCGCTTTGGCGCATTTGCACCTTAATGGGGCTGCGGACGGTAGAGGTTGTCATAGGAGATATGGCAGGCGTAGGCGACGTATCTGTCGCTAATTGTGATCTTTGAGCCGCCGCATTGCCGGAAGGTCGAATTCGTAGCGGGACTATAAAGCCCCTCTCCCCCTGGGAGAGGGGTTGGGAGTGGTACGGGCGAAGCCACATGCACTCGAACTCCACTAGGCTTCGCCCGTACCCTCATCCGCCCCTGCGGTGCACCTTCTCCCGATGGGAGAAGGGACAGCTCCGCAAGCGCGGGCCGGGGCACGGAGCGGGGGTTGGGGTGAGGGTACGGGGCGAAGCCACACGTACCGCCTCACCTGCAGCCGCCACATCCAATCAACCGCGCTCCAACGCAGAGGTCTCTCCACCCAACTGCGGCGACAACCAGCAATGCGACCCCAGCGCCGCAAAGCCCACGCTGGCGAAGCGGCGCCGATACCAGCGCGCCGGCCGCGGCTGAAAACCATCGTGATCGCCTTCGAAGGCATCCTCCTGCGCAAACGTCTCCAGAAACGCCACGCCCGCGCACATCTCGGCCAATCCGGGCAGGCCCTGATTGAGCTCACGCGTGGGCACGTAATGCAGCACGTCCGAGCAGATCAACAGATCCACCGGTGCGCACGGGCGCAGCCAGGCGAAATCGCCGAAGCGGGCAGGGTGGATCTGCCGGCTGCGCCCGTAGCGCTGCACTGCATAGGGGCTGCTGTCGAAACCCAGATAACTGAGCTTTGGCCGCAACGCCAACAACGGCGCGCGCCACGCGGCCTCGCCGCAGCCGATATCCAGCACGCTGCGGATCGGGCGCTCCAGGTAGTACTCGGCCTGGCTCACCGCGAGTGCGACCTTGCGTCGCAGGCGCGCCGGGTCGGCTAGGCCGGCATCGCGATACCAGCGGCTGAAATAGTGGGCGTCGTACTGTTTGTCGTGGGGCTGATGCATGGACGGATGTGCTTTCGCGCAAGCGGATAGGTGAAAATGCGGGCCATCCTACGCCAGCCAGCGAAGCCAGCCCATGACCCTGTATCTGTGGATCAAGACCTTCCACCTGTTGTTCGTCATCGCCTGGATGGCCGCGGTGTTCTACCTGCCACGCATCCTGGTCAATATCGCCGAAGCCGGAGCAGAGCCCGCGGTGCGTGCGCGCCTGGTGCTGATGGGGCGTCGCCTCTACAAGTTCGGCCACAGCATGCTGGGTCTGGCGCTGGTGCTGGGTGCGGTGTTGTGGCAAGGCTATCGGGTGATTCCTGACTTCCCGACGATGGTGGCTGGAGGCTGGATGCACGCGAAACTCTTTGCAGTGGCGCTGATTCTGGCGCACTACATCGTGTCCGGGCGCTGGTTGAAGGGCGTGGACCAGGGGCGCGCCGTGCCCAGCGGCCGCGCGCTGCGGCTGTTCAACGAAGTGCCGGTGTTCTTGTTGGTCGGCGTGATCTGGCTGGTGCTCGCCAAGCCGTTTTGAGCGCTGTTGACGAACAGACGGCGTGCGCAGAGGCGCTGGCCGTCGCAGGGTGATTGGGTCAGTTTGCAATTACGCGTCGACGCCCAGCTCGCTCAGACCTTTGCGTGCGATGTCGATCCAGGCGCGTTGTTCGCGCTGGTAATGCTTGGGCGAGGCGGCCGCATGCCGCAGCACCTGCTCGAAGATGGCCTTGGCCTCCTGCTGGCGCGCAGCGCGCAGCAGCAATTGCGCATAGCGCACGCGTGCTTCTTCGCCCGGATAGCCTTGCGCAAGCGTCTCGTACTCGTGCAGCGCCTCGTCGATGCTGCCGCTGTCCTCGACCGCGCGTGCATACAGCAGATGCCCGTCGTGCGAACGGTAGTTGGGATTGGCGGTGATCAATGCGTCCAGGGTCTTGCGTGTTTCCGCCGCCTGGCCCAGCCCGTACTGCGCCTTGGCCAGGCCCAGCATCAAGTCTGGATCGTCGCGGTAGATGCCACGCAGCGCGCCCTGGTAGAGCTCTGCCGCACGCGTGTAGTCGCCTTGTTCCAGCAGCGTCTGCGCGAGCCGACGGCGGTTTTCCGGAGTGTCGGCCACATCCAGTTGCCGCGAAGCGTCGCGTTGTTCGCGTTGCGGATCGATGCGCTGACGCACCTTGCGCAAACCGCGGCGCGCGGTCGGGTCGTTGCGCAGATCCGGAATCACCGCCACCACGATATAGACCAGCGTCGCAAGAAAAGGCAACACCAGCAGGATGAAGATCCAGTACAGCGGGCGGCCGCTGCGGACCACGTGCACGCAGCAGGCGGCCTGTAACACCAGCGATAAAAGCAGCAGCGGGCTCATTGTGCGGACATCCTTTTCATGCGTGCCTGGCGGTGCGATGGCGCGCTCTGCGCCATCGTGAGTCAACCGCCGATCAATTGCCTTCGTAGGCGCCGTAGCTGCGCAGGCGCTCGTAACGCTGCTGCAGCAGGGCGTCGACCGGGATCTTTTCCAGCGCGTCCAGCTCGTTGAGCAGTACCGCTTTCAGGCGCTTGCCCATCTGCTCGGGATTGCGATGCGCGCCACCGGTGGGCTCGCGGATCACCTTGTCGACCAGGCCCAGGCCTTTCAGGCGCTTGGCGGTGAGGCCGAGTTGCTCGGCGGCGTCCTTGGCCTTGGCGGCGTCCTTCCACAGGATCGAGGCGCAGCCTTCCGGCGAAATCACCGAATAGGTGCCGTATTCCAGCATCAGGGTGCGGTCGCCCACACCGATCGCCAGCGCGCCGCCTGAGCCGCCTTCGCCGATCACAGTGCAGATCACCGGCACTTTCAGTTCGGCCATTTCGAGCAGGTTGCGTGCGATCGCTTCGGACTGGCCGCGCTCTTCGGCGCCGATGCCAGGATAGGCACCCGGGGTGTCGATAAAGGTCAGCAGCGGCAGGCGGAAGCGGTCGGCCAGCTTCATCAGGCGCAGCGCCTTGCGGTAGCCCTCGGGGCGCGGCATGCCGAAGTTGCGCGCAACCTTGGTCTTGGTGTCGCGGCCTTTCTGGTGACCGATGATCACCACCGGGCGGCCATTGATGCGGCCCAGGCCACCGACGATCGCCTTGTCGTCGGAATAGGCGCGGTCGCCGGCCAGTTCCTGGAATTCGTCGCAGATGGTGTTGATGTAGTCCAGCGTGTACGGGCGCTGCGGGTGGCGCGCCAGCTGCGAGACCTGCCAGGCGGAGAGGTCGCGGAAGATCTGCGCGGTGCGTATGCGCAGCTTGTCGCGCAGCGCACGCACTTCGGTGTCCACGTTGACTGCAGGGCCGGTGCTGGCCTTGCGCAGTTCCTGGATCTTGGCTTCCAGATCGGCGATGGGTTGCTCGAAGTCGAGGTAGTTAGGATTCATGCAGTGGTGTCGTCAACGTAAGGCGGGAAGTGTAGCCGAATGCGTCTGCCGGACCCGTACGGTGGGGTTGGGAGAATCGGGAATGGAGAATGGAGAATCAAAGCAGGCCGGATGGCTGCCTCGCCTTTGTGATTCCCCATTCCCGATTCCCCATTCTCACGCCCACGGTGGGCTGTACTTGATCTTCAAGGAGCGCACTGCCGGGTCGGCGCGCAGGCTGTCCATCAGATGCTGGTCGATGCGCACCGAATGGCTGCCGTTTAGGTCGAGCATGCCGGCCACGCCGCCGCTTTGGGCACGCAGCAGCAGGTCCAGGCGCAGCGGCGTCTTGCCGGGGCGGTGCTTGGCCAGCAGGGCGTCGATGCGCTTCCAGGCCTGTTTTTCGCGCAGGTCCAGGCGCAGCGACAGCCGTTGCGCGTGTTCGGCGCAGATCTGCTCGTAATCCCAGCACTGGCGGATGCGCAGGCTGTAGCCGCCGTTGAATTCGTCTTCGCGCAGGCCGCCCTTGACGATCAGGATGCGGTCGCGGGTGAGCAGATGCCCGAACTCGGCCATCGCATCGGAGAACGCGCTGCACTCGACCCGGCCACGGCCGTCTTCCAGTTGCACGAACACCTGGCTGTCGCCCTTGCGGCGCACGCCGACCACCAGGCCAGCGAGAATGGCGCTGATTTCCGGGCGCCAGGCGCGTTTTTCGCCATCGCCACCGCCCCCACCGCCGCCACGCTGTTGCGAGGCGAGAATCTTTTCCAGCGACCCCAGATCGCAGCCGACCAGCTCGCGCACTTCGTCGCGGTGCGGGTCGAACGGGTGGCCGCTGAGATAGAAGCCCAGCGTTTCGCGCTCGCCGGTGAGTAGTTGGCCCAGCGGCCATTCCTTGCTTTCGGGCAGGTCCAGACGCAGCGCCGGTGCGCTGGTATCGGCGCCGCCGAATAGCGAGTTCTGCCCCGAGGCGCGCTCGCGCGCCATCTGCTCGGTGGCTTTCATCACCTCCGGCAGCTGCAGCATCAGCGAGGCGCGGTTCTTGCCCAGGCCGTCCATCGCGCCGGCATTGACCATCGCCTCCAGCGTGCGCCGGTTGAGCTTTGCGGTGCCCACACGCGTGCAGAAATCCAGCAGCGTGGTGTAGGGGCCGCCGCGCTGGCGTTCTTCGATGATCGCCTCGCACGCGCCCTGGCCGACGCCCTTGATCGCGCCCAGGCCGTATTGAATCGTGTCCGGGGTGGCGGCCTCGAACATGTAGGCCGATTCGTTGACACGCGGCGGCTTGACGGTCAGGCCGAGGTTGCGCACCTCATCGAGAAAGCCGACCACCTTGTCGGTATTGTCCATGTCCGAGGACAGCGTGGCGGCCATGAACTCGGCCGGGTAGTGCCGTTTCAGCCAGGCGGTCTGGTAACTGACCAGCGCGTAGGCGGCCGCGTGCGACTTGTTGAAGCCGTAGCCGGCGAACTTCTCCATCAGGTCGAAGATTTCGTCGGCCTTGTGCGCGCTCACGCCGCCCTTGGCGGCGCCCTCGCGGAAGATCTCGCGGTGCTTGGCCATTTCGGCCGGCACTTTCTTGCCCATCGCGCGGCGCAGCAGGTCGGCGCCGCCCAGCGAATAATCGCCGACGATCTGCGCCATCTGCATCACCTGCTCCTGGTACACCATGATCCCGTAGGTGTCCTTGAGGATGGCCTCGGTGCGCGGATCCGGGTAGATGATCTCCTGCTGGCCGTGCTTGCGCGCGTTGAAGTCCGGGATCAGGTCCATCGGGCCGGGGCGGTACAGCGACACTAGCGCGATCAGGTCTTCGAAACGGTCCGGGCGCGCGTCCTTGAGCAGGCGGCGCATGCCTGAGGATTCGAACTGGAACACCGCGCCGGTATTGCCCGAGGCGAACACGCCCTTGTAGGTGGGCACGTCGTCGAGCGGAAGCGTGGTGATGTCGACCGGGTCGATGCCGGCGCGCGCATGGCGCACGTTGATCGCCTTGACCGCCCAATCGATGATGGTCAGCGTGCGCAGGCCGAGGAAGTCGAACTTGACCAGGCCAACCGCTTCGACGTCGTCCTTGTCGAACTGGGTGACCTGATTCTTGCCGCGTCCGCCCTCGTCGTGTTCGGCGAACAGCGGGCAGAACTCGGAGAGCGGCTCGGGCGCGATCACCACGCCGCCGGCGTGCTTGCCGGCGTTGCGGGTGAGGTCCTCGAGCTGGCGCGCCAAGTCCATCAGGTCGCGCACGTCGTCTTCGACCTGATAGCGCTGGATCAGGTCCGGTGAAGCCATCTCCGAATCCTTGCCTTCGCCCATCGCATCCTTGAGCGTGATGCCCAGGATGTTGGGGATCAGCTTGGCCACGCTGTCGACCAGGCCATAGGTGAAGCCGAGCACGCGCCCGGCGTCGCGCACCACCGCCTTGGCCGCCATGGTGCCGTAGGTGATGATCTGGCTGACCCGCTCGCGCCCGTACTTGCGCGCCACGTAGTCGATCACCTCGTCGCGGCGATCCATGCAGAAGTCGATGTCGAAGTCGGGCATCGACACGCGCTCTGGATTCAAGAAGCGCTCGAACAGCAGGTTGTACGGCAGCGGATCCAGATCGGTGATCTGCAGCGCCCAGGCCACCAGCGAGCCGGCGCCGGAACCGCGGCCCGGGCCGATCGGAATACCCTGGTTCTTGCCCCACTGGATGAAGTCGGCCACGATCAGGAAGTAGCCGGGGAAGCCCATCTTGATGATGGTGTCCAGCTCGAATTCCAGCCGGTCCACGTAATCCTGGCGGGTCTTGCCGGGTGCGATCGGGCTTTTTTCCAGGCGCGCGGCCAGACCGTCGCGCGCCTGGCTGCGGATCCAGCTGTCCAGCGTCTCGTCTTCCGGCACCGGATAGGCGGGCAGGAAGTAGGTGCCCAGGCGCATCTCGATGTTGCAGCGTTGCGCCAGCGCGTGGGTGTTGTCGATCGCGTCGGGCACGTCGGCGAACAGCGCGGCCATCTCCTCGCTGGACTTCAGGTACTGCTGGTCGCTGTACTCGCGCGGGCGCTTGGGGTCGTCGAGCACGCGGCCCGACGAAATGCACACACGCGCCTCGTGCGCATTGAAGTCGCTGGCGTACAGAAAGCGCACATCGTTGCTGGCCACCACCGGCAGCCCGCGCACACCGGCCGCATGCAGGGCGAACTGGTTGAAGCGTTCTTCGCCCTCGCGCCCGGTGCGGGTGAGTTCCAGGTGCAGGCCATCGCCGAACACGCGTTGCCAGTCGGCCAGCTGCTGCTCGGCCAGATCGGCGCGGCCTTCGCCGAACAGACGCCCGGCCAGGCTGTCGCGGCCGGCCAGGGCGAACAGGTTGGCGTGGCCGCTCTGCAGCCATTCGGGGTGGATGGCCACGCCGCCTTCAGGGCGGTGGCCTTCCATCCAGGCGCGGGTGAGCAGCCGAGACAAGCTCAGGTAGCCTTCGCGGTCGCGGCACAGCAGGGTCATGCGCCAGGGCGTCATGTCCGGCGTGGCGATCATCACGTCGGCGCCGGCGATCGGCTTGATGCCCACGCCTTCGGCGGCCTTGTAGAACTTGACCAGCGCGAACAGGTTGTTGAGGTCGGTGACCGCCAGCGCGGGCATGTCGAGTTCGACCGCGCGGCTCAGCAGGTTGGCCTGCTTGGCCTTTTTCGGGTCAGCCTGATCCGGTTTCTCGGGCACACGGATGGTGGAATCCGCCAGCGAGAACTCGGTGTGGACGTGCAGATGGACGAAGCGGGAAGTGGACATGCGAGACCGGAATAATGCGCGGTCAGGGTAGCGACCGTGGCCGGGCCGAACAAGGCTTGACAGCGCAGGCGCGGGGCCGCGGCCAGACGCCACGGGGGCTGGCCGGTGCAGCCGATTCAGGGTTCGGCTAGCTGCGTGGAGCGCAGCGATGGCGATTGCGCGGATCGGGGTGCGTGCGGGGCTGCGCGAGCGCAACGCTCGCTGCGCGAAGCCACGGCCGAAGCGGGCCGCATGTGCGCGGATGGATGGCACCGATACCGGGCCAGGTCCCCTGGACTGCGGTCAGTCAGTCGGCCAGCAGCAGGCCATCGGCCGGGGCCACGCAGGGCACGTCCCAGTTCGACGGGGCGGCGGTCTCGATTCCCAGCGCACGCCGCACCGGTGCGAAACTGCGGCGATGCTGCGGGCAGGGCCCGTGCGTCTGCAATGCGGCCAGATGCACCGGCGTGGCGTAGCCTTTGTGCTGGTCGAAGCGGTATTCGGGATGCTGCGCGTGCAACTCATGCATCAAACGGTCGCGGGTGACCTTGGCCACGATCGAGGCGGCCATGATGGCGCGATCGAGCGCATCGCCACCGATCAAGGCCTCGGCCGGGCAGGGCAGCCCTTTGGGCACGCGGTTGCCGTCGATACGCGCGAACCCGGCCACATGCGCCACCCCTTCCACCGCGCGGCGCATGCCCGGCATGGTGGCCTGGTAGATGTTGATGCGGTCGATCTCTTCGCTGTCGATCAAGACCACCGACCAGGCCAGCGCCCGCTCGACGATGCGCGCGTACAACTGCTCACGCCGCTCGGCAGTCAGTTGCTTGGAATCGTCCAGCCCGTTGATGCGCGGCTTGCTCGGGTCGAACACCACCGCAGCCACCGCAACCGGGCCGGCGAGCGGGCCGCGGCCGGCTTCGTCCACGCCGGCAATCAAGCGCGAATCGGGAATCGGGATTGGGGAATCGTGGAAGAGCGCGTCCTGCGCCGTCGGAACGACAATGGCACTGTGAGAGCTTGACCGCTTCATGGCCCGGCTCCTGCCGATTCCCGATTCCCGATTCCCGATTCCGGCTGCGTCAGCAGCCCGGCCACCGCATCGGCCGCGCGTGCCGATGCGTCGCGGCGTAGTTCTGCGTGCAGGGCCAGATAACGCGGCTGCAGCGCGGCGACTTTCTCCGGGTGCTTGAACCAGTCCAGCAGGGCCACGCACAGGCGCTCCGGGGTGCAGTCGTCCTGCATCAGCTCGGGCGCCAGATCGTCGTTGGCCAGGATATTGGGCAGCGCGTAGCGGTTGACCTTGAGCAGGCCCAGCGTCTTGACGATGCGGTAGGTGAGCGGGGCGACCTTGTAGCCGACCACCATCGGGCGCTTGACCAGCATCGCCTCCAGGGTGGCGGTGCCGGACGCCAGCAATACTACGTCGGCAGCCAGCATCGCAGTGCGTGCCTGGCCGTCGAGCAGGTGCGAGCGCAGCACCGGCAGCGACGAGTGCGACAGCTGTTCGGCCAGCAATTGCTTGCAGCCAGGGTTGGCCGCCGGTACCAGCACATGCAGGTTGGGCAGATGTTCGGACACCAGCCAGGCGGCCTGGAAAAACGTATCGCCGAGCTTGCTGATTTCGCCATGCCGGCTACCTGGCAACACCGCCAGCACGGTGCTGGAGGCGGACAGGCCCAACTTGGCGCGCGCGGCCGCGCGATCGGCCTGGTAGGCGATATCGTCGGCCATCGGGTGGCCGACAAACCGCGCATCGATGCCGTGCCGGGCGTAGATCGGCGGCTCCATCGGAAACAGGCACAGCACTAGGTCGGCGCTGGCACCGATCTTTTCCGCACGCTTCTCGCGCCATGCCCACACCGAGGGACTGACGTAATGCACGGTGCGCACGCCACGCTGCTTGAGCCAGCGCTCGACCGAAAGATTGAAATCGGGCGCGTCGATGCCGATGAACACATCCGGCTTCCAGGCCAGCACGCGCTCACGAAACGCACGACGCAGCTTCAACAGCCGCGGCAGATGCTGCAGCACTTCGGTCAGGCCCATCACCGCCAGCTCGCTGGCATCGAACCAGGTCTGGCAGCCGGCGCCGCGCATCGCATCGCCACCGATGCCGACGAATTCGGCGGTCGGATAACGGCGGCGCAATTCATCGATCAACCCGGCACCCAGGATGTCGCCGGAGGCTTCGCCGGCGATCAGCGCGATGCGTGGAGCGCGCTCGCGCGCGCTGGGAATCGGGAGTGGGGAATGGGGAATCGGCAGTGCCGTCGGGTGGCCGACGACAGACGCGTCGTCGTGCGCGCCTGCATCGATTCCCGACTCCCGATTCCCGATTCCCGTCATCGCAACAACGGCCTTTCCGCCGCTTCGATGAACTCCAGTAACCCGCGCACGTCCTCGCTGCTCTTGGCCTGTTCGGCCAGCTGCAGTTTGGCCTCGCTCAGCGGCAGGCCGGCGACGTACAGCGTGCGGTAGGCGCGCTTGATCGCGGTGATGCGCTCGGCATCGAAGCCGCGACGCTTGAGCCCCTCACTATTGATGCCGCGCGGGCGGCCCAGCGATTCGCTGCCGACCATGGTGAACGGTGGTACGTCGCCATTGGTCAGCGCGCCCATGCCCAGGAAGGCGTGCGCGCCGATCCTGCAGAACTGATGCGCGCCGGCAAAGCCGCTGATGATCACGTAGTCGCCCACGGTCACGTGGCCGGCCAGCGTGGTGTTGTTGGAAAACACGCAGTGGTTGCCCACATGGCAGTCGTGCGCCACGTGCGTGTAGGCCAGCATCCAGTTGTCGTCGCCGACCACGGTGATGCCGCCACCGCCGCCGGTGCCGCGATTGATGGTGACGAATTCGCGGATCACATTGCCGTGCCCGATCACCAGCTCGGTGCGCTCGCCGGCGTACTTCTTGTCCTGCGGTTCGCCGCCGATCGCCGCGTGGCCGATGAAGCGGTTATTGCGGCCGATCCGGGTCGGGCCATGGATCGAGCAATGCGGCCCGACCTCGGTGCCCGCGCCGATCTCCACATCGGCGCCGATCAGCGAAAACGCGCCGACGCGGACGTCGTCGGCCAGCGTTGCCAAGGGATCGATGACCGCCGTGGGATGAATCAAAGGTGTCGAATCACGCATCGTGTCTTACTCCGAAAGCGGGTCATTACTTGGCGCCGGCGCACATCACCTCGGCACTGGCCACCACTTCGCCATCGACCTTGGCCTCGCCGTAGAAGCATCCCACGTTACGGATCAGGCGCTTCATCTTCACCTCCATGATCAATACATCGCCCGGGATCACCTGCTTGTTGAAGCGGGCGTTGTCGACCTTGACCATGTAGAACAACTGCGACAACGCATCGCGGCCCAAACCGAGTTGGGTCATCACGCCACCGACCTGCGCCAGCGCCTCGATGATCAGCACGCCAGGCATCACCGGGCGGTTCGGGAAGTGGCCCTGGAAGAACGGCTCGTTGATGGTGACGTTCTTCTGCGCCACGATCCACTTGGTTTCCAGATCGAGTTCGAGGACCCGGTCGACCAGCAGAAACGGGTAACGATGCGGGAGCAGCGTCTGGATCTGACTGACGTCGATCGGCAGCTCATACGTGGGGTAACTCATTCTTTCTCCTTGCCCACAGCCAGAATGCGCCTTGCCAGCACATCGAGTTGTTTGAAGCGCGCGGCATTCTTGCGCCACGTGCGATTGTCGGTGAGAGGGGTGCCGGACGAATACTCGCCCGGCTCATGGATGGAATTGCGCACCACCGATTTGCCGGTGATCACGACCTTGTCGCAGATCTCCAGGTGCCCGACCACGCCGACATGCCCGCCAAGCAGGCAATAACGGCCGATCTTGGCGCTGCCGGCAATGCCGGTGCAGCCGGCGATCGCGCTATGCGCACCGATATGGCAGTTGTGCGCAATCTGCACCAGGTTATCCACGCGCACGTCTTCTTCGAGCACGGTGTCTTCCAGCGCGCCGCGGTCGATGCAGGTGTTGGCGCCAATCTCGCAATCGTCGCCGATCACCACACCGCCCAGTTGCGGCACTTTGATCCAGTGGCCGGCATCCATCGCCAGGCCGAAACCGTCTGCGCCGATCACTGCGCCGGGGTGAATGCGCACCCGCTTGCCCAGCCGCACGCGGGTCACCAGGGTGACGCGGGCGATCAGTTCGCTGCCGGCATCCACCACGCAGTCTTCGCCGATGATGCTGCCGGTGCCGATCACGCAACCATCGCCCACGCGGCTGCGCGCGCCGATGCTGACGAACGGGCCGACATGCGCGCTCGGCGAGACCTGAGCGGTGGGGTCGAGCACCGCCAAGGGATGGATGCCCGGTTCGCGCACCGGCGCCACATCGAACAAGGCGGCGATCTTGGCGAACGCGGTATAGGGATCCTTGGCGACCAACGCGGTGCCGCGCGCGGCTTGCGCATCGTCGGCACGCAGGACAACGATGGCTGCCTGAGTGTCAGCCAGCTGCGGCCGATAGCGTGGGTTGGACAGGAAGCTCAGCTGCCCCGCGCCGGCATGCGCCAGGGTGGCGACACCGGTGACTTCCGTGGTGCCGTCGCCAACGACGGTCAACCCAAATTGTTCGGCAATCGCACTGGCGGTCAAGCGCATCAGGGTGAACCTCGCGTAAACGGTAAGTAGCTGGTTTTACGGAAAAAAAACGTTGCCAAATGTTTGCCAAACAGTCGGGCGTATCTCTGGCTGGGCCGCAACTGTGCGGCGAACCCAGGAAAAGCATATGAAAACTGTCCTCTCCATTTTCGGAAGCGTGATCCTGCTGGGCGCGGTTGCCAGTGCCTCGGCCGACGACTTCACAGAACAGCGCGCCAACGCTCAGGGCTTCTGGGACCAGCAGATCCAGTGCGTGGACTCGTCCGATTGGGGCGCCACCGCCACCTGCCTGGGCAACGTCTGGAACACCTACTTCTAAGTCCGGGTTTCAGACGGGAAGCAGTCAAACAAACAATGGCGGCCCGAAGTTCGGGCCGCCATTGTTTTGCCTGCTGCCTTTAGAACTGGCCGCCGAAGGTGAACTGCAGACGTTCGATCTCGTCGTTGTCTTCCTTCTTCAACGGGAACGCATAGCTGATCGAGATGGGGCCGACCGGTGCGCGCCACAGCAACGCCACGCCGGTGGACGCACGCAGTTCGTTGGCCTTGAAGTTGTCCACGCCGCTGTACACGTTACCGAAGTCGAAGAATGCCGACACGCGCGCCGACGGGCTGTCGAACAGCTTGGGGAAATACATTTCCACCGAGCCCACGGTCTTGAACGAGCCACCGAGCGGCTGGCCGCGATTGAATCCGTTGATGGTTTCCGAACGCGGGCCTAGGGTGTTGTCTTCGAAGCCGCGCACCGAGTTGGTGCCGCCGGCATAGAAGTTCTCGTAGAACGGCAGGCCGGTGGCGGTGATGGTGCGTGACACGCCATTGCCATCGGTCACCACACGCGTGCTGTCGTTGCCGTAGCTGTCGCCATAGCCCAGTTCGAAGCGCGTGTTCAACACGATCGCCGGAATGATCGGCCAGTAGTTGGAGATCTGGTAATTGAGCTTGTAGTACTCGACCGTGGAGCCGGGCAGGGTGGTTTCCAGACCCACGCGCTGATACATGCCGCGGGTCGGCATGAAGAAGTCGTTGCGGGTATCGCGCGCCCAGCCCAGCTCGGTCCGCCAGGCGTGGAAGGTGCGGGTGCCGATCGCATCGATGTAATCGATGATCGCCCGCGGCGTCGTGCCCGGGAAGGTGGTGATCTGATTGCTGTCGATGCCGACCATTGCCGAGACGGTATCGTTCTCGGTGATCGGCACGCCGAACACCACCTGCGCCGAACCATTCTTGCTGTTGAACTGCGCGGTGTTGAAGTCCGAGTAGTCGAGTGCGCGCCAGGACAGGTTGTAGCCCAGCGACACGCCGTCGTCGGTAAAGAACGGGTTGGTGTAGGAGAACGCGTAACGCTGCTGGAAGGTGCTGCGCGAGGCTTCCACGGCCACGCGGTTGCCGCCGCCCAGGAAGTTGTTCTGCGACAACTGCACCGAGGTGGTCACACCGAAGCTCTGCGAGTAACCCAGGCCGAACACGAAGCTGCCGGAGGTGGTTTCCTTGACGTTGTAGACCACGTCGACCTGGTCGTTGCTACCCGGCACGGCCGGCGTTTCCACGTCCACGCTCTCGAAGTAGCCCAGGCGCTGCAGACGGATCTTGGAACGGTCGATCGCCGCCTGCGAGTACCAGGTGTTTTCGAACTGGCGCATTTCGCGGCGCAACACTTCGTCGGAGGTGCGGCTGTTGCCCTTGTACAGGATGCGGCGCACGGTCACGCGCGGGCCCGGTACTACCTGCAGGTTCACCGCAACGGTGCGGTCCTCGCGGTTCGGCGTCGGGATCGGGTTGACCTTGGCGAACGCGTAACCGACGTTGCTCAGCGTGTTGGTGATCGCATCGGAGGTGTATTCCAGCAACGCGCGCGAGAAGATGTCGCCGGCCTTGGGAATGACCAGGCGCTCGATGTCGGCCTGCGGCAACACGGTGTCGCCGGTGACCTTGATCTCGGAAATCTTGTACTGCTCGCCCTCGGTGACGCCGGCGCTGACGAACATGTCGCGTTTGTCGGGGCTGATCGAAACCTGAGTGGAGTCGATGCTGAAGTCCACGTAGCCGCGGTCTAGGTACCAGGAGTTGAGCTTCTCCAGGTCGCCGGACATCTTTTCCTTGGAGTATTGGTCGTCGCGGCGATACCACGAGGCCCAGTTGTGCTCCTTGGATTCCCAGTTTTCCAGGATGTCCTCGTTGGCGAACTTCTCGGTACCGATCAGGTTGACGTGGCGGATCTTGGCCGCCTTGCCTTCCTTGATCGCGATGGCCACGTCCACGCGGTTGCGATCCAGCGGGCTCACCGTCGGGGTGATCTCGACGTTGTACTTGCCGCGGTTGTTGTACTGGCGGGTCAGTTCCTGGGTCACGCGGTCCAGGCTCAGGCGGTCGAAGGTGCCGCCTTCGGTCAGGCCGATGTCGCCCAGGCCCTTGAGCAGCTCTTCGGACTTGATGTCCTTGTTGCCGGTCACGGTGAGCTTGTTGATCGCCGGGCGTTCCTTGACCGTGATCACCAGGATGTTGCCCTGGCGATCCAGCTGCACGTCTTCGAAGAAGCCGGTGCGGTACAGCGCGCGGATCGAGTCGGCAACCTTGCCATCGTCCACGGTGTCGCCGCGATTCACCGGCAGATAGGTGAATACGGTGCCGGAGGCAATGCGCTGCAGGCCGTCGACGCGGATGTCGCTGGCAACGAACGGCTCGGCCGCCAGGGCGAGGGCTGGCAGGCTGAGGCCGGCGGCAAGAGCGAGGGCAAGCAGGCGGCGAGTGGGAAGACGCGTCATGTCACATCCGGTTGGAGTCGATTTCGGGTGTTGCTGGATGCCGACGTATGACGACGACAACAGGCGGAAAGGGTGGAGCAGGTTCATCGTGGAAGCAGGCCGAGGATGTCGTTGTAGAACGCCAGTCCCATCAGCCCTGCCAGGAGCGCCAGGCCGACATATTGCCCGGCAATCATGGCCCGTTCGCTGATCGGGCTGCCCTTGATCAACTCGATAAGGTAATACAGCAGATGCCCACCGTCCAAGATCGGGATAGGCATCAGGTTGATGATCGCCAGGCTGAGCGACAGCAATCCCAGGAAATACAGGAACCAGTCGAGCCCGCGTTCGGCCGAGGCATTGGCGGCGCGCGCAATTGTGACCGGGCCGGAGATGTTTTTCACCGAGGCCTGGCCGGTCAGCATGCGCTTCATCATGCCCAGCGAATCGGCGGTCATCTTGCCGGTTTCGCGGATGGCGGCAGGGACGGCGGCGAACAGGCCGTACTGCTGGCGGCTGTCGTAGGCCGGGGCTGGTGTGGGGGCAAACCCCACGCCCAGCATCCACTGTCCTTGCGGTGATTTGCGCGGGGCAATTTCCAGCGCCAGCCGGTCTTCGCCGCGTGCGACCTCGATCATGCCGTTTCCGCCCTGCGCGCCAAGCGTCTGCAGCTGGGCAGGAATCTCGTCGGCCGAGCGGATCGGCTGGCCATCGATGGCCACGATGCGGTCGCCCGGCTTGAGCAGGCCCTCGGCCGCAGAGCCGGCGACCACCTGACCCACCACCGGCGGCTGCAGCATGAACTGCCAGCCGATGCCGGCCAGCGCGGCCACGCGGCGCTCGTCGAAACCGGCCGGCAGCTGCGACAGGCGCAGGGTGTGCTCACTGTTGCCGGCGCCGTCGGCGGCGGTCAGCACGCGGATATCGCGCCTGTCCATCGCTGCGGTGGTGAGCTGCATGCTGGCATCGCTCCAGCTGCTCACGTTGCGGTCGTCGATCCGCACGATGCGCTCGCCAGGCGTCAGCCCGGCTTCGGCAGCCAGGCCATCGGCACGGCCGACGGTGGCCGAATAATCCTGCTTGCCGACCACGAACATCGCCCACAGCATCGCCATGCACAGCAACAGGTTGGCGATCGGGCCGGCCGCGACAATGGCGATGCGCTGCCACACCGTCTTGCGATTGAAGGCCTGATCCTGCTCGGCCGGATGCACCTCGCCTTCGCGCTCGTCGAGCATCTTGACGTAGCCGCCCAACGGAATCGCGGCGATCGCGAACTCGGTACCGTGGCGGTCGCGGCGCATCCACAACGGTTTGCCGAAGCCCACCGAAAAGCGCAGCACCTTGACGCCGCAGCGGCGCGCGACCCAGAAGTGCCCGAATTCGTGAAACGTCACCAACACGCCCAGGCTGACGATCATCCACCAGACCGAACCGATGAAATCACCCATGGATGCAACTCGGCTGCGTGGATCGATCAGGCATGAAGGGAATGATGGGCGAGGGCGCGTTCAGTGATCTGCCGGGCTTGGGCATCGGCAGAAAGAAGGGTGTCGAGGGTGTCGGCATTGTGCCGTGGGAGCGTTGTCAGTGTGTGTTCGACCAACGCTGGGATCGCTAGGAAACCCACTTGGCCCTGAAGAAAGGCTGAAACAGCCACTTCGTTGGCCGCGTTCAGGATCGCTGGCGCGGTTCCACCGGCCTCCAGTGCCTCCCAGGCCAGCCGCAGACACGGAAATGCGGCGGTGTCCGGTGCCTCGAAATCCAGTCGCCCCTGGGCCAGCAGGTCCAGCCCGGCAACGCCCGATTCCACCCGCTCCGGCCATGCTAGACCGACCGCCAGGGTGGTGCGCATGTCCGGCAGGCCAAGCTGGGCCAGGGTGGAGCCGTCGACAAATTCGACCAGCGAATGCACCAGGCTTTGCGGGTGCACCAGCACATCGATCTGCGCGCCAGGCAGGCCGAACAGATGGTGCGCCTCGATGACTTCCAGGCCCTTGTTCATCAGCGTGGCCGAGTCCACCGAAATCTTCGGACCCATCGACCATTTGGGATGCGCGACCGCTTGCGCCGGGGTGACCGCGCCCAGCGCGGCGCGCTCCCAGCCACGGAACGGGCCGCCGGAGGCGGTCAGGATCACCCGCCGCACGCCACGGCTGGCGTCGCAGGAGCGCAGGCACTGGAAGATGGCGCTGTGTTCGCTGTCGATCGGTATGATCTCCGCGCCCGCCGCCGCCGCGGTGCGGGTCAGCAGCTCGCCGGCCAGCACCAGCGATTCCTTGTTGGCCAGCAGCAGGCGCTTGCCGGCGCGGGCGGCGGCCAGGGTCGAAGGCAGGCCGGCGGCGCCCACGATGGCGGCCACCACGGTGTCGCAGGCATCGCTGCCGGCCAGCGCATCCAGCGCCTCGCTACCGGCATGTGCCTGCGTGGCCAGGCCGGCCGCACGCAAGCCATCGCGCAGCGCCGGGTACAGGGAGTGGTCGGCAATCACCGCATGCGCAGGCCGATGCGCGGCGCATAGCGCCAGCAATGCCTCGACCTTGTTACCGGCCGACAGCACGCTGGCGCGCAGCCGCTCGGGGTGACGGGCGATCACATCCAATGCCGACGCACCGATCGAGCCGGTGGCGCCGAACACGGCGACCTGACGGAGAGAAGAGCCAGCCATGCCTAGAATCCGAGAATTTCCTTGCCGAGTGCGAACACCGGCAGGGCGGCGAGCACGCCATCGATGCGATCCAGCACGCCGCCGTGGCCCGGAATCACCGCGCCCGAATCCTTGGCGCCGGCGTGGCGCTTGAGCAGGCTCTCGAACAGGTCGCCCAGCACCGAGGCCAGCACCGCCACAGCCGCCACCAGGATCAACTGCGGCACGTGCGCCAGCGTCAACCCGGCCAGCCAGCCGAACGCGCAGGCCACCGCAATACCGGCAACCATGCCGCCGAGCAGGCCTTCGATGGTCTTGTTCGGGCTGACCCGCGGCGCCAGCTTGTGCTTGCCGAATGCGCGACCGGCGAAATACGCGCCCGAATCGGCCGCCCACACCATGGTCAGCGCGGTCAGCAACCACAGATTGCCCTTGTCCGGATTGGCATGCAGCAGCACCAGCGCGGCCCAGGCCGGCAGCACCGCCAGCGTGCCGGCGGCCAGCTTGAGCGCACGCGCCTGGCCGTTGCCGTGGTCTGCGCCAAAGGTGAAAAAGCGCAGCCAGAGCAAGGCCAGCAGCCACCAGGCCACGCCCACCAACGCGGCAATCTGGAACAGCACCATGGAGCCGGCCGACGCCCACACCATCAGCACCATCAGCAGCAGATTGAGCATCAGCAGCACGGTGCGCGGCAGGCTGTCGTCGATGCCGGACAGCTTGAGCCACTCCCACAGGCCGGTCAGGAACAGGATCGCCGCCAGCGCTGCCAGCCATTGGGTCGGCAGCAGCACGATCGCGCAGATGGCGAGCGGCGCCATGATCAACGCGGCAATCACGCGGGTCTTGGTCATGCGGAGGAGGCCTCTGTCGCCTTGTCGGCAATCTGGGCACTGGTCAGGCCGAAGCGACGTTCGCGCCCGGCATAGTCGTCCAGCGCCTGCTGCAGCACCGCGGCATCGAACTCCGGCCACAGGGTTTCGGTGAACCACAGTTCGGTGTAGGCCAGCTGCCACAACAGGAAATTGCTGATGCGGGTGTCACCACCGGTGCGGATGAACAGATCCGGTGCCGGCAGGTCGGCCAATGCGATCCGGCTGGCCAGAAGGGCTTCGTCGATCTGCTGCGGCTGCAGACGGCCGGCAGCCACTTCTTCGGCCAGTGCACGTGCGGCCAGCGCGATGTCCTGGCGGCCGCCGTAGCTGGCAGCGATGCTCAGCACCAGCCGCGAGTTGGCGGCGGTGATGCGCTCGGCACCGGCCATGCGCTCGCGCAATGGCGCGGCAAAGCGGCTGCGGTCGCCGATGAAGCGCACTTGCACGCCACGCCGCTGCAGTTCGTCGACCTCGCGATCGAGCGCATGCAGGAACAGTTTCATCAAGGCATCGACTTCCTCCTGCGGCCGGCCCCAGTTTTCACTGGAGAACGCGAACAGGGTCAGCGCCAAGACGCCTTTTTCCAGGCAGAAATCGATGGTGCGATTGACCGCACGCGCGCCCGCGCGATGGCCGATCATGCGCGGACGGCGCCGACGCTGCGCCCAACGCCCATTGCCATCCATGATGATGGCGATGTGGCGCGGCACGGCGGCAGCGGAGGGTTCTGGATGCATGGCAGGCGATGCCACGATCAGACCGTCATCAGTTCCTGTTCCTTGCCCTTGACGACCTCATCCACGTCCTTGATGGCCTTGTCGGTCAGCTTCTGGATGTCGTCTTCGGCGCTGCGCGCCTCGTCTTCGGTGACTGCCTTGTCCTTGAGCAGATCCTTGACCTGCTGGTTGGCATCGCGCCGGATGTTGCGGATGGCCACCTTGCTGTCTTCGCCTTCGCCATGCACGGACTTGCTGAGCTCCTTGCGGCGCTCCTCGGTCAGCGGCGGCAGGTTCAGACGGATCACGGTGCCGACCACGGTCGGGGTCAGGCCCAGATCCGAGGCGTAGATCGCTTTTTCGACGTCCTTGATCATGCCCTTGTCGAACAGGCTGATGACCAGCGAGCGGCCTTCGGAGACGCTGATGCTGGCAACCTGATTCAAGGGGGTGTCGGTGCCGTATGCCTTGACCTTGATGTTGTCCAGCAGCGCCGGAGAGGCGCGGCCGGTACGCACGGTGGTCAGGGAATGGCGCAGAGCATCGATGCTCTTGGTCATGCGCGTGAGCGCGTCTTGTTTGATCTGGTTGAGCATCGCCGGAATCCGTGTGGAGCTGAATCCGGGGATTATAGCCGGGACTGCGTTTTGAGACTTGCCGGCTGGCGGGGTCCTGCGCAGCCGGTTCACCTGTAGCGCCGCGTTACGCCCGGCGCCGCTGTCGATCAGGCATCAGCGCAGTGCCTGGGACGACGCTTTTGCGATTCCCGATTCCCGATTCCCGATTCCCAACCTCAGCTACGGCCCTGAACCAGCGTGCCGATCTGCTCGCCGTGCAGGATGCGCAGCAGCACGCCGGGCTCGCTCATGCCGAAGATGCGCAGCGGCAGGTCGCTGTCGCGTGCCAGGGCGAAGGCGGCGGTGTCCATCACTTCCAGGCCCTGCATGATGACCTGGTCGTAGGTCAGGGTGTCGTAACGCACCGCATCGGTGTGCTTCTTCGGGTCCTTGTCGTACACGCCGTCGACCTTGGTTGCCTTGAGCAGCAGGTCGGCACCGATCTCGATCGCGCGCAGCGCCGCACCCGAGTCGGTGGTGAAGAACGGGTTGCCGGTGCCGGCGGCGAAGATGGCGATGCGGCCCTTTTCCAGATGACGGATCGCGCGCCGGCGGATGAAGTCTTCGCACACGTCGTTGATCTTGATCGCGCTCATCACGCGCACCTTGGCGCCGAGCTTTTCCAGCGCGTCCTGCATGGCCAGTGCGTTGATCACCGTGGCCAGCATGCCCATGTGGTCGCCGGTGACGCGGTCCATGCCGCTGGCGGCCAGACCGGCGCCGCGGAAGATGTTGCCGCCGCCGATCACCAGTGCGACCTGCGCGCCGGCCTGCTGCGCTTCGATCACTTCATGGGCGAGGCGATTGATGACTTTGGGGTCGATGCCGTAATCCCCGTCTCCCATCAGCGCCTCCCCGGAAAGTTTGAGAAGAATGCGGCGATAGGGAAGTGCAGACATGGGGGAAACCTCGGTGTGGGGGATCGGCAAACGCCGGCAAGTCTAGCGGAAGCCTGTCACCGGGCGTGGTAAAAATTCGCTTGTCGGGGCGTGACGTGATGCGTTGCTCAGTGCGCGCGCGGTGGCTGCGGTGCCGGCACATCGGTCGCATCGTAAGCGGTGACGCGGTTGCGGCCGCGATGCTTGGAGCGATACAGCGTGCTGTCGGCAGCCTGCAATAAATGCTCGATGCTCTCGAACTGGCGGCCGCCGCCGCCATGCGTGGCCAGCCCTGCGGAGAAGGTGATGTGCAGCGGTCCGCTCTGCAATTGCGCCATCGGCGTGCGTGCGGTTTCGACCAGGATGCGCTCGATCACCATCAATGCGGCGTCGGCTGTGGTGTTGGGCAGGATCACCAGAAATTCTTCGCCGCCGTAGCGTGCGACCAGGTCGCTGGTGCGCACCATCCGCTGCAGTGTCTGCGCAAAATTGCGCAGCACCTCGTCGCCGATCAGATGCCCATGCGAATCGTTGACGCGCTTGAAGTCGTCCAAATCGATGAAGGCGATCGACAGCGGCCAGCTCTGGCGTGATGCAAGCTCGAATTCGTGCTCGAGCGCAGTGCCGAGCTGGTGCCGATTGAACACGCCGGTGAGTGCGTCGCGGCTGGCCTGTTCGGCCAGATGACGCATGCGGTTTTCCGATTCGTCGGCATGCCGGCGCGCTTCGGCCACATCCTGCAACTCGCGCAGGCTGCGCAGCATCGCCAACTCGCGGGCTTGCTCGAAGATCATCTGGATGTGCTCGGGCTGCGGCACGCGAATGTCGAACAGGGCTTCCAGTTCGGGCAGCGATTCGGCGATGCGCTCGATCACTTTTTCGAAGCGTTCGGCGTCCAGTTCCAGCACCTGCTGGGCCTGCTGTTGCGCGTGTTCGGTGGCGGTGACCGCACTGGCCGACAGCCAGATATCGGCCAGCCGTCCGGACAGCGCGACACAGGCCATGAACGGTTCCAGGCTGGCTGGCTCCTGTTCGCTTTGCGCGATCGCGTTTTGCAGATACGGCGGCAACTGCCATTGATGCGCAAGCCAGGCGCCGACCTCGGCATGGGTTGCGCCAAGGTGCTCGCGCTCGGCTTCCAGCAACGCGGTGTTGTCCGGTGCCTGTTCCAGCAGCGGCGCATACAGCGCGGGTGCGCCTTGCAGCAGAGCCAGTTTGCCGATGTCTTGCAGCAGGCCGGCCAGCATCAATTCTTCGGGTTTGCGGATGCCGTAGGCCTGCCCGAGGATGCGGCTGGCCAGTGCGCACAAGCCGGCACGCCGCCAGATACGATCGTGCAGCGGATGCGCGGTGAAGGTGCTGCGCACGCCGTGCACCATCGAAAACCCAAGTGCCAGGCTCAAGGTGGCGTTGAGGCCGAGCATGGTCAGCGCTTGGCCGAGGTTGTCGATGCGGCGGCGGCTGGCGTACAGCGGCGAATTGGCAACGCGCAGCATGCGTGCGCTCAATGCCATGTCCATGCCGATGACATTGGCCGTCGCGGTCATGTCCACATCGGGGTCTTGCGCAAGTTCAATGATGCGCAGCGCGACGCCGGGCGGCGATGGCAGATTGCGGCAGTAGTGCAGGGCGGCTTGGAGGTCTGGTTGCATGATTCATCGCCGACGGTGAGCGCAAGCATACAGCTGCGTTCGTTGAGTGGGGCACGCCAGGCTTTGCAATCGCCGCGCTGCGATATGCGCGTTCTGGACGCTGAGAGCCTTGTCGGCATTCGGATTTAGCGGCCACCGTCACAACATCTGTAGAGTCGAGGTCGGTTGTCGATGCGGTGTATGCGTGCGCTTCAGCTTCAAACGTCACTGCGGATGCGCATCAGGTTTCAGGCAAAAAGAAACCGCGGCATGCCGCGGCTTTTTTGCGTGTGGCGAAGATCAGGCCAGGCCGGCCTGCTTCATCACTTCGGCGGCGTAGTCTTCCACCACCTTCTCGATGCCTTCGCCAACGGCCAGGCGCTGGAAGCCGATCACCTCTGCACCGGCCGCCTTGACGGCCTGTTCGACGGTCTGATCGGTGTTCAGCACGTACGGCTGACCGTACAGCGTGACTTCGTTGATGATCTTGCTGATCTTGCCGCTGATGATCTTTTCCAGGATCTCGGCCGGCTTGGACTTGTCCTTCTCGGACATCTTGGCCAGTTCGATTTCCTTTTCCTTGGCAACGAACTCGGCTGGAACGTCGGAGGCCTTGACGTGCGGCGGGTTCATCGCGGCGATGTGCATGGCGATGCCGCGTGCCAGCTCGATGTCGCCACCCTTCAGTTCGACCAGCACGCCGATACGGCCGCCGTGCACGTAAGCCGCGACGTTGTTGGCGCTGTCGATACGCACCAGGCGACGCACCTGCAGGTTCTCGCCGACCTTGGCGATGACCGCAGCGCGGCGTTCTTCGATGGTCTCGCCGCTGTCGAGCTTGACGCTCTTCAGCGCTTCGGCATCGGCCGCATCCGAGTTCAGCGCAGCAGTGGCCACGGTCTCGGTGAAGGCCAGGAAGTTCTCATCCTTGGCGACAAAGTCGGTTTCGGAATTGATTTCGACCAGCACGGCCTTGCCGCCGGCCTGGGCGGTCGCGATGCGGCCTTCGGCGGCAACACGGTCGGCCTTCTTGTCGGCCTTGGCCAGACCCGACTTGCGCAGCCATTCGGCAGCGGCATCGATGTCGCCAGCGTTTTCGACGAGTGCCTTCTTGCACTCCATCATGCCGGCGCCAGTGCGCTCGCGCAGTTCCTTGACCAGGGAAGCAGTGATTTCCATGGAATTACCTCGTTTGGACGAATGCATGCGGCGGAGATGTTCCGCCAATGAGGAGACGGCGCAATGTGCTGGCCGCCCCCGTAGATGTCTTCAGTGGCCCGGGCGACGGGACGCCATGGTCCCGTCGGGGCTGCGGCCGCACAGCATGGTGCGGCCGCATTGCAGGCCGATTACTCGGCAGCAGGAGCAGCTGGAGCTGCGGCATCGGCCGGAGCCTCAGCCTTCTTTTCGGTCTTCTCGGCCTTCTTGGCCGGGGCGCGACGGCCCTTGCCTTCGTCGGCGGATTCGGCCGAGAACTCTTCTTCGCGCACGGACGCGGAGTTCGGAGCAGCAGCCTTGCCTTCCAGCACGGCGTCGGCAGCGGCGCGTGCATACAGCCGCACGGCACGGATGGCGTCGTCGTTGCCCGGGATGGCGTAGTCGACCAGGTTAGGGTTGTAGTTGGTGTCGACCACGGCGATCACCGGGATGCCGAGCTTCTTGGCTTCCTTGATGGCGATGTCTTCATGGCCGATATCGATCACGAAGATCGCGTCGGGCAGGCGGTTCATTTCCTTGATGCCGCCGAGCGAGGCGTCCAGCTTCTCGCGCTCGCGACGCAGGCCCAGCACTTCGTGCTTGACCAGCTTGTCGAAGGTGCCGTCGGTCTCGGCCGCTTCCAGTTCCTTGAGGCGGGCAACCGATTGCTTGACGGTGCGGAAGTTGGTCAGCGTGCCGCCCAGCCAGCGCTGGGTCATGAACGGCATGCCGCAACGCTCGGCCTCTTCCTTGATGGACTCGCGCGCGCTGCGCTTGGTGCCCAGGAACAGGATGGTGCCGCGCTTCTGCGCGATCGAGGACAGATAGTTCATCGCGTCGTTGAAGAGCGGAACGGTCTTTTCGAGGTTGATGATGTGGATCTTGCCGCGCGCGCCGAAGATGTACGGCGCCATCATGGGGTCCCGATAACGGCACTGGTGGCCGAAATGGACGCCGGCTTCCAGCATCTGACGCATGGTGACTTGGGGCATTGAAGTAACTCCTGAGAGCGGAATCGCCGTGCGCGGCTTGTTGTTGAAAAGTCCGCACATGGATGTGCGGGCTGTTGCGAGGGACTCGCATCAAAACGCACAGGATTCCGGGGTTGGGCTTCCCTGTCGCCTCCGTGTCGAACCCCTCGCGGGGCACCCCGGCACGGATGGCGGCGGCAGGTGTGAATTCGTCGGTGACGTCCGACGTGGACGACGGAATGCGTAAAGACGCAAAACAGCCGGCGGAGTATAGCCGGCAGGGCGCGTCCGCGCAATTGGTCGGCTTGGGAACATCCAAAGCTGCGCTGCAGCTCAAGGTCTTGGCGCCTTGAGAGGTGCATTGGAGGTGTGGATGCTTCGGGTGCAGAGCGGCTGGTCTGTTGATTGGCTGCGGGGCCCTTGCCCGCCCACCATCGCGGGACACGCCGCAAGTACGTCCATGTAGGCTCTTACGCGGCATCCATGCCGCGTAAGGTCCCGCGACGGTGGGCGGGCAAGGACCAGTGGAGATGGCTGGTGTGCATTGTTGCGAGTAGTGAATGCGACGCGGCGGTCAGATGCGGTGCGGCCTGATCAGCTCAGTTCGATCCAAACAACTGAGCGGTTTCGTCAGCAACTCTAATGCTGCCCCGATTCCCGATTCCCGATTCACGGCTCAAGCGTCAGCGTGGTCTCGATGTCGCTGTTGATGCGCGCCACGAAGCGGCCGCTGCCGGTGGGCAGGTTGGCCGGTAATGCCCATTGGCGGGTTTGGCCTGGCAACACGTAACCGGCCAGATCCTCGCGGATGCTGCGGCGGGTGCCGCCGGCATCGATGTAGGCCAGATCGGCCAGCCGTGCATGGCTGAGCCCGGCGTTGTGCACGCTCAGTGCGCGTCCGCCGCCGTGGCCGGACAGGGTGGTCCGCAGCACCGGATTTGGCGCGGCTGGCTGGCTGGGCAGGGCGAATACCGGGGTGGAATAACGCAGCAACTCGGTTTCGTCGCCGGTGGCGTGTTGGGTCACCACCAGTCGATAGCTGTCTTCGGTCTGCACCGGGCTGGGGCCGAGCCGGATCACTCGCAACAGCTGGCGCCCTTGCGACGGGATCTCGAAATGATTCGGGCTGACCGTGGCGCCGGTGGCGGGCTCGAGCACCTCGCGCTCGCCATCCTGCCGCCAGCGGTAGAGCTTGGCTTCGGCGCGCCATGGCAGCGCGGCCTGGTTGTAGAGCCAGACCGTTGCCTGATCGCTGTCGGCCGGGATATGCGCAGTGGTCGGTGCGATAGCGATCTCGGCAGCGACGGCGGCGCCGTCGATTGCGACGCAGGCCAGCGCAACTGCGAGCCAGCAATGAAGGGAGCGTCCCGTGGCCATGGTCAGAACGCGATCGTGGTGATGCGTGCGGCGGTGGCCGGCGCCGGGCCTGCCAATGCGCTGGCGTCCTGGCCGGTGCTGCCGATGGCCGGCGTTATCGCCGGTGTTTCGGCGGCACGGGCCGGCTGGGCGATCGCCATCGGCGTGCCCCTGGAGCAACTGGCGCGCGGCGGCGTGGTGCGCAGCTCGCAACCGCTGAGCAGGCGCAGGCCGATGTGCAGGGTGGAATTTTCCGGGCCGCGGCTGGCGGCAGCATTGGCCACAGACGCGCTGCAGAACAGAGCAAGCAGCATCAGGCGCTTCAGGAGGGTGACCGGCATCATGAAGGCAATCGTTTGCATTGGAGACGTAACAAATAGCGACGCCCCGGATGCGAACTTGATTAACTGTCAATAAGTGATGGAGACGGTCACCGTGTCGTTGTAGTCGCCTGCGATGGGGAGTTGCGGTGCGGGCGCGCGGCCGTAAACGGTCACCGTCTGGGCCACTCCGTTGCCGGTGCCGCTGAGCGTATCGACGCCGATGCTGGTCCCCCAACGGCTGCCGCGGCCGACGTCTCTGTAGAGCTCATAGGCGATGTAATTGGCGCTGCTGGAATGCCGCATGCGTCGGACGCTGCCCGTGGCGTTGATGCCGTCGCCCAGCCCGATGTTCCAGGCGGTGCGGTTGGTGCAGGTCAGGCTGATGGTGGAGCTGCGGTCGATGGCGGTGTTGATGGTGCCGGCAATGCTGCCGAAATCCAGGTCGGTGGTGACGTAGGTATTGCAGCGTGCCGGCACGTTGGCCGAGGCGGTGAACGGGAAGGCGTTGCTGGCGGTCTTGGCGCCGCTGCCGCCGGCCATGCAACTGCCCGGAAGCGATGGGACGCCGATGATGCTCTCGTTGTAGGCATAGCGCAGCACGGTGTCGGCGCCGCCAAAGCTGCTGGTGTGGTTGCCGACCGACAGGATCTGGTTGGCCGGAATGCGCCCGTACAGCGTGATGGTGGCCGTCTGCGAGCCACCGGTGATCACCGGGACGCCGTACGACAGCGTCAAGGTGCGCGGCGACGGCGTTGTGGATCCCGTGGCGCCCCAGATCTGGGTGCGCGTGGCATCGCTGTAGACCTGGAAGTCCAGGCTGTCGCTGGTGGAGTTGAGCATGCGGCGTGGTGCATACAGCCCGCTGCTGGCGCTGCCTGGCCCCAGGTCCAGGCAAAGGCTCACTTGTGCGTAGCCCAGGACGCTGAGCGCGGCGGTTGCGCAGGAGACGTTGAGCGTTGCCACTGCATCGGTGGTGCCATTGGCTGCCACATTGCCGAACGCCAGCGGCGTGCCCAGCGTGACGGTACACGTGGTGTCGGCCTGCGCGCGCTGGCTTGGTGTCAGCCATAACATCGCGATAGCCAGTGCAATCACCAGGCGCCAGAGGCCGTGTAGGCCGCGTAGGTTCATGGCGTTTTCTGCTCGGTGACGCATTGCAGTGGTCCCACCCGCGGAATGCCGCTCGGGTTGACCGGATAGGTGAACTGCGCGCTGCAGCGGCCCTGCGGCAAGTCGACCAGCAGGCGGTTGTCGCTCTGCAGATTGTCCAGATAGGTTTCGCCGTCGTAGCCGACCACCACGCGTTCGGCATCGCCCTCACGCTGCACCACGCTGCCCACCGGCAGCGGGGCGCCTTGTGCGTCGTGCAATACGATGATCGCAGCGCGCACGCGGGTGATGCCGAAGCGCACTGCGACGCCGGATTGCTGGCGCGGCGTCACTGCGGTATCGACGCGGTCCACGCGCAGATCCGCCGGCAGGTTCAAGGTGTCGATCGACAACTGGTTGCGCTGCCACGATTGCAGCGGGGTGACCAGCAGCGTGCCGCGCGCATCGGTGACGCCGATCAAGCGATTCTCCAGCCGCACCGGAATGCCGGCCTGGCCGTCGGTGGACACCACCGCAAAGGCATCCTGGATATCGCGCGCGGCAAAGCCACGCCCGTTCATCCAGACCAGGCTGCCGCTGGCGCTGGCATAGCCGAAGTTGTCGCCATCCTGATTGGCCGCGCCGAGGTTGTAGCGGCCGACCCGGTTCAACCAGCCGAGTTCGGCCAAGCCGCCGCTGGCATCGTCGCCGGCACGCCCCTGCAGGCGCCAGCCGATGCCGCCCAGGTCGCCGTCGCCCGGCAACGGCTGGCTGACATCGGCCACAAACCCGGTGCGGTTGCCGTTGCGCTGCATCGAGGCGCTGGCCTGACGCAGCTCGCCGAAGGTGGTCGATAGCGACAGATACAGGCTGCGATCGCTGCGCACGTCCAGGTTCTGATTGCCGGACAGATTGGCGGCCCAGTTGCGCCCGAAACTGCGCGACCAGAACACGCTGGCATAGCGCGAGGTGTCGCCTTGCGGATAGCTCAGCCGCACGTAGCTGGTGCCGAGCGAGCCGATCGGAGCGACGTTGACGCCGAACACTGCGCGGTCGCTGATGCGTGCCGGCAATGCGCCCTGCAGCGCGCCCAGGTCGCGGTAGTCGCCGTGGGTGCGCTGGGTGCCGAGATTGAAGTTGAAACGACGGTTGTTCCAGGCATAGCCCAGCACGTACTGGCCGCCACGCAGCGCATCCATCTGGCTATGCGCATAGGCGATGTTGAACACCCCGCCCACGCCGAGCAGCCAGATCCCGCCGGCACCGGCATTGACCACGCCGCCGCCGGCTTCGGCATGCGCCTCAATGGTGAAATCGTCGCGCAGGCCCTTGCGCAGCGTGGCGCTGGCGACCGTGCGCGCATCGTAGGAAAACGAGCGCACGCCGTAGTCCTGGCGCAGGTGGCCGATCCCGGCCGACCATTCGGAAATGCCGCGCGCCAGTAGTTGCGGGGTGCCGTAGAACGCGAAGTCCAGCCGGCGCACGCGGCCGAACGCATCGGTCACCACGATCTGCGCCTGGCCGGTGCCGCTGATGCCCGGCTGTGCGGCCAGCTGAAACGGCCCGGCCGGCACCTGGCCGCTGTATTGGCGCAGGCCATCGACATACAGCTCGATGGTCGAAGGCACCGCCGCTTCGCCCAGAAAGCTCGGCGTCGGCGTCAACACGCGATAGGGCTGCAAGGCGTAATTGCGGCCGATCTGCACGCCGCCCAGGCGGATCGAACGGCTCCAGTCGACAAAGCCGCTGTAGAAGTCGCCGACCGTCAGGCTGGTGGCTGTATCCGGGAAATCCATCTGCCAGGCGCTGTCCAGACGCACCGCTTCGCTGCGCCAGCGCTGGTCCTGCGGGCGGTCGTAGGCCAGGAACACGGCGGTGGTGTCGACCATGCCGCGGCCGATACCGAAGCCGCGCAGTTCGGTCGCCAACGACACGCTGCTGGCACCGGCATTGCGCGTGGCATAGACGTCGTAATTGAGCAGCATGCCCGGTGATGCGATGGCGCTGGGCGGGGCGACTTCTTCGGCTTTCAACACCGTGGTGGAAAGCGACAGTTGCGCCAGCGGCACCTGCAGCGCCAGCCGCTGCAGCGCGGCGTCGTAACGCACTTCCACATCGGGCAGGCGATCCAGATCGACCAGCTCGCCGGCGTTGCGCTCGGCCAGGATGAAGCCGAGCTTGCGCAGCGTTTCGACCGATCCACGCAGGTGGCCGTCCACCAGTTCGAACGGCGCCAGGCCGCGGTCGGCCTGATTCAGGGTGACGTCCAGATACAGCGTCTGCGGCAGTGCGCTGGCGCTTTGCGGGGTTTGATCGGGCAGCGCGGCAACGTCGGCCAGATCGACAGCCGCGGCGCTTCCCAGGCAGGTGGCGGTCGCGAGCAGCGTCATCGCCAACCGGGCCGTGTCACGGCGCTGTCGGCGTTGCCAACAGGGTACGTTCGTCCGCCTCACCATTGATCCTTGCGATGATGGTGCCGCGGGCGAACTGCGCCAGCGGTGCACCCAACGACCAGCGCATGGTCTGGCCGGGCAGCACATAGCCCACCAGTCCGTTCAATGTGGTCTTGGTCGCGCCATCGACCCGATGCTGCAGGTCGGCGACCTGGGCATGCCCATTGCCGGTGTTGCTGATCTGGATCTGCGCATTGCCGTCGCTGCCGGCCACCACTTGCGTGCTCAAGGTCGGCGTGGGCTCGGCTTTTCCGGGCGGCAGCACGAAGATCGGCACCGAGTAGCGCAGCACGAACTGCATGCCCTTGCGGTCGGCATCGGCATTGGGCAACTCGTCGACGATGATGCGGTAGCAGACTTCCTGGCTGGTCGGCGCAGGCCCGGCGCGGATCACCCGGATCAGCTGGCGCTCGCCGGCGGCCAAGGTGCGCATCGGTGGGCTGACCAGCAGTTCCTGGGTCGGGTCGAGCTGGTCCTGCCCGTCGCGCTGGGTCCAGCGATAGGCGCGGGTCTGCACCTGCACCGGCACGCCGCCGCTGTTGCTCAGCCACAACCCGTCGGCGGACTGTTCTGCGCTCAGCGTCAGCGAGGTCGGTGCCAATTGCAGGCTGGCCGCGCGTGCCGATAGCAGCGGCAAGGCGCTGCTCAGCGCGAGCGTCAAGACCATTCCGGTCGTGACCAGCCACGCCGGCATGCGAGACGACAGGCGGTGGTGCAAGGGCATGCGCGCGCTCAATAGACGATCGTGGCGGTGATCGTGTCCTGGTACGCACCGGTCGCCGGATTGTTGGCGGACGGGTTGGTCACACGACCGTAGACCGGATAGACCTGGTTGATGCCGGTGGCGGTACGGCTCAGCGTATTGGTGCCGCTGGTGCTGCCCCACACCGTGCTGCGTCCAAGATCCTGATACAGCTGGTAGGCGATGAAGTTGTTGGTGGTGACCAGTGCATCGGTGTTTTTCATGCGGCGGGTGGTGACGTCGTTGGCGGTGCCGGCATTGCTGCCTGCGCTCAACGCGATGTTGTACGGCGTCAACGCGGTGCACTGCGCGGTCACGCTGCCGTTGGCGTCGGCATTGGCGGTCGAGGTGGACAACACCGAGCCGAAGTCGACGTCCGTCGCAGACGCCGCCGTGATGGTGCAGGCCTTGGTGACAGCAATCTTGACGTTGAACGTAGTGGTATCCGCTGCTGTGGCAACGCCAATGGTCGAGAGCAGGCCGAGGGACAGCAGGACAGGACGGACAGTACGCATGGACATTTCCTTGACCGGTCTGGTCATTGGTGGCGCGACGACGTGTCGCCCTTCCTCCAATGCATCAGCTGTGCCAAAGATAACGCCGAATTAACTGCCTATGTAGCTGTTTACGTTGAATCTTTTGCAACAAAATGTGATGTCTTGCAGATGACTTCGTCTGCAGGGTTTTGACGCGAGACGAACCGCATCACACATGAATAGGCAATAGCGCCAATTTCCTGCTGCCGGGTCCGTTTCAGGACGTTGGCATGGATTACGCAAAAACGCCCGCGCGGGTCGTTCAGATTCAGCCCGAATCGGCGATAATCCCGAGCATGAGCGTCAATCTAAAAACCAAAGAAGAAATCGAACTGATGCGCGTCGCCGGCCGCCTGGCCGCCGAGGTGCTCGACATCGTGGCCCCGCACGTGCAACCGGGCGTGACCACTGCCGAGCTGGACCGCATCTGCCACGACCACATCGTCAACGTGCAGGGCACCATTCCTGCCAATGTCGGTTATCGCGGCTTCCCCAAAAGCGTGTGCACCTCGGTCAATAACGTGATCTGTCACGGCATCCCGAGTGCGGCCAAGATCCTGAAGGAAGGCGACATCGTCAATATCGATGTCACCGTCATCAAGGACGGCTGGCACGGCGATACCAGCCGCATGTATTACGTCGGCACGCCGTCGGTGATGGCCAAGCGCCTGGTCGATACCACCTACGAAGCGATGTGGCGCGGCATCCGCGCGGTCAAGCCTGGTGCGACGCTGGGCGATGTCGGCCATGCGATCCAGAAGTTCGCCGAGGCCGAGCGCTTCAGCGTGGTGCGCGATTACTGCGGCCACGGCATCGGCAAGGTCTATCACGACGAGCCGCAGGTGATGCATTACGGCCGCCCCGGCGAAGGCCTGGTGCTCAAGCCCGGCATGACCTTCACCATCGAGCCGATGATCAACGAAGGCACCTACCACCATAAGACGCTGCCCGATGGCTGGACCGTGGTCACCAAGGACCGCAAGTTGTCCGCGCAGTGGGAACACATGGTCGCGGTGACCGAAGACGGCGTGGATGTGCTGACGCTGTCGACGAACGCGCCCGCCCCGGTATGACGGCCACGCCGGCGGATCGACCCGACCCGGGTGTCGCCGGCGATGCCGAGTGGGCCGCGCAGGCCCGTCCGCTGCTGGTGCATGCGGACATGCGGTTGTGCAAGCGCTTCGATCAAGGCGAACCGATCGAACGCCTGGTGGCCTTGCGCGCACGCGCGGTCGACCAATTGATGCGCAATGCCTGGACGCGCTGCATCCCGGCCGATGCCGGGTTGTCGCTGCATGCGGTTGGCGGTTACGGGCGTGGCGAACTGTTTCCGCGTTCGGACGTGGATGTGCTGGTGCTGGGCGAAAGCGCGGTGCAGCAACAGCATGAGCAGGCCCTGGCGCGCTTGTTCGCATTGCTGTGGGATGTGGGCTTGCCGATCAGTCATGCGGTGCGCTCCGCTGCGCAGTGCACCGCCGCTGCAGCCGACCAGACCGTGCTGACCGCATTGATCGAATCGCGCCCGCTGGTTGCGGGGAGCGAGGCGCGCGCTGCACTGGCCGCAGCGATCGCCCCGCAACGGGTGTGGCCGGCGCGCGAATTCTTCCAGGCCAAGCGCGAAGAGCTGCTGGCGCGGCATCAGCGCTTTGGCGACACCGCCGACAATCTGGAACCGGACATCAAGGACGGCCCTGGCGGCTTGCGCGATCTGCAGACGCTGGGCTGGATGGCGCTGCGTGCGTTCGGCGTCAAGGATCTGGAAGCGCTGGTCGGGCTCGGCCATGTCGGCTTCGACGAGGCTGCAGCGCTGCGGCGCGAGCGCGAAGAACTGGCGCGGCTGCGCTTCGGTTTGCACATCGTCGCCAACCGGCCGGAAGAACGCCTGCGTTTCGACTATCAAAAGACCCTGGCGCAGCGGCTGGGGTTTGCCGACGACCCGGAAAGCCTGGGCGTGGAAAAGATGATGCAGCGCTTCTATCGCAGCGCTGCATTGATCCGCCGCATCAGCGACCGGTTGTTGCAGCGCTTCGAAGAGCAGTTCGATGGCGAAGCGGTACCGGAACCGCTCGGTGGCGGCTTCAGTCTGCGCCGCGGCTATCTGGCGGCCGACGCGGATGATTGGCCGGCCGGCGATGTGCTGCAGGTATTCGCGTTGTTTGCGCAGTGGGCGGCGCATCGCGAGGTGCGCGGCCTGCATTCGCTGACCGCGCGCGCGCTGGCCGAGGTGCTGCGCGAGCTGCCGGCTTACGAGGTGGCTGACGCCACCGCGCGCGACCGTTTCATGGCGCTGCTGCGCGGCCCCCGTGCGATGGAAACGCTAAATCGCATGGCGCGCCTGGGCGTGCTGGGGCAGTGGATTCCCGCATTCGCCAGCGTGTCCGGGCGCATGCAGTTCGACCTGTTTCATGTCTACACGGTGGACCAGCACACGCTGATGGTGCTGCGGAATATCGCGCTGTTTGCGACCGGTCGCGCCGACGAGCGTTTTTCGATCACGCACGAAGTCTGGCCGCGCTTGCGCAAGCCGGAATTGCTGCTGCTGGCCGGTCTGTTTCACGACATCGCCAAGGGCCGCGGCGGCGATCACTCCGAGCTGGGCGCGGTGGATGCGCGCGCATTCTGCCAGGCGCATCGGCTCAGCGAAGGCGATACCGCCCTGGTGGCCTGGCTGGTGGAGCAGCATCTGCGCATGTCGGTGACCGCGCAGAAGCAGGACATCTCCGACCCGGAGGTGATCCATCGTTTCGCCACACTGGTGGGCACGCGCGAACGGCTGGACTATCTGTATCTGCTGACCTGCGCCGACATCGCCGGCACCAGCCCCAAATTGTGGAATGCCTGGAAGGATCGTCTGCTGGCCGATCTGTATTTCGCTGCGCGCCGCGCATTACGCGAAGGTCTGGAACATCCGCCGCCGCGCGAAGAACGCCTGCGCGAAGCGCGCGAGTCCGCGCGCGCGCTGATGCAGGCGCAAGGCCACGACGATGCCACCATCGATCGTCAGTTCGCCGGCATGCCGGACGAGAATTTCCTGCGTTTCCGTCCCGAGCAACTGGCCTGGCAGGCGGTTTCGCTGATCGAAGTGCAGATCGGCCAGACCACAGTCAAGGCGCGTCGCGCAGTGCCGGATAACGACGCACTGGAAGTGTTCGTGTACTCGCGCGACCGTGACGGGTTGTTCTCGGCGATCGTCTCCACGCTGGATCGCAAGGGTTACGGCATCCACCGCGCACGCGTGCTGGATGCACCCAACGATGCCATCTTCGACGTGTTCGAAGTGCTGCCGCAGGACAGCTCTGCCGATGGCGACCCGCAGCGTCTGGCTGCGGCCTTGCGGCAGGTGCTGGCCGGCGACCTGCAGAAGGTGCGTCCCTCGCGGCGTGCGGTGCCGCGCCAGCTGCGCCATTTCCGCTTTGCGCCGCGCGTGGAATTCAGCGAAAGCGCTGGCGGCCGCCGCACCCGCATCAGCCTGGTCGCCCCCGATCGCCCCGGCTTGCTGGCCGACGTGGCCAACGTGCTGCGCCTGCAACACCTGCGCGTGCACGACGCGCGCATCGCCACGTTTGGCGAGCGCGCCGAAGACCAGTTCCAGATCACCGACGAGCACGACCGCCCGTTGTCCGAATCCGCCCGGCAGGCGCTGCGCGATGCGCTGTGCGCCTGTCTCGATCCCACCTAGCACCTCCGGAGACCCCATGGCTACCAAGAAGACTGCGCGCAAGCAGAGCGCGACCACGACCAGCGCAGCGCCTGCGCGCGCGACCGCAAAGAGCAGCAAGGCGAGCGGCGCCGGTGACAACAAGTCGGTCAGTAAGCCTGGCAAGCTGCCTGTTGCGCGCAAGGCCACCGCTGTCGCAGCTGCCGACACCAAGGCTGCCGCCAAGAAGAGCGTTGCAAAGAAAGTCGCCGCCAGCGCACCGCGCGTGGCCAGGCAGCCGACCAGCGTGGTGTCTGCGCCAGTGGCCAGAAAGGCTGCCGCTGCGAAGAAACTGCCGATCGCCGAAAAGGCCGTGCACAGCGTTGCCGCGCAGGTGGGCACTGACGAACTCAAATTAGCTATCGAGAGCGCATTCGAGCGCCGCGCCAGCTTGACCATCGACGAAATCGACGGCTCCACCCGCGCCATTGTCACCCGCGTCATCGACGGATTGGAGAGCGGCGAGTTCCGCGTCGCCGAGCCGGACGGGCAGGGCGGCTGGACCGTCAACGAGTGGCTGAAGAAGGCCGTGCTGCTGTATTTCCGTGTCAACGAGATGGCGGTGATCGAGGCGCAGCCGGCGCCGTTCTGGGACAAGGTGGAATCACGTTTTGCCGGGTTCAACGAGGCCGAGTTCCGCAAGGCCGGTGTGCGTGTGGTGCCGGGCGCGGTGGCGCGTCGCGGCAGCTATTTCGGCAAGGATGTGGTGCTGATGCCGAGCTTCACCAATATCGGCGCGTACGTCGGCGAAGGCAGCATGGTCGACACCTGGGCCACGGTGGGTTCGTGTGCGCAGATCGGCAAGCACTGCCATCTGTCCGGTGGCGCAGGCATCGGCGGCGTGCTCGAACCGCTGCAGGCCAGCCCGACGATTATCGAAGATCACTGCTTCATCGGCGCGCGTTCGGAAGTGGTGGAAGGCGTGGTGGTGGGCCATCACAGCGTGATCGGCATGGGCGTATTCATCGGCCAGAGCACGCGCATCTACAACCGTGCCACCGGCGAAATCTCGTATGGCTACGTGCCGCCGTATAGCGTGGTGGTGTCCGGGCAGCTGCCATCCAAGGATGGCTCGCACTCGCTGTATTGCGCAGTGATCGTCAAGCAGGTGGATGCCAAGACGCGCAGCAAGACCAGCGTCAATGAGCTGCTGCGCGGCCTGGCCGATTGAGCACGCAACCGGACGCGCGCGAGGGCATCCTCTCCAGGGCTGCGTCGCGCTGGGTGCGGTGGGGCATCCCGGCATTCTGGCTGGGCTGGGGTGTGCTCTACACGGTCGGTGTGCTGACCCGCGATCCTAGGGTCACAACCGGCGGGCCGTGGCACTGGATCGTGCCGGCGCTGGTGGTGGCGATGGCCCTGCGTTGGCTGCGGCAACCGGCGCGCTGGGCGCAGGTGTACGACGCCGGCGATGCCTTGCTGATCGAGCGCCAGGGACGGCGGCAGCGCATCGACCTGCGTGACTTGCGCGCGGTCGAGCCGGCCTGGCTGATTCCGCCGGTGCGCCTGGCACTGCAGGTGCAGGCCGGCGACGCACCGGTGATCTTCCTACCTGCCCGCGGCCGGTCGCCCGGACTGCTTGCCACCGACCTGATGGCGCGCGCCGATGCGCGCCGCGTAACTACAGGAGCTGCATGACATGACCACGCTATACGGACTCAAAAACTGCGACACCTGCAAAAAAGCCACCAAGTGGCTGGACCGCTTCGATGTCGCCTACACCTTCGTCGATTACCGCGATCACAAGCCCGAGCCGGAGACGCTGGTGGCGTGGGCCGAGCAGGCCGGCGGATTCGATGCACTGATCAACAAGTCGTCGACCACCTGGCGGCAGCTGCCGGACAACCGCAAGGCCGCCGCCAGCGCAGCCGAATGGAAACTGCTGCTGCGCGAGTATCCGCAACTGATCCGCCGGCCGGTGGTCATCACCGATGACGGTCAGCTCAGCCAGGGATTTTCGGACAACAGTTTCAAGCAGCGCTTTGGCGTTGCGTGATCCGGTGCTGCCACAGCTCCCAACTTCTCCAGTGATTTCCGATCATGTCCGACATTGTTGACCTCACCTGTGAACTGATCTCCCGCCCGTCGGTGACGCCGGACGATGCCGGCTGCCAGGAACTGATCGCGCAGCGGCTGGCGCGCGCCGGATTTGCTATCGAACACCTGCGCCTGGGCGAGGTGGACAATCTATGGGCCACGCACGGCAGCGGTGCGCCGGTGCTGGTGCTGCTCGGCCACACCGATGTGGTGCCGCCGGGGCCGCGCGAGGCGTGGACCAGCGATCCGTTCGACCCGCAGATTCGCGATGGCGTGCTGTACGGGCGCGGCGCCGCCGACATGAAGAGTGGAGTGGCCGCCTTCGTGGTCGCCGCCGAACAGTTCGTTGCCGCGCATCCGCAGCACACCGGCACGCTGGCGCTGCTGCTGACCTCCGACGAAGAAGGCGATGCCATCGATGGCGTGCGGCGGGTGGCCGAGCTGTTCCGCGAGCGGGGGCAGGCGATCGATTGGTGCATCACCGGTGAGCCGTCGTCCACCGAGCGGTTGGGCGATCTGTTGCGGGTCGGCCGTCGCGGCAGCCTGTCCGGCACGCTGACGGTGAAAGGCGTGCAGGGGCATGTGGCGTACCCGCACAAGGCGCGTAATCCGATCCATCTGGCAGCACCGGCCTTGGCCGAACTGGTCGCACGACGCTGGGACGAGGGCTTCGAAAGTTTTCCGCCGACTAGCCTGCAGATCTCCAATATCCATGCCGGCACCGGCGCCAACAACGTGATTCCCGGCGAGCTGCAGGTGGCCTTCAATCTGCGTTACACCCCGCATTGGGATGCGCCGCGATTGGAAGCGGAGATTGCCGCAGTGCTGGATCGCCACGCGCTGGAGTATTCGCTGCGTTGGCATCGCAGCGGCGAGCCGTTCTACACCCCGGAAGGGCGCCTGCGCAGCATCGCGCGCGAGGTGCTGGGCCAGTTTGCGGGAGCGCCGCCGGAAGAGAGCACTGGCGGCGGTACCTCCGATGCGCGCTTCATCGCACCGCTGGGTGCGCAATGCATCGAGATCGGCCCGGTCAACGCCAGCATCCACCAGGTCGACGAGCATGTGCGCGTGGCCGATCTGGACGCGCTGCCGGCGTTGTACCGCACGCTGATCGAACGCCTGCTGGTCTGAGTTGCCAGGACATGCCCATGCCACGCGCTGGTTTGCACACTACGCAGCCAGCGCCACGGCATGTGTTCACCTGCGGCATGCCGATGCTGCTGCGCGACGCGGGCATCGCCAAGCTGCACTAAGACCTTTTGGATTGCAGCAGCATCTCGCTTGCATTGCGCTGCCAGGTGGCATGGACGCACAAGGCTCGGGGGCTAGTCGAACGTCCAGAACGGCGGTTTGATCGCCTCGCGCCAATGCGATTCGTCGGCGATATAGAACGTCTGTGCGGACGCCTTGGCAAACCAGGCTGCCGCCGTCTCCACGTCGCGCGTCACGCCGCTGCTGCCGCGTCCGAGCAGCAGACCGGAGAAATACTGGCCATACACGTTGCCCTGGTCCGCCGCGCGCCGGTACCAGTGCAGCGCCTCCGTACCGTCTCTGTCCACGCCACCCATTCCTTTTTCATGGAGCGCGCCAAGATCGACCTGCGCCTCGGCATCGCCGTTACGGGCGCGGCGCTGGATGTCGCGTACCAGCGGGTGCAATGCACCGCCGCTTGGCGCGATGGCGGCGGGAAGCCCCGACGATCCGGATGCGGAGCGCTCATAGATCGTCGCGCGCAGATCCCAGCGCAACGCCGCAGCCGCCTCCCCACGGTCGCGGTGGAACTTGGCGAGCTCGGCGATGGCATACGGGTTTCCATGCATGGCCGCTGCCAGGTACCAGCGCTCGCCCTTGCGCGGCGACGCACGTAATGCGACGCGCTGGTCGACGTGCGGGCTGTCGGGATGGAAGAGCGTCCCGCTTGCCCAGATTCGTCCCAGCGCCAGTTCGGCGCGGGTGTTGCGGAACGTCCACGGGGTGATCGCCGCGGCACGTTCGTACCAGGGGATGGCGCGCGGGTCGTTGCGTGCCTCCAGGCGTTCGGCCGCATTCCACGCGCTGTCGAAACTGCCATCGGCCGCCTGTTGTTCCAGCTGTTGCAGATAGACTGGATCGGTGCGCGGAGGGCTGCTGCTGCAGGCCTGCAGCAACACTGCAAGCAACAGGGCCAGGGGCGGCATGCGTCCGATGCGTGGGGTCATTCCATTACTGCCGATTGTTGGGGCGGTCATTATCCTCGCAATACGCCGGTGCGACCGCGGCGTGGTCTGCGATGCCGGGCTTGGTTGCCATCGCAACAGTTGCGCCGCCGTCGAAAGCGGGATACGGTCGAGTCATGTCCTCGCTCCTGCCAAACCTCGTCAATAACGCCAACCGCAACAATCTGCGCGCGAATAATCGTGCGCGGCCGATGCGGATCTGCGACTAGGCGAAGTACAGCAAACGCCCAGGAATCAGAAAACCCGCATCGGCCGATGCGGGTTTTTTTATGGGTGTCATTTCGTGCAGCACGCTCTTCCACCGGCCGCCAACCCCCGCAGTTTCTTCAGGAGTGTTTCCATGTGTTCCATCTTCGGTATTTTCGGCCTGCAACCCGGTGACGATCTGCAGGCATTGCGCCGGCAGGCACTGGAATGTTCGCAACGGCAGCGCCATCGCGGTCCCGACTGGAGCGGCGTGTATGTCGATACCGGCGCGATCCTGGTGCATGAGCGGCTGGCCATCGTCGACCCGGCCGGTGGTTCGCAGCCGTTGCTGTCCGAAGATGGGCAGCTCGCCCTCGCAGTGAACGGTGAGATCTACAACCATCGCGAGCTCAAGCAGGAGCTGACGCAGCCGTACGCGTTCCAGACCGGCTCCGATTGCGAGGTGATCAACGCGCTGTATCGCGAAGACGCGCCGGCTTCATACCTCAACCGCCTCAACGGCATCTTTGCGTTCGCGCTATGGGACAAGGCTGCAGGGCGGGTGATCATCGCGCGCGACCCGATCGGTGTGGTGCCGCTGTACTGGGGCCATGATCGCGAAGGCCGCTTGCTGGTGGCCTCCGAACTGAAATCGCTGGTCGACGATTGCGCCGATGCCGCGCAGTTTCCGCCCGGCCATTGGTACGACAGCGCCACCGGCGCATTGAGCCGCTACTACGAGCGCGCCTGGCGCGAATACGCCGAAGTGGAAGGCGTGCAGGTGCAGTTGCAGGAATTGCGCGAGGCGTTCGAGCGTGCAGTGCATCGCCAGTTGATGACCGACGTGCCGTACGGCGTGCTGTTGTCTGGCGGCTTGGATTCGTCGCTGGTCGCTGCCGTTGCCGCGCGCTACGCACGTCATCGCATCGAAGAGAACGACACCACCGAAGCCTGGTGGCCGCGCCTGCATTCGTTCGCGATCGGCTTGAAAGGCTCGCCGGATCTGGCCGCCGCCGAAGTCGCTGCCGCCGCGCTGGGCACCGTGCATCACGGCTTCGAATACACCTTCGAAGAAGGCCTGGATGCGCTGCCCGAAGTCATCCGCCACATCGAGACCTACGACGTCACCACCATTCGCGCCTCCACGCCGATGTTTCTGCTGGCGCGGCGGATCAAGGCGATGGGCGTCAAGATGGTGCTCTCCGGCGAAGGCAGCGATGAAATCTTCGGCGGCTACCTGTATTTCCACAAGGCACCGAACGCGCGCGAATTCCATGAGGAACTGGTGCGCAAGCTCGATGCGCTAAACAACTTCGATTGCCTGCGCGCCAACAAGTCGATGATGGCCTGGGGTGTGGAGCCGCGCGTGCCGTTCCTGGATCGCGAGTTCCTGGATGTGGCGATGCGCATGGATGCCAGTTTCAAGATGATCGACAAGACCAGCAGCGGCGCCATGCGCATGGAAAAGGGCGTGTTGCGCGAAGCATTCGCCGGCTATCTGCCCGAGTCGATTCTGTGGCGACAGAAAGAACAGTTCAGCGATGGCGTGGGCTATGGCTGGATCGATGGACTCAAGGCGCATGCCGCCGCGCATGTGAGCGACCGCGAGCTGGCCGCGGCCGACAAGCGCTATCCGGTCAATCCGCCGCAGACCAAGGAAGCGTATTTCTATCGCACGCTGTTTGCGCAGTTCTTCCCCAGCCAGGCGGCTGCGGAGACGGTGCCTGGCGGCAAGTCGATCGCGTGTTCGTCGCCGACCGCGATTGCCTGGGATGCGAGTTTTGCCGCGATGGCCGACCCGTCCGGTCGTGCGATTGCCGGCGTGCACGAACAGGCATTGGCTTCGTAACATCGCTGCAACTGCAGCGGCCGGCAGGTACTCACGCACCGCCGGCCGCTGTTGCGATCACTCGTGGCGCACGCAATAGCCGTAGCGCTGCGGCTCGATATCCACACCGGCCACATCGGCCTGGTTGTTGCGCCACAGGTTCGGCTTGAAGTCGCCCGCAGTGCAGTTGGCAGCGCGGTCCACGCCGATGGTGTAGGTGAACGGATTGCTGGCAAAGCGGTTGTTCTCGAACACGTTGTCCTGGCTCATGCTGTTGTCCCAGCACAGGATTTCCGGGGTGCGGTAACGAATCGCGCAGGCCAGAAAGATGCCGGCGACCTTGTTGCCTTCGAACTGATTGTTGCTGAAGCGGTTGCGCCGCGCATCCGACAGATAGATGCCCTGGCTGCCATTGCGCTCGAAGCGGTTGTTGCGGATTTCGCTGTCTTCCAGGTGCTCGGTGGTCAGGCCTGCCGCCACGTTGTCGTGGATGTAGTTGTTGACCATGGTGACCTTGGCGGTGCGGTTGAACGACACGCCATCCCAGATCGCACCGGAGACGTCGTTGTTTTCGATGGTGATCTCGCGCGTGTCGTACTCGCTCAACAGGCAGGCGCTGCGGCACTTGTTGACCTGCAGGCCAGCAAGCCGGATGCCCTGGCCGGATCGCACCACCACCGCGCTATTGCTCAGATACGGGCGCTCGGGCATGAATTCCTTGTCGCCGGTGCTGGCGACGATCTGCATGTCTTCGATGCTGACGTTGCGGATCACACCGATCGGCTGCTGATTTTCGTAATCGCCGACCACCAGCGCCGGCTGCTGCACGCCATCGGCCATGCGCAGCACGGTGGTCGGGCCCTTGCCGCGCAAGGTGAGATTGCCGCGGTGGATCGAGACCAGGCCGTTGAGCGGAAATTCGCCTTTTTCCAGGCACAACACCGCAGGCGTATCGCTTTGCGAAAGCTTGTCGATGGCTTTTTGCAGATCCTGGCCGGGGCGCACTTTGGCGGTGCACGCGGCGACGGGCGCGTCCGGTGGGCCGGATTTTGCGGGTGGCGCAGCCGAGCAGGCAGTGGCAATGAACAATGGCAACAGGGCGGAAACGGAGCGGGCAAGCTGAGGCATGCGGATTCCGGTCAGTGAGGGGAGGGGAGCGATGGTGTGGAGATGAACTCCATATCGCGACGGCCTCTAGTGTGTCCCACCGAACGTTAAGGTCTGGCTGATTCCGGCGTGCGCGATTCTGCGCAGGTTCATTGCGTCGCTGTGGTCGAGGCCGCAACGGCGTGCGCGGCACGCCGGATTGGCTGACGAACGTCACAGTTGAGCGCAGTGATCAAGATCTGAGTACGTGCGCGGCTGCCACGCCTAAAAACTGTAAGCCAGCTGCGCATAGACGCGACGCGGTTCGCCCGGAAAATGCCCGGTGCGTTCGGTGAAACCGCTCACCGCATAGACCTTGTCGAACAGGTTCTTGACGTTGACCTGCAGCTTCCACGCATCCCACTGCGTCTGCCAACTGATGTCGAAGATCGCATACGGTTTGACGCGCTGGCCTTCCAGGCTGACCCGCTCGCCCACGTAATCGGCACCAAAGGCGATTGCCGATTTCCAGGCCGGCAGGTCGTAGCGCGTCCACAGGCCGAAGTTGTTGCGCGGTGCATTGGCAAAGCGGTCGCCGGAGGCATTGGTGATGCCGTTGGTGCCTGCATCGAGCACGCGCGCATCGTTGTAGGCGTAGGTCAGATTGAGCACCCAACGCTCGGTGAGGTCGGCCAACAGATCCACTTCCAGGCCTTCGCTGCGGACCAGGCCGAGGGCGGAGAGTTGATTGACGCCATCGACGATGCTGCCGTTAGCCTGCACGATATTGCTGCGCTCGATGCGATACAGCGCGGTGTTGAGGGTGAGCCCGCCATCGTTGAGCGCGGTTTTCAGACCGACTTCCCATTGCGTGCTGCGCTCGGGATCGAACGGCCCGCCGACGCTGCTGTCCTGATTTGCCGCATCCTGCGGCAGAAAACCGCTTGCATAACTCGCGTACGCGTTGACGCCATCGCGCAACACGAAGGTGCTGCCCACGCGCCAACTGAGATCGTTGCCGGTGACGCGCGAGCCATCCAGCAGGTTGTCGTCCTTGAAGCCGTCCCAACGCAGCCCGGCCATCGCATACCAGCGCGGCGTCAGCGTGAGTTCGTCCTGCAGATAGGCGCCATAACGCTGGCTGCGGGTGCTGGTGGCCCGCCAGGGCAGGCTGTCCAGCCCATAGTCGTAAAAGCCGCTGCGCCCGTACACCGGGTTGAGCAGATCGATGCCCGGCACCGGTCCGCGCGTGCGTCCGGTATCGGCGGTATTTGCAGTTTGCGCGCGGAAATCCGCATCCAGCCGGTAGTAATCCGCGCCCATCAGCAGCTTGTGTTCGATCGCGCCGATGCTGGTGCGGAAGATCGCGTTGACGTTGCTGGAGATCGCATCGTTGTCGCGGAACTGATTGCGCAACTGCCGCGTCATCCATTCGGCGGTGCCGTCGCCATCGCGGTCGATCAAGCCCATCGGCTCGTGATAGATCTGATGCTCGTCGTTCTTGAACCAGCGCAGCGCCATGTCCACGTCCCACGCATCCGACGGCGCAAAGCGGTACTGCGCAAACGCCACTTTGGCGCGCATGTCGAGGAAATCGGTGGGCTCGTTGTGATTCCAGCGACGATCGGTGAGGAAGTTGCCGTCGTCGTCCACCGGCACGCCACGCAGGCGATTGCCGCCCAGGTTCTGGGTGATGTCGGTGTACTGCAGCGTGAGCTCGCCGGTCTGGCCGATGTCGAACGCCACCGACGCATCGCCGATCTGGCTCTGGCTATCGGTGTTCCAGCGAAAACCATCCTCGCCATCGGCATAAGCACCGATGCGGTAGCGGATGCGCCCATCGTCGCGTGCCGGGCCGGTGGCTTCGAACGAGGCCGCACCGAAGGATTGATTGCCTACCTGCAGCTCCGCCCGACGCGCAGCCTGGTGGCCGGGTTTGCGGGTGACGTAATTGATGACGCCACCGGGCTCGCCGCCGCCGTACAACGCACCGGCCGGGCCCTTGAGCACTTCCACACGTTCGATATTGAACAGCTGCGGCACCGAGAAGCCCGCATACGGATCGCCGCGCAATCCGTCGTACAACACGTTTTCCTGGCGGAATCCGCGCAGGGTGACGCCGGCATAGCTGAAGAAACTGATGCCGCTGATGCTGCGATACAGATCGGTGATCTGCCGCGCCGCCTGGTCGTCGATCAACTCGCGCGGCAGCACCTGCACCGACTGCGGCACCAGCGCCAGCGGCGTATCGGTGCGTGTGGCCACTGCGGCGTCGTCGGATTTGTACAGCGTCTGCGCACGGCCGACGACGTCGACGCCATCCAGTTCGGTGACGGTTGCTGAGGTGCTGGTGTGCTGAGCGAAAGCGGATGGCGAGTGTAGGGCGAGCGCAGCGGTAAGCGCGGTGACAAGGAGCGTGGGGCGCATTGGTCACTAATGGGAATGGTTATCAAATGCATCTTAGCATGATGTGCTCGCTTCGCTGCGTGGACCGCTAGAGGTGGCCGGGTGTGGGTGTTGAGCCGGGCGTGGGTGTTGAGAGGTGCAGGGTGGAGGTTTGCAGACGTGCAGATTTGTAGAACGCAGAACTTCAGACATGTGGACACGCAAACGCGTAGCGCATCCCTTCTCCCACCGGGAGAAGGTGCCCGAAGGGCGGATGAGGGTACGAGCGCAGCATCGTGCTCGCCCACGCCATAGCGCTGTTGACTCGAATGGATAGAGGCGCGCCGCGTGCAATCCAGCACTGCTTGATGCCCGTACCCTCACCCCAACCCCTCTCCCGCAGGAGAGGGGCTAACGCAGCTCACCCAAGCGTTTTGCTTTCGTTGAAACCCGTATTCACCAACGAAATCCGTATCGACACACGAGACAACACGACCACGCCTAATTCGGCTGCAATCGCAGCGTGTAACGCGTAGCCGTCGGCAGAAACGGGGTCGGCCGGCCATGCACCCAATCGTCATGCCCCGCGCCCCAGAACGGCGACAACGGATGTCCGCTCTGGCCGCCGGGCATATGCACGATGCCGTCGCGTTCGTGGCCTGGCGAGACCACCATGCGTTCGGAGGCGCCGAAGGCCGGGCCTTGTACGCGCGGCATGTCGCGATCGCCGGGCAGTTGATCGGGCGGCATGCACAGCCAGCGCTTGGCGAGGTCAGGCAACGCGCGCGCGATCGGGTGGCAGATCGCGGCGGTATTGCGCTCGCCCCAGGTACGCTCGCTCAAGGGGCCGTCCTGCGTAGCTAAATCCGTCTGCGCACTGCGTGCAGCATCGGCAAGCAGCTGATCCCAACTGGTGTACGTGGGCGGCAACAAATGTGCAGGGCGCTGCTGCAGCATCGGCCAGACGATGCCTTCCAACTGCGCGCGACGCGGCGGCACGAAGTCATCGCCAAGCGCAGCGTTTGCCGGTGCCAGCAGTCCGGCTTCCACGGCATCGATGGTCATGCTGCGAAAACCGCGCACGATGCGATAGCTCACCGAGCCGGTGGACGCATGCCCGTCCCACTGCCGCGTGGCGACTTCGATCTGTTGCAGCGCCGGGTCCTTGCTGTGTTCGACCACGCTGCGCAACAACTGCCACCACCGCGTGAGCAGCACGGCGCGATCGTCGAGCTGGATGGCAAGCAGATCCAGTTCGTTGAAACGCTGTTTGGCGAACAAGTCGTCGCGAATCTGCTGCGCGCGCGCGCCCAGGTCGTAGCCGGCATTGCCGAGTGTCGCCAGCTGTTGCGCATCGACGATGCGGCTGTTGGCAGTCCAGAGCCGGCGCGAGGGTGGGTCGATCAAGGCCGGCGCTTCATCGCTGCGCACGGGCCATGGCACGCAGCCGGTCGGCGCAGGTTCGGAGGCGACCGCGCCAGCAGCCGCAGGCAACGCCTCGTTCGACTCCTGCGCCGAGGTTGCAAGTTCGGCAATACCGCTCGGGCTGCACCCCGCGTTGCGTGCCGGGCGTGCACCGATCAGCCGCCAGGCGATACGCCCGCTGCGATCGGCCAGTACGAGATTTTGCGCGGGAATGCCCGAGCGATCCGCCACCGCAAAGGCCGCCTGCAGATCCGCCGCGCTGCTCATCTGCGCGAAATCCAGGCGGATTGCGCCGGGAAGCTGCGCGGCCCAGCGCAGTGCGAGCAAACTGCCGTCGGCATTCTCGTGCAGGATCGGGCCCCAGACCGCCTCGCGAACGGGAAAACTTACCGGTGCAGCGCCTGCCACACGAATCGTTTCGACATGCGTGGTGAGCGCTTGCGGATGCCCGGGCGTGGCTGGCGCAATCCGCGCGAAATCCGCCGTGTCGATATAGCTGTTGGTGAACGCCCAGGCCACGTGCCCATTGCTGCCGACCACCACCGCCGGCAGGCCGGGCAGGGTGAAGCCGGTGACATCCACCTTGCCCTCGGGCGCGCTGGTATCCGGATACCGCAAGCGCGCGCGGAACCAGATGTTGGGCGCACGCAGGCCCAGGTGCATGTCGTCGGCGACGATGGCGCGACCATCGCGGGTGAGGCTGCCGTCCACGGCGAAGTTGTTGCTGCCCGGGGTCGGTTGTTCGGCGCGTGGTGCGGCGGCTGGATGCGGCAAACGCCGCAGATCCAGCGTTGCCGCTTCCGGAAGCGCCGCATCGCCCAGTGCCGGCCCGAACAGCGGTGCATCCCAGCTGGAGCCCTGATGATCGAGCAGCGCCGCCAGTGCGGGCGGCACCACCGCGCGGATGCGTGCGATGGCCAGTTCGGTCTGGTTGTCGTTGTCCTGCAGGTCGGCGTACATCGCCATGCCGGTCAGGATGGAATCGTCCAGCGTCCATGCGCGCGGTGTCTGCCGCAGCAGCAGGTACGGCCATGGACGCACGCGCAAGGCCGCCAGCCCCGCATTCACGCCGTCGGTATAGGCCTGCAATGCTGCGCGCTGGCTGCCTGCAGCAAGGTTCAGGCTGGCATGCACGCGTGCGCGCAACCGATGCACGCGGTTGCGTTTGTCCAGGTCCAGCGCCGCGGCGCCAAACAGCTCGGAGAGTTCACCGGCCGGCGCGCGGCGCATCAGATCCATCTCGAAATAGCGCTCCTGCGCGTGCACATAGCCAAGCGCGCGCATTGCATCGACCTGGCTGGCCGCATCGATGGTGACCACGCCCAATCGGTCGCGCTGCACGCTGACCGGCGCCGCCAGGCCGTGCAGCGCGTTATTGCCGTCCAGCTGCGGCAGGCTGCCACGCATCAACAGATACACGGCCAACACGGCCGCCACGCCCAACACCACGATTGCCAGCACCAGCCGGCCCAGCCATTTGCGCATTGTCGATTCCTTGAGCTCGGTCAAAGTGTGGCGCGCCGTCATGACGGTGGCGGGTCTGGTGGCAACGCAACTGAAAGTGATTCCGATTAGATCATTGCCCGGCGGCTTAGGGCACCATGCGCGCATTGCGTCGCTGGAGCACACCATGAAAGGCCATCCCGAAGTCGTCGATTACCTCAAGCAGCTGCTGCGCGGCGAGCTGGCGGCACGCGACCAGTATTTCCTGCATTCGCGCCGTTACGAAGATCAGGGCCTGATGGCGCTGTACGAGCGCATCAATCACGAGATGCAGGAAGAGACCGAGCACGCCGACGCGCTGCTGCGGCGCATCCTGTTCCTGGAAGGCGACCCGGACATGCGGCCGTCTGAGTTTGCGCCCGGCAAGACCGTGGTGGAGATGCTCGAGCGCGATCTGGTGGTGGAATACGAAGTGCGCGCTGCGCTCGCTGCCGGCATGAAGCTGTGTGAAGAGCACGGCGATTACGTCAGCCGCGACATGCTGCTCAAGCAGCTGCAGGACACCGAAGAAGATCACGCCTGGTGGCTGGAGCAGCAGCTCGGCCTGATCAAGCGGATCGGCCTGGAGTTGTACCAGACCTCGAAGATCGACAAGGGCCACGTGGCCGGCTGAATCGGGCGACTGGGCGCTGCGCAGCCGAAGAGCTGGCGCAGCACAGGTTCGCAGTCGGCAGGTGCCGCGCTGTGCATCGCGATTGCTGCGCTGCCTGCGTCATCTACCGACCGTCTGCTGCGGTGTGTTGCTTGGCGCATTGCGCGCGTGTGCAGAACCACCGCGTGGTGCAAGGCCACGCGGTCTCGATTGGCTTGCGACTCGCGCATTGTGCGACGCATGCAGCGGCCGACTGATGCGAAGGCGGCGTTCGGGCGCAACAGCGCGTTCGAACGCAATCGTCAGTTACGTTGCAGGCGATACACCCCGGTCGACAGCGCAGTAACGCCATCGGCACGGAAGCGCGGCTCCTGATCCAGGATGTCGCGGTGTTCCAACGCCTGCACCTGCCACTGCGCGTCGAACAATGCGTGTACCTCAGCGGCATCCACCGAGAAGGGTGGGCCGGCTTTTTCGGCTTGCGGATAGTCCAACGTGATCAGCAGACCGCAGCAGCCGGTGGACAGGCGCGCATAGACGGTCTCCAGATAACGCCGACGTAGCGCCGCAGGCAGGGCGATCAATGCAGCGCGGTCATAGACAGCGCTGCAATCGGCCACCACGCTTGCGTCCAGTGCAAAGGCATCGCCGCAGATGATTTCGATCGGGCCGGCAATAAAGTGCTCGCCGGCGCTGCTGGTGTGTCGCTGCGGTTGCAGGCCTGCGTCATCGAAGAACTGCGTGACGGCCAACGGCGAGACTTCCACACCCAGCACGCGATGGCCTTGCGCGGCCAACCAATGCATATCCAGTGTCTTGCCGCACAACGGCACCAGCACGCGGGCAGCCTTCGGTAACTGCAACGCCGGCCAATGCTTTTGCAGCAGCGGCATCACCTCGTCCTGATGGAAGCTGGTCTGACCGTCCCACCACCGCTGCAGCCAGAAATCTGTGTCCATGATGTTGTCTTGTTGTCTTGCGTTGACCAGTGATGTGATGGCAAAAATAGGAGTGATATTGCCGCTCGAAAGGAGCCGATCAGACCGCACCGCATCTGACGGCTGCGCTGCATCACCGCGCCCAACCACGCACACCGACCATCTTGATTGGTCCTTGCCCGCCCACCGTCGCGGGACCTTACGCGGCATGGATGCCGCGTAAGAGCCTACATGGATGTACTTGCGGCGTGTCCCGCGATGGTGGGCGGGCAAGGGCCCTGCAGCCAAGCCGCAGATCATCCGCTCTACAACCGACGCATCCGCACCGTTCGATGACCTCTCAAGGCGACGCAGAGCTTGAGCTTCAGCGTCATTTGGATGTTCCAAGCCGAACTAATCGAGGGCGCGACGACAGTGTCGAACGCGCCGCCGCGCGCCGGATGAGTGAATCATCCTTACTGCACTTCCAGCCCATCTACTTTCTGCCACCCGCGCGGCAACAACGCCCCGCGACTCGCACGCGCGCCCACATACGTATCCAGATCCTTGAACGACAGGCTCATGGTGCGTGCGCCGCTGCGTACCAGCAGCGTGTTGCCCGGCGCCACCGCCACCACCGCCACCACGCGCTCGGTGCCGAGCTTGGCCTTGGGGATCTCGATGATCTTGTTGCCTTTGCCCTTGTCCAGCTCGGGCACATCGCTGGCCGCCACCGCTAGCAGATTGCCGGCGCTGGTGACCGCGACAATGCGATCGGTCTGCGCGTTGATCACCTGCGCCGGCGTGAGCACCTGCGCGCCGGTGGTCAGATTGAGCATCGCCTTGCCGGCCTTGTTGCGACCGGTGAGGTTCTCGAAGCGGGTGACGAAGCCATAGCCGTGCGAGGACGCCAGCACGAAGCGGGTGGCGTTGTCGGCGCTGGCCATGACCTGGAACGACGCGCCTGAGGCCGGCGAGAAACGCCCGGTCAACGGCTCGCCATTGCCGCGTGCAGAGGGCAGGGTATGCACCGCAGTCGAATAGGCGCGGCCTTCCGAATCCAGGAACGCCACTTGATGGGTGCTGCGGCTGCGCACTGCGGCCAGCAGGCTGTCGCCATCGCGGTAGGACATGCCGGCCGGATCCACTTCATGGCCCTTGGCCGCGCGCACCCAGCCCTTTTCCGACAACACCACGGTCATCGGTTCGCTGGCGACCATTTCGGTTTCGTCGATCGCCTGCGCCGCGCCACGCTGCACCAGCGGCGAGCGACGTGCGTCGCCGAACTTCTTGGCGTCGGCGGTCAGCTCGTCCTTGATCAGCTTCTTCAGCTTGGTCTTGTTTTCGAGAATGGCCAGGATCTGCGCGCGTTCCTTGGCGAGGGCTTCCTGCTCGCCGCGGATCTTCATTTCTTCCAGGCGCGCTAGCTGGCGCAGCTTGGTTTCCAGAATGTATTCGGCCTGTTCCTCGCTGAGTGCGAACTTGGCCATCAACACCGGCTTGGGTTCGTCCTCGCTGCGGACGATGCGGATCACTTCGTCCAGGTTGAGGAAGGCGATCAACAAACCTTCCAACAGGTGCAGGCGGCGCTCGACCTTCTGCAGGCGATGGTTGAGGCGGCGGGTGACCGTATCGCTGCGGAAGGTCAGCCACTCGCTCAGCAATTGGCGCAGATTTTTCACCTGCGGGCGGCCATCCAGCCCGATCACGTTGAGGTTGACGCGGTAGCTGCGCTCAAGATCGGTGGTGACGAACAGGTGGCCCATCAGCTGCTCGGCATCGACGCGGTTGGAGCGCGGCACTAGTACCACCCGCACCGGGCTGGTGTGGTCGGATTCGTCGCGGATGTCTTCCAGCCACGGCAGCTTCTTGGCGCGCATCTGCTGGGCGATCTGTTCGATCACCTTGGACGGCGAGACCTGGTACGGCAGCGCGTCGATGACGATGTTGGCGTGTTCTTTCTTGTAGGTGGCGCGCGCACGCACGCTGCCATGGCCGGTCTCGTAGATCGCGCGCAGGTCGGCCACCGGGGTGATGATTTCGGCGGTGGTCGGGTAGTCCGGACCGAGCACGTGCTCGCACAGTTCGGCAACCGTGGCATCGGGGTTGTCGAGCAGGCGCAGCAGCGCGCTGACGATCTCGTTGAGGTTGTGCGGCGGTACGTCGGTGGCCATGCCTACCGCGATGCCGGTGGTGCCGTTGAGCAGCAGGTGCGGCAGGCGTGCCGGCAACCAGGTCGGCTCTTCCAGGGTGCCGTCGAAGTTGGCGGCCCAGTCGGTGGTGCCCTGGCTGATTTCGCCCAACAGCACCTCGGCGATCGGGGTCAGCTTGGATTCGGTGTAACGCATCGCCGCGAACGACTTCGGATCGTCGGTGGAGCCGAAGTTGCCCTGGCCTTCGATCAGCGGGTAACGGTACGAAAACGGCTGCGCCATCAGCACCAGCGCTTCGTAGCAGGCGCTGTCGCCGTGCGGATGGTACCTACCGATCACATCGCCCACGGTGCGCGCGGATTTCTTCGGCTTGGCAGCCGCGTTCAGGCCCAGCTCGCTCATCGCGAAGATGATGCGTCGCTGCACCGGCTTCAGGCCGTCACCCAGGAACGGCAGGGCGCGGTCGAGCACCACGTACATCGAATAGTCGAGATAGGCGCGTTCGGCGTACTCGCGCAGCGGCAGCTGTTCGAAGCCATGGAAGGTGGGGCGGGTCAGATCGGTCATTGCGAAGCCAGGTCCTACGAAAGAGGAACCCGCGCGCCAGGCGCGAGCTCGAAGAGCGCCGATTATCCGGATGCGGCGGGGGATGCCAAGCCGCGCGCGTGGCCACCGGCCAGATAACGCGTAGGCGGGGCGCCGAAATGGCGGTGGAACACGCTGACGAAAGCGCTGGGGCTGCTGTAGCCGAGCTGGTCGGCGACCTGTGCCACCGCGCTGCCCTGACTCAAGCGCCGCAGGCCTCCGGCGAGCCTGGCCTGCTGCCGCCACTGCGCGAAACTCAGCCCGGTCTCGCTGCGGAAGTGCCGGCTCAGACTGCGCGGCGACAGCCCGCCCCAATCGGCCCAGGCATCCAGCGGGCGCGGGTCGGCGGGGGTGTCGAGCAACTGGCGGGCGATACGCAGCAGCCGGCGGTCGGCCGGCATCGGCAGGTGAAGGTGGTCGATCTGGACCTGGCATAGCTCGTCCAGCAGCACAGCGGCCAGCCGTTGCTGGGCGCTATCCAGCGGCTGATCCAGCGGCCAACTGGCGGCGCGCATGATGACTTCGCGGGCGAGCCCGGTCAGCCGGATCACCCCGCCCTGGGCGGGCAGGGCGGCGCAGGCATCCGGCCGCACCACCACGCCCCAGCCGCGCATCGGCCCGGCCAGCTCCACGGTGTGCTGCTGGCCGGGCGGCATCCAGCCGGCGCAGCCCGGCGGCAACGAGAGGGTGCCCTGTTCGGTATGCACGGTCAGTACGCCGTGCTCCACATACATCAGCTGGCCGCGCACATGCGCGTGCGGGGCGGTCTCCGGTGCCCATACCGCGTGCAGATCGGCCAGGAAGGCGATCACTTCCGGACCATCGGCCCACTCGAAGCTGGCGCGCACGCCCGGCGGCAAGGCATCGACCGTCGTTGGCGGGTTTTCGATAGTCATTGGCGCAATTGTATTACCAGGCCAGCCAGACCCGCGCGTATCGTGGCGATCCTTGCAGGCGGTTTAATCCCTTTCGACATATTTTCATTGACAAATATATATTTCGGAATAAAATAGCCGGCCATGAACGATCTCTCCTCCACCTCGCCGTCGTTCGGCTTGTTGCTGCGCCAGGTGCGCGACGCGCTGATGCGGCAGCTTGATGCCGAGATGAAGGGCGAACTGCCCGACTTCGGCTTCAGCCACTACGTTGGCTTGAAGATCCTGGCGGTGCGCTCGCCGTGCACGGCCAACGAACTGGCGCTGGCGCTGGACCAGACCCCGAGCGCGGTGACCCGGCTGCTCGACAAGCTCGAAGCGCTGGGCGCGGTGCGGCGCGAGCCGCATGCGCAGGATCGGCGCGCGCTGCAGATCGTCATGACCGAACAGGGCGTGGCCTTGTGGGAGCGCCTGAAGCTGCGCGGCGAACGCGCCATCGAGCACGGTCTGCGCGATCTGGCCGCGCCCGAGCGCGAACAACTCACCTCTCTTCTCATCCGTGTCCGCGATGCACTCAACTCATGAACGCTGCTAGTTCCTCGATCCAGATGTTGCGCCTGCGCTCAACGCGCTTTGCGCGGCCGCTTGTGCTCACCGCCTTGACGCTGGCATTGGCCGCCTGCGCGAGCAGTCGTGGGCTGGCCCCGCAAGGCGCCGTGCTGGAACCGGGCGCGCTGCATGCCGAGCGCACCCTGGCGCAGACCACCCTGAGCCCGGCGGCGTGGCCGGCCAGCGATTGGTGGCGCGCCTTGGGCGATCCGCAATTGAACGCGCTGATTGCCGAAGGCCTGCAGCACAGCCCCAGCCTGGCTGCGGCCGATGCGCGCTTGCGCCAGGCGCAGGCACGCATCGGTACCGCGCAGGCCGACCGCGGCCCGAGCCTGTCGGTGTCCGGTGGCTATGCCGGCGTGCAGTTGCCCGAATCGGTGGTGGGCGACGAACGCGGCGGCAAGTTCGGCGGCAACGGCCAGGTAGTGCTGGATTTCCGCTACGGCGTGGACCTGTGGGGCGGCAAGCGCGCCGCCTGGGAAGCCGCAGTGGACCAGGCACATGCGTCCGATGTGGATGCGCAGGCGGCCCGCCTGAACCTGTCGGCGGCGATCGCCGAAGCCTATGCCCAGCTCGATTATGCGTGGCGTTTGCACGATGTGGCCAACGATGAGCTGATGCGCGCGCAGAAGACCCTGGACCTCACCCGGCAACGTCGTGGCGCCGGCATCGACAGCGAATTGCAGGTGCGTCAGTCGCAGGCGCGCGTGCCGGCTGCGCAACAGCAGCTGCAATCTGCGCAGCAGCAGATCGACGAAGCGCGCACGGCGTTGGCCGCGTTGGTCGGGCAGGGCCCGGACCGCGGGCTGGATATCGCGCGCCCCACCTTGAGCAGCGCAGGCGCGCTGCAATTGCCAAGTGCGTTGCCGGCCGAGTTGTTGGGTCATCGCCCCGATGTGGTCGCTGCGCGCTGGCGCGTTGAAGCGGCCGATAAAAACATTGCGGTCGCCAAGACGCGCTTCTATCCCAGCTTCAACATCACCGCGTTGGGCGGGCTGGTGAACCGGGATGTCGGCCAGTTGCTGGAAAGTGCATCGCTGTTCGGCGTGGTCGCCCCGGCCTTGAGCTTGCCGATTTTCGATGGCGGCAAGCTGCGCGCCAATCTGGCCGGCAGCGATGCGCAGTACGACCTGGCGGTGGCCGACTACAACCAGAAGGTGCTCGATGCGCTGCGCGAGGTGGCCGACCAGATCAACGCAGTGCGTTCGCTGGAGCAGCGCGCACGCTCGCAGGACGACGCCGTGCAGACCGTCACTGCCGCCTTCGACCTCGCACAGCAGCGCTACCGCGCCGGCATCGGCAGCTATCTGGAAGTGCTCAGCGTGCAGGAGCAATTGCTGCTCGCACGCCAGCGCATGGCCAGCCTGCAATCGCAACAACTGTTGGCCTCGGTGAGGTTGCAGCGCGCCTTGGGCGGCGGATTCACGCCGGAACCTGCGCGCGACACTGCACACGCCGCGACCACTTCCGCACAACCGAATTCCTGAGACAGCGACGATGAGCCAGACGACTGCAACTTCTTCCCAACCTGCGCCGGCCGCGCCCAGCAAGCGCCGTGCGGCGCTGCGCATTGTGGCCATTGTGGTGATCCTGGCGATCATCGGTCTTGTGGTGTGGTACTTCCTGGTCGGCCGCTGGCACGAAGAGACCGACGACGCGTACGTGCAGGGCAACCAGGTACAGATCACCCCGATGGTGGGCGGCACGGTGGTCAGCATCGGCGCCGAAGACGGCATGCGCGTGGAGCGCGGCCAGTTGCTGGTGCAGCTGGATCCGGCCGATACCGCAGTCGCATTGCAGCAGGCCGAAGCCAACCTGGCCAAGACCGTGCGTCAGGTGCGCGGTCTGTACCGCAGCGTGGAAGGCGCGCAGGCCGAATTGTCCTCGCGCGAGGTCACGTTGCGCAGTGCGCGCGCCGACTTCGCACGGCGTAAGGATCTGACTGCCAGCGGCGCGATTTCCAACGAAGAACTGGCGCATGCCCGCGAAGAACTCGCTGCTGCCGAAGCGGCGGTGAGCGGTTCGCGCGAGAGCTTCGAGCGTAATCGCGCCTTGGTGGATGACAGCGCGGTGGCGAATCAGCCAGACGTGCAGACGGCCGCCGCGCAGCTGCGTCAGGCCTATCTCAACCATGCGCGCACCGGTGTGATTGCGCCGGTGTCCGGTTACGTGGCGCGTCGTTCGGCGCAGCTCGGCCAGCGTGTGCAGCCCGGTAGCGTGCTGATGGCGGTGGTGCCGCTGGAGCAGGTGTGGGTGGAAGCCAATTTCAAGGAAACCCAGCTCAAGCACATGCGTCTGGGCCAGCCGGTGGAGCTGCATTCGGATCTGTACGGCGGTGGCGTGAACTACACCGGCCGCATCGAAAGCCTGGGCCTGGGCACCGGCAGCGCGTTCTCGCTGTTGCCGGCGCAAAATGCCAGCGGCAATTGGATCAAGATCGTGCAGCGCGTGCCGGTGCGCATTGCGGTGGATGCCAAGCAACTGGCCGGTAACCCGCTGCGCATCGGTTTGTCGATGAAGGTCGAGGTCAATCTGCACGATCAGCAGGGCAGCGTGTTGCCGACCAAGTTCGCCAACGGCGCGGTGTTTTCCACCGACGTGTATGCGCAGCAGTTGCAGGCTGCCGACGCGGATATCCAACGCATCATCCAGGACAACCTGCCCGCGCAGGCTGTTTCCAAGGCGGGCTAAGCCAGCATGTCTTCGCAAGCTCCCACCGCGCCCGGCGGCCCCTCGGCGCCTGCGCCCGCCGCCGGCTTTCGCCCGGCGAGCGTGGCGTTGTGCACCGTGGGCCTGGCGATGGCCTCGTTCATGCAGGTGCTGGACACCACCATCGCCAACGTGTCGTTGCCGACCATCGCCGGCAATCTCGGTGCCAGTTCGCAGCAGGCCACCTGGGTCATCACGTCGTTTGCGGTCAGCACCGCGATCGCCTTGCCGCTGACCGGTTGGCTGAGTCGGCGTTTTGGCGAGACCAAGTTGTTCGTATGGTCGACGCTGGCCTTCACCGTTGCTTCGTTGCTGTGCGGGCTGGCCCAGAGCATGGGCATGCTGGTGGTGTCGCGTGCGCTGCAGGGGTTTGTTGCCGGGCCGATGTACCCGATCACCCAGAGTCTGCTGGTGTCGATCTATCCACGCGAAAAACGCGGGCAGGCGCTCGCCTTGCTGGCGATGATCACAGTGGTGGCACCGATCGCCGGCCCGATCCTGGGTGGCTGGATCACCGACAACTACAGCTGGGAATGGATCTTTCTGATCAACGTGCCGCTGGGCATCATCGCCAGCAGCATTGTCGGCTCGCAGTTGCGCCATCGCCCCGAGCAGCTTGAAAAGCCGCGCATGGATTACATCGGTCTGATCCTGTTGGTGGTCGGTGTCGGCGCGCTGCAGCTGGTGCTGGATCTGGGCAACGACGAGGATTGGTTCTCTTCCGACAAGATCGTGGTGCTGGCCTGCATCGCTGCGGTGGCGCTGGTGATATTCGTGATCTGGGAGCTCACCGACAAGGACCCCATCGTCGATCTCAAGCTGTTCCGGCATCGCAATTTTCGCGCCGGCACGCTGGCGATGGTGGTGGCGTATGCGGCGTTTTTCAGCGTGAGTCTGCTGATCCCGCAATGGCTGCAGCGCGACATGGGCTACACCGCGATCTGGGCTGGCCTGGCCACCGCACCGATCGGCATCCTGCCGGTGCTGATGACGCCATTCGTGGGCAAATACGCGCTGCGGTTCGACCTGCGCATGCTCGCTACCGTGGCCTTCATCTTTCTGTCGTTCACCAGCTTCCTGCGCTCCAACTTCAACCTGCAGGTGGACTTCAACCACGTGGCCACCGTGCAGTTGGTGATGGGCGTGGGCGTGGCGTTGTTCTTCATGCCGGTGCTGCAGATTCTGCTGTCGGATCTGGACGGGCGCGAGATCGCGGCAGGCTCGGGCCTTGCCACCTTCCTGCGCACCTTGGGCGGCAGCTTTGCCGCATCGCTTACCACGTATCTGTGGGCACGTCGCACCCAGGTGCACCACGCGCACATCACCGAGCACATTTCGGTGTACACGCCGGGCATGCAGGAACAGGTCGCCGCAATGGGGCAGGGCGACCTGCAACGCGGCGCGGCATCGCTCAACAACATGATTAATCACCAGGCCTCGCAGATGGGCTTCAACGACATCTTCTACCTGCTCGGCTGGACGTTCCTGGCGATCATCTTCTTCCTGTGGCTGGCCAAACCGCCGTTTGGTGCGGGTGCCGGTGGTGCGGCGGCTGGTGGTGGGCATTGAGCGCGGATGACAAGGCGGCGTAGCTAAAGCTGCTAAGAAACGACTTCGCGCTGGTCTACTGCAGAGCGGATGATCTGCGACTTGGCTGCAGGGCCCTTGCCCGCCCACCCTCGCGGGACACGCTGCAAGTACGTCCATGTAGCTCTTACGCGGCATCCATGCCGCGTAAGGTCCCCCGAGGGTGGGCGGGCAAGGGCCAGCCGGATTATCGGTGTGCGTAGTGCTTCTCAAAGCAATCAGCAAAGCTGTGTCGGAGAAACTCATCGCCTTCGCGCTGCAGTCGTCTGTCGATCACGACACGCAACTGGTGGCCGATGCGCTGCGTGCCGATCAAGCGCGTTCACGCAGCCTCTCGATCTTGCGGGCATTGAGCGCGCTGCCTGTCATGACCTCGATGACACCGCCGAGTGCGTCGTAACTGAGGTCGATCACGTCGTGCGCAATGCCTGCGACCTGCGGCATCAGTGCGCGGGTCTGCTGTTCCATCTCCCACAAGCGTCGTGCATCGGCCGCACTGATCTGCTGCACCTTGTGGTCGATGCTCAGTTCGCCGCCGTGGAAGAAAATTTCGCGCGGCCAATCGCTGTCGCGGTAAAGCCAGATACCGCCGCTGTCGGCGAGCACATTGAACGGCGTGCTGAGACCGCATTGGTGCGAAGACACATGCGCGCGATGGCGAGGAGCATCGTGCTTGTCGGTCTGGTCTGCCCGTGCATGCGGGCTGAAAACGGCAGCTAGCAAGGCAAGCCAGAGGAGGGTGCGCATGGAGCGGGCTGCGGTCGTGAAGGCGTCAAGCATCGTCGCCAAAGCCGCAACAGGTGGTCGCGTGTCGAAAGTCACTGCCAGCGCGGGCCTGGCGCTGCCCATCGGCAGCGTCACCAATGCCGACAGACCATCGTCCAATCGTATGGACCAAACGCAAAAAACCCAGCCTGAGCGGGGTTTTTTACGATCTACTGTGAGTCGTGGTGCCCAGGAGAGGACTCGAACCTCCACGAAGTTGCCCCCGCTAGCACCTGAAGCTAGTGCGTCTACCAATTCCGCCACCTGGGCGACTCAGGGGGCGAATTGTGCAAGTTGCGCACGAAGCTGTCAACGCATCTCGCACAATTTCTTCGTGATCGCTGGCGCCTGCCGGCGGCTTGAGAAGACGGCATGGCGGACGCGCGCAATGTACGCCCGCCGCGACACAGGATTACGGCAGTTGCGCCGCCTGCACCGTGACCTCCTCACTCTGCACCGGTTCGCTTGCCGAACGCGCCAGCTGCACGCGGTAGGTGCCGGCCGCGATGTTCCAGTGACGTGCCTTGGCATCGAAGTCGGCCAGCGTCTTGGGTTCGGCGATCACCTGCACGTTGCGCTTTTCGCCAGGCTTGAGGGTGAGCTTCTGCCAGCCGATCAGGCGCAGTGGGGTGGCGTGGCCGTCGGGCAAGGTGAGGTAGAGCTGCGGCACGGCGGCGCCTTCGCGCGGGCCGATGTTTTCCACTTCGAAGCTCGCCGTGAGCTGGCTGCCGTTGGCCTCCACGCGCAGCCCGCCCATGCGGAACTGGGTGTACGACAGGCCGTGGCCGAACGGGTAACGCGGGGTCAGCTTGCGCGCGGCGAACCACTTGTAGCCGACGTTGGCACCTTCGATGGCGTAGTCGATGGTGTCTTCGCCCGGCTTGGCCGGCTTGAAGCCCAGGCCCGGGATCGACGGGCGCGGCAGCTGCGATTCGTCCACCGGCCAGGTCACCGGCAGATGACCGGACGGATTGACGGCGCCTGTCAGCAGGTTGGCGATCGCCTCGCCACCGCCGATGCCCGGATACCACGCCTGCAACACCGCCGGCACGCGCTCGGCCCAGGGCATGCGCACCGGGCCGTTGGTTTCCAGCACCACGGTGGTCTTGGGGTTGGCCTTGGCCACCGCTTCGATGAGTGCGTCCTGGTTGTCGGGCAACTGCATGTCCGGCAGGTCCACCGATTCGGCGGCCCATTGGGTGGCGAACACGATCGCCACATCGGCGGCCTTGGCGGCGCGTGCAGCGGCAGCGCGGTCCTTGCCGTCGACATAATCGATCTGCACGTTCGGCAATGCGGCGCGCAGCGCCTGCAACGGCGAGGACGGATGGATGATCACCGGGCCAGGCCAGGTGGTCGGGGTGAGGCCGGGCACCGCGTTGCCGCCGTTGATGGTGTAGTCCACGCGCGAGGAACCGCCGCCGGACATCACGCCCTTGTCGGCGTACCCACCGATCACCGCGATGCGGCGCACGTCCTTGGACAACGGCAAGGTCGCCTGCTCGTTACGCAGCAGCACGCTGCCTTCTTCGGCGACATGTTGCGCGGCCAACAGCCCGGCCTTGCCATCGATCGGCTGGCGCTGGGTTGGATGATCGAACGCGCCATGCGCGAACAGGCTGCGCAGCACGCGCTTGACCATGTCGTCGAAGCGCGCGCGCGGCACCACGCCGGCCGACACCGCCATCCGCAACGGCGCATCGAAGAACACTGCCGCATCGAATACTTCGCCGGCCGATTGCTGATCCAGCCCGGCCAACGCCGCCTTGGAGCCGCTGTGCACGCCGCCCCAATCGGACATCACGTAACCGGGGTATTTCCATTCCTGCTTGAGTACCTGATTGAGCAGGTAATCATGCTCGCAGCCGTAGATGCCGTTGATCTTGTTGTAGGAGCACATCACCGAGGCGGGGTCGCCGATCTTCAACGCGATCTCGAATGCCAGCAGATCCGATTCGTGCATCGCCTGCTCGCCGATCTCGGCACTATGGAAGTTGCGCCGCGTTTCCATATCGTTGAGCGCGAAGTGCTTCATCGTCGACAGCACATGCTCGCTCTGAACACCGCGAATCGATTCGCCAACCATCGTGCCGGCCAGCAGCGGGTCTTCGCCGGCATATTCGAAATTGCGCCCGTTGCGCGGGTCGCGCTGCAGGTTGACGCTGCCGGCCAGCAAGACATTGAAGCCCTGCTGCCAGGATTCGCGGCCCATGGTCTTGCCGCCGGCATAGGCCAGCTGCGGATTCCAGCTTGAGGCGGTCGAGGGGCCGGACGGCATCGCAGTGGCGAAGTCGCCCTTGCGAATGCCGCCCGGATTGGTCACGCCCACGCCAGCGTCGGCCAGCTGCTGCGCCGGAATGCCCAGGCGCGGGATGCCGGGCACGTAGCCGGCCGAGCCCAGCGCGCCCTCGGGCTTGGGAATCTTGTCGGTGCCCAGGCCGAAGTAGCTGCGCAGCATCTGGAATTTTTCGTCTTCGCTCATCTGCGCCAGCAGGCGGTCGGCGCGCTGATCCGCAGTCAAGGCGGTGTCCATCCACGGCTGCGCCGCAGCGGCGGGTTGTGCGCTGAGCGGGGCGGCAAACGCGACGCTCATGCCGAGTGCAATGGCGAGCGTGAGACGGCGCGGCGCGGCGTATGTAAACGTTTTCATATCGGGGTGTGGCACGGGTGGTCCTTGTGGTGCGGTTGCAATCAGGGGAGGGCACCGCAGTGCCCAAGTTCGAATGGCGCGCGTGCGCGCCGAATCAGGGGGTTGCTGTAATCGGACGCGGCATCAGAACTGCGTCTGTGCCGTGCGCAACACCGGATACAAGCGGTAGCGCTCGTCCCAGGAGGAATGCAAGCGGGCGAAGAATTCCAGGCGTGCTTTCGGGTCGGCGGCGAAGGCGGCATCGCTGGCCAGGCGCTGCTCGAATTGCGCCTTCACTGCCGGGTCGCGCTCTAGCATGTCGCGCGCAACATCCTCCGCGACATAGTCCTCCATGTATTCCTTGCGCTCGAATGCGGTGTTGAACAGACCCCATTGCAGCATCGAATCCGGCGCCTGCGGTTTCAGCATCGCCATCACCAGGCGCGACCTGGCCTGGGCGATCGGGACGAACAACGAGCCGGCCGGCACGCTGCGAGTTTCATCGCGCCATTGGCCGGCGATTTCCAGGTTCTGATGGCCTTCATTGGAGCGTGCGGCAAACGTTGCCTTGTCGGCACGGAAGCTTTGTACCGGATACTCGCCAGCAGTGGCGATGGTGTCGAAGGTGATGCCGTGCAGGCGTAGTTTTTCCGCCACCAGCGCGGCCTGCGCGGCAGGCACCAGATAGCCGCCGCGCGGTGCATCGATCACCACGTCGGGGGTGATCTGATCGCGTAACGGCACTTTCCAGATCTGTGGTCTGGTCTCGTCGTAGCGCGTCATCAACGCGCCGGAAATCGGCGAAGGCGTGCGCGTGTAGGCGTAGCCGCGGAAGGCAACAGTGCGTGCGCCCGGGCCGGCAGCGAAGCTCAACGGCTCCATTTCGCCAGCCAGTTTGGTGGCACGCTGATCGGCTGCCAGCGCATCGGCGCGCCACTTCGTACCGTTGCGCGCGGTCTGCTGCAGCACCGAGACGATCGCGTTGCGGGTGACGCGCACACGCACCGGGTAGGTCTTCCACGAATGCGTTTCCACCAGCATGCCGAAGCGGTTGCGTAGCAGGAAATAGCCATGCGAGAACCGCGGCGGCGACACGTCGTCGGCAAAGCCGGAGGTCGGGTCGTCTTCGTGCACGAACGAGGGGTAATACGGCAGCGGCAGCGAGCCCTGTTTGGCCAGATCGGCAATCACCGCATCGCGCCAGCGGGTGCCGTCGCGTTGCAACGTGGCATCGCCGGCATGCACCGGTTCCACCTGCACCGAGACATCGTGTTCGAACTTGGCGCCATCGGTGACATGCAGGTCCACATACATCAACGGATCCCACTGCTGCACCAGCCGCAGCATCGCCTGCATTTCCGGCGCGTCGGCCTTGAGGTAGTCGCGATTGAGATTGAGGTTCTGCGCGGTGGTGCGCCAGCCCATCTGTTCGGGGCCGCGTTGATTGGGGCGGTTCCAGGCACCGAAGCGCTCGTGACCGTCGACGTTGAACACCGGCACGAACACCCACACCAGTTTGTCGAGCAGGCCTTTGCCGGCCTTGCCGTCCAGCAACTCGCGCAGCGCCAGAAAGCCCGCATCTTTGCCGTCGATCTCGCCGGCATGGATGCCGCCTTGCACCAGCACCACCGGCAACTTGCGCTGCGCGGCACTGGTCGCATCCAGCGCGCCGCTGGTGGAGACGATCAGCGCCTTCATCGGCCGGCCTTCCGGGGTGGTGCCGAAGTCGATGCAGCGCACCGCCTGCGGGTAGCGCTGCGCGAAGGCATCGCACAGTGCGATGACCTCACCGTAGCGTCCGGTTTGCGCAAAGCCGCTGCGCTCGGCCTGGGTGGTCAGCGGTTCGGCAGCCAGTGCGGCGAGGGCGGTGGTCAGCAGCAACAGGCTCAGGGCCAGGCGGGTGAAGCGGGGCATCCAGCGGTCCAGTGTTCCAGGAAAACGTTTGCAATGTAGCCGAGCCGGCGCAGCGAGCCAATCTGCACTGCGTCATGACTTGCGCGTGATCGGCTTGGCAGCGGGGTTCGATACGTGTTTTTCAGCATGCGCCTGGCCGAACGACTTCCCGAACCGAGCCACGACCGTAGCAACGGCCGCAGCGGGGTCGACGCATACAACGTCCTACACCGAAAGCCTTATCCAATGGTCTCGATGGCGGCCAACCCGCAGCCGCCGGTACGATAGCGCGTGTTTTCTGCTCGACCGGACTGCCTTTGACCACTACCACCTTGCCGGGCTCTACTGCCGGGGCGCAACTGCCGCGCCAGATTCCTTTCATCATCGGCAACGAGGCCTGCGAGCGTTTCAGCTTCTACGGGATGCGCAACATCCTGGTGCAGTTTCTGATCACCTCGCTGCTGTTGCAGGAAGTCGGCGGGCCCGGCCGTGAGGCCGAGGCCAAGCACATCCTGCACAGCTTCATGATCGGGGTGTTTTTCTTTCCGCTGCTCGGTGGCTGGTTGGCCGATCGCTTCTTCGGCAAATACAACACCATTGTGTGGTTCAGCCTGGTGTACTGCGCCGGCCATGCGTGCCTGGCGCTGTTCGAAGGCAGCCGCAACGGATTTTTCGTCGGGCTGGGCTTGATCGCATTGGGCGCGGGCGGCATCAAGCCGCTGGTGGCCTCTTTCATGGGCGACCAGTTCGACCAGTCCAACAAGCACCGGGCCAAGGTGGTATTCGACGCCTTCTACTGGATCATCAACTTCGGCTCGTTGTTCGCTTCGTTGTTGATTCCGTTGGCGCTGAAACATCTGGGCCCGGCATGGGCGTTCGGCATTCCCGGCATCCTGATGTTCGTGGCCACGCTGGTGTTCTGGCTGGGCCGCAAGCGCTATGTGCGGGTGCCGCTGCCACCGAAGGATCCGCATGGCTTCGGCGCGGTGATGCGTACCGCCTTGCTGGCGCACGCGCCGGGGCAGGGCCGTCCCGGCCTGATGCTGGCAGTGGTGTCGGTACTGCTGGCGCTAGCCTGCTTCGCGCTGGTCGAACAGCTCGGCATCGTCATCTGCCTGTGCATGGCGCTGGTGCTGCTGCTGGCGGGCATCGGTGGCGGCACCTGGTGGCAGCTGGAGCGTGCACGCGGTATCCATCCCGATACCGCGGTCGAAGGCGTGCGTGCGTTGCTGCGGGTGCTGGTGATCTTCGCGCTGGTGACGCCGTTCTTCTCGCTGTTCGACCAGAAGGCCTCGACCTGGGTGCTGCAGGGGCGCGAGATGACCATGCCGGCCTGGTTCACCGCCTCGCAGATGCAGGCGCTCAATCCGCTGCTGGTGATGCTGCTGATTCCGTTCAACAACCTGGTGCTGTATCCGCTGCTGCGGCGTGGCGGCTGGGAGCCGACGGCGCTGCGCCGCATGACCTGCGGCATCGCCTTCAGCGGCCTTGCCTGGATCGCGGTCGGTGGCATCCAGATCGGCATGGACGGCGGCGAGCCGATGCATATCGCCTGGCAGATCCTGCCTTATGCGCTGCTAACCTTCGGCGAGGTGCTGGTGTCGGCCACCGGTATCGAGTTCGCCTACAGCCAGGCGCCGCCATCGATGAAGGGCGTGGTGATGAGCTTCTGGTACCTGACCACCACGGTGGGCAATCTATGGGTGCTGTTGTCGAACGTGGCGGTGCGCAACGAGACGGTGACCGCGCATATCGCCGATACTGGGCTCAGCGAAGCGGCATTTCTGATGTTCTTCTTCGCGGCCTTCGCGTTTCTGGCGGCACTGGCCTTCGGCCTGTACGCACGCCGGTATCGCATGGTCGACAATTACCGTTCTGCCTGAGGTCCGCATGATTACCCTGATCCTGATCGCCATCACCGGCATCGTCTCGTGGATGGCGTTCAACAACCGCAAGCTGGCCGACCGGCTGGTGCTTTGGCCGCCGGCGCTGGACAAGCAAAAGCAATACGACCGCCTGGTGACCTACGGCTTCATCCATGCCGACCTGGGCCATCTGGTCTTCAACATGATCACCCTGTTCTTCTTCGGCCGGTACATCGAAGACGTGATGACGCGGCTGAGCGGCAGCGTGCTGACCTATCCGTTGTTCTATCTGAGCGCGCTGGTGGTCTCGATCCTGCCCAGCTATCTGAAGAATCAGAAGAACCCCAATTACCTCAGCCTGGGCGCTTCCGGCGCGGTGTCGGCAGTGTTGTTCGCCTTCATCCTGCTCAAGCCGTGGACGATCATCCTGGTGCTGTTCATTCCGGCGCCGGCGATCATCTATGCGGTCTTCTACGTGGGCTACAGCCTGTGGATGGACCGCCGTGGCGGCGATCGCATCAACCACAGCGCGCATCTGGCCGGTGCGGCCTTCGGTGTGATGTTCATGCTGATCATGGAGCCGCGGGTGTGGCAGGTGTTTCTGGAGCAGCTGTCCAATCCGCGCTTCGGATAAGCGCGTCGGTCTAGCAAGGCTTGCCGAAGGACAGCGTGGCCGTCAGGCGGCGCGGCGGTGATCGGAAATCGTGATGGCGGGGTTGCCTGAGGCAACCGGCCAGGGCCATCGATGCGATTGGCCCTGGCGGGTAACGCGACGCGTGGCTCAGGCCGCGTTGCGTTCCTGGTCGGCAACGGCAGTGCTGCCGTAGGCCTGCTGCAAGCGCTCGTACACCGTATCGTTGAGCTGCGCGAAGTCCGGGTTGTGGGTATCGCCGTTGATGGCGAACTGGAACAAGCCCTCCAGCAACGAGCTATCGCTGTCTGTGCTGTGTCCTGCCGAATCGTTGTTCATGCGGTGACTCCTCGTAGGTAAGGCGAAGACGTCGGCAGATGGCCGGCAACCCGTGCCAGCCGGCCATGCGCAGCGAATGCCTTCGGCTCAGCTATCGGCGCTACGCGAACGAACTTAAGTGCGCCTTCGATGAGCTGCGCTACGTGTCACAGCATCGATTCATTTTCACGCAGGCGCGGCGCCGCGCTGGTCACACTCATCGCCACATTCACTGCCAGACGCAGACCATGATGGAGGCCGCGACAGTGCAGGCAGAACACGATCCGACCCAGCAACGCTTCAGCGTAGACACCGATGGACAACGCGCCGAGCTGGCCTACCGTCTTGAGGGCGAGCGCATGACCATCACGCATACGCATGTGCCGGAGGCGATCGGTGGGCGCGGCATCGCTGCCGTGTTGGTCGAGGCCGCTTTGCATTACGCGCGCCAGGCGGGGTGGAAGGTCGTACCCGAGTGCAGCTACGCCGAGGCGTATGTACGTCGGCATCAACAGTTTCAGGATCTGCTGGCCTAATCGCCGGCAGCGTGTCTTTGCAGCGTGACTTCGATGAGGGGCAGGTGGGATGGGGCGGTTGTTTTCAGTGAATGGAATGCGGGGCGTGCTGATGCTGGCTCTGCTGGCGGGGTGTACACAGCGCGCACCTACAACGGCAGAAACGACGGAGCCGGCAGCGGACGCAACAGCGCAAGCGTTGCCGCCTCCGGAGCCCGTTGTCGTCCAGAGCGGCCCATTGGAAGATGTGATCGAGCATGCGCCTGCCTATATGGTCGGCATCAGCTATCCACGTGGGCTGGATGCGTACCCGGAACTGGCCGCGCTAATCCGTAGCTATTCGCAGGACGCGCGCGCCGAATTGATGGAAGCCGTCTCTGGTCTTGGTAACGACAAACCGGCCGCACCCTATGAGCTGTCGCTGGCGTTCGAGACCGTGCTGCAGACTGCCGATCTGATCGTGGTGTCTGCCGATGGCAGCCGCTACACCGGCGGTGCGCATGGCGAGCCGCTGGTGGCGCGCTTCGTCTGGTTGGTCAAGGAGCGCAAGCAACTGACGGCGCAGGCGCTGATTCCCGACCCGGCGGGCTGGGAAAAGATCGCACGCGAGGTCGCCGCGCAGTTGCACAACGCCGCCGCCCAGCGCGTGGAAGCCGATCGCGTACCGGTCGAGGAGCAGGCCGAACAGGTGGCCTCGGCCGATCGCATGATTGCCGAAGGCACCGCGGCGCAGGTCGACAACTTTGCGCAGTTCGTTCCGGTGCTGAACCCGGCAGGGCAGATCACTGCGCTACGCTTCGTGTTTCCGCCGTATCAGGTGGGGCCGTATTCGGACGGCACGCAGACCGCCGATGTCGCTGCCTCCACATTATTGGCCTGGGTCGCGCCGGAATATGTACATCTCTTCGCTCGCTGAGATGTCACCCCGCAGATGATGTGATTGAATGGCTTGGCCATTCAGTAATGTAATCAAACGGGTGATATGAGTAGTTTCGATCCAACCGCAAGTCGCGTGGACCACACCTGCGTGCGTTACCCGGCGTTCCCGCGGGAGCCGGCTGTCCTGGTGAGGTTGATCAAGCATCTCTACAAGCGACTGCATACGCAGGGCTGTGTGCGGCTGAAGCCTTATGGCATCAGCCCGCCGGAATACGAAATTCTGATGATGCTCTACGGCACGCCGGAGCAATCCATCACGCCTACCGAAGTGGCCGAAGCGGCCAGCGAGAAGCCGGCCAACATCACCCGGCTCACCGATCAGCTCTGCGAAAAGGGCTTGATCGCGCGTGGCAGCAGCCCCGACGATCGGCGCAAGATCATGCTGACGTTGCAGCCGGCAGGCCTGGCCTTGATCAACAGTCTGCTTCCCGATGCCTGCACGCTGTTGAATGCAGAAACTGCCTGCATGAGCGAGGCCGAGCAGGTGCGTCTGGAAAAACTGCTGAGGAAACTGTTGGAAGGTGTGGATGCTGTCGAGCTCTGAACGACAGGCGTCCGGCTTGCCGCAGTACGCGCCACGCATGAAAAACGCGGCCCGGATCACTCCGGGCGGCGTTTTATTTCCCGCAGGTCCCGATTACGGCTTGGACTGCGGTGCTTCCGGCGTAGCGCCATCGCCGCCTTGCGCGCTCAGGCCGCGCTTTTCGAGCAGGGGCTCGATCTGCGGCGCATGCCCGGCGAAGTTCTGGAACAGCTCCATCGCATCCACGCTGCCACCGCGCGAGAGCAGGGTCTGGCGGAAACGATCGCCATTGGCGCGGCTCAACCCGCCATGCTGCTTGAACCACTGCTGGGTGTTGGCGTCGAGCACTTCGGACCAGATGTAGGCGTAATAGCCGGCCGCGTAACCGCCCATGATGTGGCTGAAATATGGCGTCTTGTAGCGCGGCGGCACCGGCGCATAGGCAATGCCGTCCTGCTGCAGGGCCTTGGCTTCGAAGGCCATCACGCCGGCTGCGTCGGGCACCTGGTTGGCGCTGAGTTGGTGCCAGTTCTGATCCAGCATCGCCGCACCCAGATACTCGGTGGTGGCAAAGCCCTGGTTGAACTTGGAGGCCGCAATCACCTTGTCCAGCAGCGCCTGCGGCATCGGCGTGCCGTTCTGGTAATGCTTGGCGTAGTTCTTCAGGATGGACGGCTCGTCGGCCCACATCTCGTTGACCTGCGAGGGGAACTCGACGAAGTCGCGCGGCACGCTGGTACCGGAGAAATACGGGTATTTGACGTCCGAGAACATGCCGTGCAGCGCATGGCCGAACTCATGGAACATGGTGGTCACTTCGTCCCAGGTCAGCAACGTGGGCTGGCCGGTCGGCGGCTTGGGAATATTGAGGTGATTGGCCACCACCGGCTTGAAACCGGTCAGGTCCGACTGCGAGACGTAGGAGTTCATCCACGCGCCGCCGCGCTTGGATTCGCGTGCGTACATGTCGGCGATGAAGATCGCCAGCTGCTTGCCGTCGGCATCGAACACGTCGTAGACGGTGATGTCGTCGCGGTAGGTCGGCAGGTCGGTGCGCTGCTTGAAGGTCAGACCGTATTCCTGGTTGGCCGCATAAAACACGCCGTTTTCCAGCACGTTCTTCAGCTCGAAATACGGCTTGAGCTGCGACTCGTCGAAGTTGTACTTGGCCTGGCGCACCTTCTCGCTGTAGTAGGCCCAATCCCAGGCTTCGAGCTTGAAGCTCGGCTTGCGCGCGGCCTTTTGCTCCTTGTCGATCATCGCCTGCGGATCGGCCGCTTCGCGCTTGGCATTGGCCACTGCCGCTGGCGCCAGCTTGCCCAACATCGCGTTGACCGCTTCCGGGGTCTTGGCGGTCTGGTTTTCCAGCGAGTAGGCGGCGTAGGTGGGGAAGCCGAGCAGCTTGGCCTTGTCTGCGCGCAGCTTCATGATGCGCGCCACCAGCGCGGTGTTGTCGTACTGGCCGCCGTGACTGCCGCGCGACACCGAGGCGTCGTAGATCTTCTTGCGCAGCTCGCGATTCTTCAGCTGGGTCAGCGGCGGCTGGCCGGTGGTGTTGAGCAGCGCAATCACGTACTTGCCGTCGAGCTTGCGCGCCTTGGCCGCTTCGGCGGCAGAGGCAATCTGCTCGGCGGACAGGCCATCGAGCTGCTTGACGTCATCGACGACGACTGCGGCGGCATTCACTTCGGCCAGCACGTTTTGGCTGAAGGTAGTGCCCAGGTTGGCCAGCTCGGCATTCATCGCCTTGAGCGTGGTCTTGTCGGCATCGGAGAGCTTGGCGCCATCGCGTACGAAATCGCTGTGGTACTTCTCGACCAGGCGCACGCCTTGCGCGTCCAGGCCCAGTTTGCTGCGTTGGTCGTACAAGGTCTGGATGCGTGCAAACAGCTTGCTATTGAGCGAGATCGCGTCGCGGTGCGCGGCGAATTTCGCCGAATAATCGGCCTGCAGTTTCTTGCGCGCATCGTTGGTGTCGGCACCGACCAGGTTGAAGAACACCGTGGTGGCGCGATCGAGCGTGGCGCCGCTTTTTTCCAGCGCAATGAGGGTGTTGTCGAAGCTCGGCTTGGCCTTCTGGTTGGCGATCTTTTCCACTTCCTTCAACTGCTCGGTCATGCCGGCGTCGAAGGCGGGAGCAAAATCGCTGTCGGTGATCTTGTCGAACTGCGGGTAATGCAGCGGCAGCGTGCTGTCGGCGAAGAACGGGTTGGCTTGGGTGGCGGCCTGCGTGGCGGCAGGTGCGGCGATGCTGTAGGACGGCATGGCAAGTCCCAGGGAAGCGGCCAGGGCAAAGGCGAGACGGGTGGTCAAGAGAGTGGCTCCAAAGTGCTAACCCCCGAGGCTAACCCAGCCGGCCGGGACAGGCGTGTGACAAAAGGCATGGCTATAGGGTCATTGTGTAGCCAATCCGCGAACGTCGCCGGTGGACAAGGCCGAGCTCGACCAGCTGGTCGGCGGCAGTGCACGCGGGCTCTGCCGTTAGCTGGCGCCGCTGGACCGCGACTCACAAGACGCTGCGTTACCGTGAAATGCCGTAGTCAAACGCTGCGGCGAGGTGCGCCATCTGGGCTGGTCCAATGATTGCTCGCTTGGGTCTCGTTCGTTTGTGGGGCCGCCTGGCGTTTCACCTGCGGCGCCAACAATGATTCGGAGACATTGGATGAAATGTGGGGATGGCCCCAACAGAGCGTCGATCTGTCGCGCCTTTCTGCTGGCGCGCGCGTGCTGAGCACGCGCAGTGCGGATGCAGTGCCGCAATGTCGACAGCTGGGCTACGCTGCAGTTTCCCTGAGCATCCGAGCACGCCATGAGCGACATCTCCACGTTCGAATTCACCGACCTGGACGGTCGCACGCAGTCGATGCGCGACTATGCCGGCAAGGTGCTGCTGGTGGTCAATGTCGCTTCGAAATGCGGCTTTACGCCGCAATACACCGGTTTGCAGTCGGTGTGGCAGCGCTATCGCGAACGTGGCTTGGTGGTAATCGGATTCCCGTGCGATCAGTTCGGCCATCAGGAGCCGGGCGATGCCGCGCAGATCCGCCAGTTCTGCTCGCTCGATTACGCCGTGGATTTTCCGCTGGCTGAGAAGATCGAGGTCAATGGCAGCGGCGCGCATCCGCTGTGGCAGCACCTCAAGCACGAACAGCGCGGCGTCCTGGGCTCGGAAGCGATCAAGTGGAACTTCACCAAGTTCCTGATCGGGCGCGATGGCCGCGTGTTGGAGCGTTATGCGCCGACCACCAAGCCGGAAGCGTTGGCTGCAGATATCGAGCGCGCGCTGGGCGTGTGATCTTGCAGTGCGTGTTGCTCAAACGTAGGAGCGCCCTTGGGCGCGATGAGGCGTGACCGGGAATGCTTCATCGCGCCAAGGGGCGCTCCTACGACGCACGCGCGCTGGCGATGCGGTCTACATAAAACGCCGCACCATCGCTGGCGTTTCACGCGCGCCGCATCACTTCTCGACGAACGCGCGCTCGAAGACGTAATGCCCCGGCGTGCCGATGCGTGGCGAGGTTTCGAAGCCGCGCGCATCCAGCACGTTGCGCAGGTCGGCCAGCATCTGCGGGCTGCCGCAGATCATGAAGCGGTCGTTGGCCGGATCCAGCGGCGGCAAGCCCAGCGTCTGCTGCATGCGGCCGTCTTCCATCAGCTCGGTCAGGCGGCCCCGGTTGGCGAAGTCTTCGCGCGTCACCGCCGGGTAATACAGCAACTTGTCGCGCAGGAGGTCGCCGAGAAATTCGTGCTGCGGCAGCTCGCGCTCGAAGTAGTCGCGGTAGGCCAGATCCTGCACGAAGCGCACGCCCTGGGTCAGGATCACCTTGTCGAAACGCTCGTAGGTTTCCGGATCCTTGATTACCGACAACCACGGCGCCAGGCCGGTGCCGGTGCCCAGCAGGTACAGGTTGCGGCCCGGGTGCAGGTCGCTGATCAGCAGCGTGCCGGTGGGTTTCTTGCCGACCAGTACCTGATCGCCCGGTTTGATGTGCTGCAGCCGCGAGGTGAGCGGGCCGTCCGGCACCTTGATGCTGAAGAACTCCAGATGTTCTTCCCAGTTGGCGCTGGCAATCGAGTACGCACGCAGCAACGGGCGCGTCTCGGTTTCCAGGCCGATCATCACGAATTGGCCGTTCTCGAAACGGAAACCGGCATCGCGGGTCGTGGTGAAGCTGAAGTAGGCGTCGGTCCAGTGACGGACCTCGAGCACCGTTTGGGCGCCGAAAGCGGAAGACATGCCGGTGAGTGTCGTGGGAAGAGTACCTGCCAATTCTACCTCAAGCCGGCCAAATGAGATGAACTCTCATTTAGCTGGGAATGGAGAATCGGGAATCGGGAATCGGGAATGGGGAATGGGTGCAGCTGCCGAAAGATCCCGGACGTTTTCGCATCACCAAGCTCAACAGCCATTAGCTGGGCGGAAACCGCTTCTAACGATTCCCGATTCCCGAATCCCGATTCCCCAAATCACCGATACCCCGCCGCCTGCAACTCGAACAACTCCGCATACCGCCCACCCTGCGCCATCAACTCCGCATGCGTGCCGTTGGCCTCGATGCGGCCAGCGGCCAGCACCAGGATGCGGTCGGCCATGCGTACGCTGGAGAAACGGTGTGAGATCAGCACCGCAGTGCGGTTGTCCGACAATTCCTTGAAACGCTGGAATACCTCGAACTCGCTGCGTGCATCCAGTGCGGCGGTGGGTTCGTCCAGGATCATCAGCTGCGCATCGCGCATGTAGGCGCGTGCGATGGCGATCTTCTGCCATTGCCCGCCGGACAGATCCACGCTGTTCTTGAAGCGTCGGCCGATCAATTGATCGTAGCCATCGGGCAGGCTGTCGATGAGCTCGCCGGCCATCGCGCGCTGGGCGGCGGCCTGGATGCGCGGTGCATCGTCCATCGCATCGACCTGGCCAACGCCGATGTTCTCGCCAACGCTCAGGTGATAGCGCACGAAGTCCTGAAAGATCACGCCCAGGTTGGCGCGCAGATCGTCCAGATCGTAATCGCGCAGGTCCTGACCATCGAGCAGGATGCGGCCTTCGTCGGGGTCGTACAGCCGTGCCAGCAGCTTGACCAGGGTGGTCTTGCCGGCGCCGTTTTCGCCGACCAGCGCCAGCACTTCGCCCGCCCGTAGTTCGAAATCCAGATGCCGCACCGTCCACTGTTCGGCGTCCGGATAGCGAAAGCCCACATCCTCGAACACGAAGCCCTGGCGGATCGGTCGCGGCACCGGCAGCGCATTCGGGCGCGAGCGGATTTCCGGCACGATATTGAAGAACGAATACAGATCGTCCAGATACAAGGCTTGCCCGGCGACCTGCGAAAACCCGATCAGCAGGCCTTCCAGCAACTGCCGCAACCGCAGGAAACTGCCGGCCAGAAAGGTCAGATCGCCGATGCTGAAATCGCCGCGCACGGTGCGCCATGCGATATAGCCATACGCCATGTAATAGCCCAATGTGCCCAGCGCAGCCGGCAGTGCGCCCCACAGTGCGCGCTTGCGTGCCAGCGCGCGATTGGCCTGGAAGAACTTGTCGGCCAGCCGGCGATAGCGCGTGATCAAAAACCGGTGCAGGTTGAGGATCTTGACTTCTTTGGCGGTCTCGACACTGGCGCCGACCTGGCGCAGGTAATCGAGCTGGCGCCGCTCCGGCGTCCACTGGAAGTTGAGCGAATAGCCCAATGCGTTGAAATGCGCCTCGCCGATGAAGGCCGGGATCAGGGCGATGGCCAGCAGCAGGATCAACCACGGTGCATACACCACCAGGCCCACCGCCAGGCTGACCACTGTGATTGCGTCCTGCACCTGGCCGAACAACTGGCTCATCAGGTTCATGCGGTTCATGGTCTGGCGCCGCGCACGATCCAGCTTGTCCTGCCGGTCGGGGTCTTCGAAATCCTCCAGATCCAGCTGCGCGGCGTGTTCCATCAGGCGCACGCTGGCGGCGTTGTTGAACAACTCCGACAGCAGCGCATCGGCGTAGCCGACCAGCCGGCCGAGCAGATCCGAACCGATCGCCAGCGCCAGTTCCAGCGCCAGCAATTCCAGCAGCCGGTTCAGGCGGCCGCTGCTCAGCGCCTGGGTCAGCGAATCGAAGGCCGGCGGTTGGCCAACCAGATGGATCGCCTCGTCGATGATCAGTTTGCCGATGTAGAGCGTGGCCACCGGCATCAACGCGCGCAGCACGCGCAGGCCGATGCTGCTGGCGCTCAGCCAGCGGCTGGTCTGCCAGATCTGGCGCAGAAACGGTGGCAGGTTGCGCAACGCATTCAAACGCTCGCGCAGGGTGGGGCCGGTACGGGGTGCGGCGGGCGCGGTGGCGCCGGAACGGGATGCTGACATTGCACTAGTGTGCAGCGCTTTGCGTAGGCGTGAAGTGTTGGAAGGCGCCAGTGCGCATCCCTGCATTGGCGCGCGATAGCTGCTCTGTCGCTGACTGCGCACTTGCAAATCGGTGCGGCCGGTGCATCGCAGGTCACCCGGGCGTTGGGTCGGGCGCCACGCAATCCTTGGCCTGGTCAATCGCAGCCATTGACGCGGCCGCAGGACGCGCTGGAAGTTTGGACTAAAATGCCCGGATTGCCCCCGCCAGCCGTAGAGCCAGCCGTGACCTCGATCAAGCAGGAAGACCTCATCCAGTCCGTCGCCGACGCGCTGCAGTACATCAGCTATTACCACCCGGTCGACTACATCAAGAATCTGTCCGCCGCTTACGAGCGCGAAGAGTCGCCGGCCGCCAAGGACGCCATCGCGCAGATCCTGATCAACTCGCGCATGTGCGCCGAAGGCCACCGCCCGATCTGCCAGGACACCGGCATCGTCACCGTGTTCCTGGAAATCGGCATGCAGGTGCGCTGGGACGACGCCACCATGGGTGTGGAAGACATGGTCAACGAAGGCGTGCGCCGCGCCTACAACCACCCCGACAACAAGCTGCGCGCCAGCGTGCTGGCCGACCCGGCCGGCAAGCGGACCAACACCCGCGACAACACCCCGGCGGTGGTCAACACCAAGATCGTGCCCGGTCACCATCTCGAAGTGATCGTCGCGGCCAAGGGTGGCGGTTCGGAAGCCAAGAGCAAGTTCGCCATGCTCAACCCGTCCGATTCCATCGTCGACTGGGTGCTCAAGACCGTGCCGACCATGGGCGCCGGCTGGTGCCCGCCGGGCATGCTCGGCATCGGCATCGGCGGCACCGCCGAAAAGGCCATGCTGCTGGCCAAGGAAGCGTTGATGGAGCCGATCGACATCGTCGATCTGCAGGCGCGTGGCGCCTCCAATCGCGCCGAAGAACTGCGGCTTGAGCTGTACGAAAAGGTCAACGCGCTCGGCATCGGCGCGCAAGGCCTTGGCGGCCTGACCACGGTGCTGGACATCAAGGTCAAGGATTACCCGACCCACGCCGCCAACCTGCCGGTGGCGCTGATTCCCAACTGCGCCGCCACCCGCCACGCCCACTTCACCCTGGACGGCAGCGGCCCGGTGATGCTGGATCCGCCGTCGCTGGAAGACTGGCCCAAGCTGACCTACAACCCGACCAACGCGCGCCGGGTCAACCTGGACACCATCACCCGCGAAGAGGTGGCCAGCTTCAAGCCAGGCGAAGTGGTGCTGCTCAACGGCAAGCTGCTGACCGGCCGCGATGCCGCGCACAAGCGCATGATCGACATGCTCAATCGCGGCGAAACGCTGCCGGTCGATTTCACCAACCGCTTCATCTACTACGTCGGCCCGGTCGACCCGGTGCGCGATGAAGTGGTCGGCCCGGCCGGCCCGACCACTGCCACCCGCATGGACAAGTTCACCCGCCAGATGCTGGAACAAACCGGCCTGCTCGGCATGGTCGGCAAGTCCGAGCGCGGCGATGCGGCGATCGAGGCGATCCGCGACAACAAGGCCGTCTATCTGATGGCGGTCGGCGGCTCGGCGTACCTGGTGTCCAAGGCGATCAAGGCCGCGCGCGTGCTGGCGTTCGAAGATCTGGGCATGGAAGCGATCTACGAATTCGAGGTCAAGGACATGCCGGTGACCGTGGCAGTGGATTCCACCGGCGGGTCGGTGCACAAGACCGGGCCGCGTTTGTGGCAGTCGCGCATCGGCAAGATTCCGGTTGTGGTGGAATAAGCCTGGCTTGGAGCGGCGACGCAACTGCACGGCGTCGCCGCGTCCCGCAAACGAGTTAATACGCCTAGGTCCCCGTCATCAGCCGGTGTCTGTCTATCGGGATGAAGACGGCCTGCCGGATCGACCACGCGGCCAGGCAACGCCGAGCGACAACCCGTTATGCTCGGCGTACTGACCGGTTAGAGGAGAACAGGAATGCTCCGACTTATCTGCATCGCGTTGTTGGTCTGTCTCAGCCAGGGTGTGGCAGCGCAGCAGAAGACAGCACCGACGGTGCTGTTTCCTTCCGGCAACTACGCACCGAGACCAGCCGCGCCGGTGCCGTTTGAAGAAAAAAAGCCACTCAGGCCAAGCGAGCCCTCCACACGATTCAGCGGGCCCGCAGCGTCGGACCGTTGCATCGCGCAGTGCAACCAGAGTGCCAGGCAATGCCGCGCCGATCGGCCTAGCGAGAGCAGTTGCAGCGCCTCGGTGGCGCCGCGCGGAGAACGCTGCGATGACGTGCAGAATCCGGCACAGCGGGCCAACTGCCTCGCGCAGGTCTTCGATTGCAGCCAACAGAGTGACGACAATCGCTGTGAACCACGCAAGCTCGCCTGCCTGCGCGCCTGCACCAACTGACTTCAGGAATCCGTATGGCCACAACGCTTTATCACTCTCCCAGCACCGCAGCCCTGGTCGTGCATTGGCTGCTGATCGAACTGGATGTGCCGCACGTGCTGCATCCGCTGAATTTCGATCGTGCCGAGCAGAAATCGCCTGAATACCTGGCACTCAATCCAGCCGGCGTGGTGCCGACGCTGGTGCTGGAGGGCCAGGTGTTGACCGAGGCAGCAGCAATCGTGCTGCATCTGGCCGACCTGTATCCGCAGTCTGGATTGGCGCCGCCGGTCGGCACGCCTGCGCGTGCGGACTACTACAGGTGGATGTTCTTCTGCGCCAACACCTTGCAGCCGGCGTATCGCGCCTGGTTCTACCCGAGCGAGCCGGCCGGTGCCGCGCACAGCGATGCGGCGCAGGCGCAGGCACGGCAAAAACTCGAAGCGGCCTGGACCCAGGTCGATGCGCACCTGCAAGCCAATGGTCCGTATCTGCTTGGCCAGACGTTGTCGGCAGCCGATTTCATGCTGTCCATGATGATGCGCTGGTCGCGCAATATGCCCCGGCCCAGCGATACCTGGCCGGCGCTGCACGCGCATGCGCAGCGAATGAAAGCCCGGCCGGCGTTTCAGGAAACCTATCGCCGCGAGGGTCTAACGGACTGGACCTGAATCTCCAGCCGCAGCAGGCGTTGTGCGGCGTCCATCAGCGCGCTTCAAAGCGTTCCGCCGCGCTTGCCGCGTAGTACGATGGCGACACCAACCAGAGAGCAGGGGCTCGTCCATGTCGCATTCCGCATCCCGTCGAAAATTGCTGCAATGCGCCTGTTGCGCGCCGGTCGCGGCCGCCGCCGCGTCACTGCCGTTCGCTGTGCGTGCCGCGCCGTCGAAGAAAACCGATCTAAACGCCGAGCAGGCGTTGCAGACCCTGCGTGACGGCAACGCTGCGTTTGTCGAGAACCGTCCCAAGAAGGTGATCTCCGACGGCAAGCGCCGGCTGGAACTGGCGCTGGGCCAGACTCCGTTCGTGATTCTGGTGTCGTGCTCGGATTCGCGCGTGCCGCCGGAACTGCTGTTCGGTCGCGGTCTGGGCGAAATGTTCATCGTTCGCAATGCCGGCAATACCGTCGATACCACTGCATTGGGTTCGATCGAATATGCGGTCAGCCAGCTCGGCGTGCCGCTGGTGGTGGTGATGGGCCACGAGAGTTGCGGCGCGGTTGCCGCCGCGGTGTCGGTGGTGGAGCAGGGCGCGTTCTTCCCCGGCGCGATCGGCTCGATGATCGAGCCGATCGTCCCCGCCGTGCTGACTGCCAAGAGCAAGGGCGGCGCTGACCTGCTGGCCGACTCGGTCAAGGCCAACGTCAAGCGCACCGTCGACCGCCTGCGTGCCGCTTCCGAGCCGGCACTGCTGGAACCGCTGCGCGCAGGCAATGTCCGCGTGGTCGGCGCGTATTACACCCTGAAAGACGGCAAGGTGGATTTCTTCGACGTCTGATGGTTATTGCAGTAGTTCGGGCAATGACAGCGCAGGATGATCTCCTGCGCTGTTTTCATATGTGCGGTGCAGCGCGGTCGTTAGCTCTGACACAACCTCCCGCACACTGTATCGATGACGGCAACGTGTCGCGTTCGTTGAGCGAATGGAGTGATGTCTGGAATGGCCACAACATCGATCAGATCGATAGGCGCTGATCAAACCGCAGCTCATCGGACGGCCGCGCTGCATCCACTGCTAGCAACCATGCACACCGACCATCCCGACTGGTCCTTGCCCGCCCACCATCGCGGGACCTTACGCGGCATGGATGCCGCGTAAGAGCTTACATGGACGTACTTGCAGCGTGTCCCGTGATGATGGGCCGGCAAGGGCCCTGCAGCCAGGCCTCAGATCAGCCGTTCTGCACATGATTATCCGCGCTGGGCAAACACTCCAACGCAAACCGTATCTCGAGTTTTAGTCCACATAATCGTCGAACGTCTTACGCCGACGGAATGGCATCAGGTGCTGGCGCATCAGCCCCTTGGGCACCGTTTCCAGTTTCATGACGCCATATTCCTGCGGCCACGCGTCGCGACTCGGCGGCAGTTTGAACGTGCCCATCAACATGTCCACCAAGGGCAGATGGATGGCGTAGTTGACGTCGATATAGTCCTGTTGGCGCGCATGATGCCAATGGTGATAACGCGGCAAGACCAGCACATATTCCAGCCAGCCAAAACGCAGGCCGAGGTTGGAATGTGCGAGCACCGCCTGCAGGCCGACCAGAATCACGTACGCATTCACCGCCGGTGTCGAAAAACCGAGAATCAACAGCGGCAGCAGCACCGCACTGCGGGTCAGCACGATTTCCACAAAATGGATGCGCGATCCGGCCAGCCAGTCCATCTCGCGGCTGGAGTGATGCACCGCGTGGAATCGCCACAGCCACGGAATGTTGTGATACGCCCGATGCAGCGATGCCTGCGCCATGTCGGCAACGAAGACTGCGATCAGAAACTGTCCCCACACCGGCAGGGACTGGATTGCCGCTTTCAGCGATGGAAACGCGGCCAGCCCGGCGATACTCGACGTGGAGGCGGTGACCAGGATCAGGATGAACTGCACCAGCACATGGCTCATGAAAAAGTAGCCGATATCGGTGCGCCAGCCCTGGCGTAGCGGCGAAATGCGGCGCTTGCCCAGATAGCGTTCCAGCGGCACGAACACCAGCGCCGAGAAGAACAGCGAAATCACAAACCAGTCCAGACCAAGCGAATAGGGCGTGCGCCCGATCGTATCGAACTGCACGTTGGTGCCACCGAACAACACCGCCAACGTTGCGCTGCCCACACCAACCATCGCAATGCGCTTGTTGCGGTCGCGCAGAATGGCGAAGGTACCCAGCAGGAACGCGGCAACCAGCCCGACCAGCAGGAGATGGCGTGCGAACTGCTCGTTATAGGCGGCGCGGAACTCGCGGCTGGTCAACAGATCGGGAAAGTGGAAACACACCACACCCATCAGACTGAGCACGCCCAGCAGCGCAGAGGCATGGGCGAAGAAGGAGCGGTGGTGCGGGCGAGCCATGGGACGTCCTGTCGACGGGGCGGCCTGGTTGGCCGTGCACGGAGTGCGTACATCCATGCTCCCAGTACGCGTGCTCGGCCGCAAGCGTTTTGCGACGGGCACGCCAGCTCCGATCAAACCTCGGCGCTAGGACTGGCCGGCAATGCGCCGGCCAGTGAAACGGCACGCGGTTAGAACCACTCCAACAACGACACACCCAGGCCGATATAGGTCGCCTTGTGGTTGTAGTCGATCAGGCTTTCGCCGTAGCCGTCGAACACCTGCACATGGCCGCGCAGCAGGTTGGTGATCGGGAAGCCGTAGTCCAGCTGCACCGAGCCGTGCGAGCGATCGCCACCACGCAGCGAATGCCGTGCAATCAATGCGAATTCGTGGCCGTCCTTGTTGTAGACCAGGGTCGCGTCGCCGCGGCCCATGTAATCCTCGATATCGGGATTGTTGTCGTCGGCGCGATCTTCCTTGATGCGGAACCACGGACGCAGCGTCAGTGCCCAGTTCTCGCGATCCAGGCCGATGTTGAGGATCACCCGGTTCCAGGAACGCGACAGCGGGTCCTCGCGGCCGTTGGACATGTGATTGATGCTGATGCCGCTCATGCGGCCCTTCCAGCCGAACAGGCTGTAGTTGTTGCGGAACACCAACATCGCCTCCGGCTCGTAGTTGGTTTCGCGGAACGGGCGCGAGGCATCGGTGTTGTAGGCCTGCCAGCGCGAGCTCTGGGTGTAGCCCATCCAGATATCGCCGTTGTCGCCGAACAGATCCTCGACCACCTTGGTCTTGAAGCTGAGCTGGAACTTCAGCTCGGCGCTGTCCAGTTGCTGCGGGGTGGACACCGAGTTGGCCGGGTTGGGCGACTGCGGGGTGCGGTTGGAGTCGCTGGTCCAGAACGCCGGCAACAGATACACCGGCTTGTAGCCGCGCAGCTGGAATGTGCCCAGCTTGGAATCCTTGGCCAGCTCCCAGCGGCGATCCAGCAGCGAGCCACGGCCGGCATTGGCGACCGCCTCGGCCTTGGGTTGGTCCTGTCCATCGGCACGGAAGAAATCGCCGACGCGGCTGATGGCGCGTTCGTCCTGTGGCTTGGCCTCTTTCTGCTTGGCCAGTTGCGCGGCGGCGTCGGCTTCTGCGGTCAGCTGCGGCGTGTAGCCCAGCGCCTGGTCGTAGCACGCCAGCCGCGCCGCATCCGAGGTGACGGAGGTGCAGGCCTGCGGCGAGGCGGGGGTTGCGGCGATTTCCTGCGCGTGCGCCAGCGGCGCGGCCGCCAGCGCAATCAGCATCAAGGGACGGGTGCGGTGCTTTGACATGGGCAGTCTGGCCGAATGAAGGCGCCAGGCAGGCGCAGAGGTTTGTAGCTTAACGGTCGCGCCTGCATACGCGGTGTGTACACGGCGGCATAACATTCGATCAGGCCGCTACGTCGGCGGGGCAGCGACAGGTCAATACCTGTCCGCGCTGCCAACACCGAAACAGCCGTCTGGCTCAAACAACCGTCTGGCGCCACCAACGTCAGTGGGTCGCTAGAGCGACTGACTAGGGCCTGTTAACACATCCGAAGCCCATCAACGACTAGGACGAAGCTGAGGAATCCAAGGAACATGACATCCAGCTTCTCGAAGCGCGAGAAAATCCGGCGGTAGCCTTTCAAGCGACGGAACAGTCTCTCCACTTCGTTACGCCGCTTGTACATCTCCCGGTTGTATTCCCAAGGCTCGACCCGATTGGATTTCGGCGGGACCACCGGCACGAAGCCAAGATCGAGCGCCAACTGGCGGGTTTCGTTGCCTTCGTAAGCACGGTCCATCAACAAATGAATCGGCCGCTCCACTGGCCCCAGGTGTTCAAGCAACGCGCGGCCTGCAGGTGCGTCATGCACGTTGCCAGGCGTCAATCCAAAGGTGATGGCTGTTCGAGCATCTGCGGCAACCATATGAATCTTGGTGTTCCATCCACCGCGAGACTTGCCGACGGCCTGCGGGCCGTTTTTTTTAATGCACCCGTGCCATCGGGATGGACCTTGACGCTGGTGGAGTCCAGCGAGACTGCTTCGATCTTGATGCGCACGATCTGGGACTTCTGCAATTGGGCGAACATCCGGTCCAGCACACCCGCCTTGGCCCAACGGTTCATGCGTGTGTAGACCGTATGCCAGTTGCCAAAGCGCTTGGGTAGGCCGCGCCATTTGCAGCCATGCTCGGCAACGTAAAGGATGGCGTTGACCACTTGCAGGTTGGTCATGCTGACATTGCCGCGCTGCGCCGGCAGGCAGTGTTCGATCAGAGAAAATTGTGCTGGCGTGATCTCCATGACCAATAGTTTAATCGCTCGGGCCATTAGTGTTAACAGGCCCTAGGCTGTTGGCCCAAGCCTTCGACTGCATTTAAACGCCGCGACGACTCGAAATCTCGGCGGCCAACACGTTGCCGCCATGGATACAGCCTTCAAGAGGTTTTGTCAGCCGCTCTCGATTGCGGATTTTTTGCAGCTGTATGGTGCGATCAGCTGCCGTCGTGCAGCAATTGCGCATCCAGTTCCGCCAACCGCTGCGGTGTGCCCACATCGGTCCAGCGCCCCGGATGGTGGATGCCGTCGATCAAACCTGCTGCCATCTGCGCGCGCAGGATCGGTGCCAGCGCAAATCGCGGTGCCGTGGGTCTGCTCTGCTAGCTGGCCGATGACCGATTGCCAATCGCGTAGCAGTGCAGGCCGATAGACACCGATGCCGGCGTAAGTGTGGGTTGCAGGTAGATCGGCGCTGACTTTGCCATCAGCCTGCAACGCGAAATCCGCTCGCGCCGCATACGCAGGTTGATCGACCAGCACCAGTTGCGCCAGTCCTGCCGGCGCGCTCGACAGCCGCGCGAAATCGAAGTCGGTCCAGATATCGCCATTGACCAACAGAAACGGGGCATCGCCCAGTAACGGCAACGCATGCAGCATGCCGCCACCTGTCTCCAGCGGAGTGGCGCCCTCAAAGGAATAGGTCAGGCGCAGCCCGAACGCACTGCCATCGCCCAGCACTTGCGGAAATTGCTCGGCCAACCACGAGGTATTGATCACTACCTCGTCTACGCCCAGCGCGGCCAGCTTGTGCAGATGCCAGACGATCAGCGGCGTGCCGCCGACCTTCAACAACGGCTTGGGCGTGCGTTCGGTGAGCGGACGCATGCGCTCGCCAAATCCGGCCGCGAAGATCAGGGCCTTCATGCGCCGGCCTGCGTGGAGCGTGCCGCCAAGGCAGGTTTGACCAAGTCTTCCAGTAGCCCGATCAGCGGCGTCAGTTCGCTGTAGCGCGGCAGCACGTCGTCCAGATAGGCGATGAAGCGCGGCACGTTATCCAGATACCAATGTTTGCCGTCGCGATGGCTCAGGCGCGAAAAGATGCCCAGATTCTTCAGGTGCCGCTGCACGCCCATCCAGTCCGCATCGCGCAGGAAGTGCGCCAGCGGCGGCACCGGTAATCCGGCCGCTAGGGCACGTGCGTGATAGCGCTGCAGCCAACTATCCACGCGTGCGATCGGCCAACTCACCGAGGTGTCCTTGAACAGACTGATCGGGTCGTAGGCGATCGGGCCGATCACGCAGTCCTGGAAGTCCAGCACCGCCGGCCCGTCGCTGACCGGCATCAGATTGCGCGGCATGAAATCGCGATGGGTGAACACGCGCGGCTGCGCCAGTGCGTTGTCCATCAAACGGCGCTGCACCAGTTGCAGTTGCTCGGCGTGCTCGCAGCCCAGCTGCAGCCCTAGATGGCGACCGAGAAACCATTCTTCGAACAAGCCGGCATCGCGTTGCAGCAGCGCCTCGCCGAATACACCGCTGTCGGCGGGCGGTGGAATGCGCTGCAGCAGCAACAACTGACTGATCGCGCCATCCAGCAACGCGTCGGCATTGGCGTCGGTCAGTGCCTGCGCCAGCGTCGGTACGCCCAGGTCTTCCAACAGCAGAAATCCCGTTTCAAGATCTTGCGCAAGCACTAGCGGCACCCGCACGCCGTGCTCGCCGAGCAGTGCATGCATGCGCAACCACGGCGCCACATTTTCCAGCTCCGGTGGCGCATCCATCAGGATGCGATCCATGCCGCTCCCTTGGGTGCGCCAATAACTGCGAAATCCCGCATCGACCGACGCACGTTGCAGTGTGACCTGCGGATCGTTCAACGTGTGCCGCGCCCATTGCAGACGGAGCGCATCGCGCGCGGTATCGGGAAGCAACGACGTCGCGAGTAAATGCTGTGCCGTGAAGTGAGGCGCCGCCACGTCAGAGTGGCGGCGGGTCGATCAACGCTTGCTGCCGCTGAACAGGCGCAGCAGTGCCAGGATCGCGATCGCACCCAGCAACGCGCCGAGGAAACCGGCCGGTTCGCCGGCGTGGTACCAGCCCATGTAACGCCCAAACCAGCTGGCGACCACCGCACCGGCAATGCCCAGCACGATGGTCAGCAGGCAACCCAGGCGCTGCGTGCCCGGCGTAATGAAACGGGCCAGGAGCCCGACCACGAAACCGACCAGAATGATGTAAAGCCAGCTGTCGCTACCGAAGAGATTGTTCATCGCAGGCACTGAGGTAAGTGGGATCGGCAGACTAGCACTTCACCAAGCGCAAGCTCCAAGCCCCTCTCCAATGGGGAGAGGGGTTGGGGTGAGAGTACGCAGCAAGGCGATGCGTAAAATCCACCCAGCCAAACCACCCACGCACCTGCGCGCGAGCCCTCACTCAGTGCGATCTAGCACTTCCATCAGTGAATGCACGCCAATGGCATGTATCGGTGAAACCGCCAACTCAGCAGCAGCCATGCCCGCCATGACGGGTGCCGCTGTCGGCAGCCACCGGCGAGCCGCTGGTCTCGCCGCGCAGGCAGGCGGCGTGATGCTCGGCAATCACCTTGGCCACGCAGGCGGTCACGCGCTTGCCCATCGGGATGTGCAGGAACTCATTCGGACCATGTGCGTTGGAATGCGGGCCGAGCACGCCGGTGATCATGAACTGCGCGCCGGGGAACTTCTCGCCCAGCATGCCCATGAACGGGATCGAGCCGCCTTCGCCCATGTACATGGCCGGCTTGTCGAAGAACGCCAGGCTGGCGTCGTCGATGGCTTTTTCCAGCCACAGCGCCATCTCGGGCGCATTCCAGCCGGACGATGCCTTTTCCAGTTCCAGGGTCACCTGCGCGCCGTTGGGCGGGTCGCGGAGCAGCGCTTCCTTGAGCAGCTCGCCACACACCTTGCCATCGGCGGTCGGCGGCAGACGCAACGACAGCTTCACAGCGGTTTGTGGGCGTAGCACATTGCCGGCCGAGGCCAGCGGCGGCATGCCGTCCACACCGGTGATCGACAGCGCAGGGCGCCAGGTGCGATTCAATACCAGTTCGGTGAGGTCGTCATGCATTGGCACCAAGCCCTCGACCATCGGGAATTTGTCGAAGATGGCCGTATCCAGCGTCGCCGCTGCGGCTTTGGCCTGGGTCAGTCGCTCGGCCGGCACCTCCACATGCAGGCCTTCCAGCAGGATGCGGCCGCTGGCTTCGTCCTCGATGCGCGACAGCAGCTGGCGCAGCAAGCGAAAGCTGGACGGCACCACGCCGGAGGCATCGCCTGAGTGCACGCCTTCCTCCAGCACCTTCACGCTGAGGTTGCCGCCGGTCAGCCCGCGCAGCGAGGTGGTGCACCACAGCTGCTCGCAGTTGCCGCAGCCCGAATCCAGGCACACCACCAGCGACGGCTTGCCGATGCGCTCGGCAAGGTGGTCCACGTAGGCCGGCAGATCGTAGCTGCCGGATTCCTCGCAGGCCTCGATCAGCACCACGCAGCGCGCATGCGGCAGGCCCTGAGTGCGCAGCGCCAGCACCGCCGCCAGCGAACCGAAGATCGCGTAGCCATCATCGGCGCCACCGCGCCCGTACAGCTTGTCGTCGCGCAGCACCGGCTTCCACGGGCCAAGGTCGGCGTCCCAGCCGGTCATTTCTGGCTGCTTGTCCAGGTGGCCGTACAGCAGCACGGTGTCGTCACCGGATTCGGCGCCGGTGGCCGGAATTTCGATGAAGATCAACGGCGTGCGGCCTTCCAGGCGCACCACCTCGACCTGCATGCCGTCGATCGCCTGCGCCCGCGCCCAGGTTTCCATCAGGGTGACCGCCTGCTCCATGTAGCCGTGCGCCACCCAATCGGCGTCGAACATCGGCGACTTGTTGGGAATGCGGATGTAATCGACCAATTGCGGGACGATCTCCCGATCCCACGTGTCGCTGATGAATTGGTCGATCTTGGCGCTGTCCATGAAGGCTCCGAATACGTGAAGTAACGGCACATTCTACGCCGGGGCCTGCTGGCCGCCTTTGCGAGGGGAGGGGGTAGGTATTTCCCTACAAGGCGGCGCGCATTTCACCTGCTGTGTGAAAAGTTCGTTGGCGATAGGATTGCTGCATGTGGCGCGGGACACTGGCTCCGCCGGCAGGGATGCTGGCTAGGACCATCACCCAAGCCACAAGGAGCGTTGCAATGAAGTCATTTACCGTAGTCCTGAAGTCCCTGCTACTGGCGTTGTTGTTGTCCTCGAATGCGTATGCACTCGACAAGGTCGACATCAACACCGCGTCTGCTGAGGAATTGGACAAGGTGCTGACGAATGTCGGGCGATCAAAAGCCGAGGCAATCGTCGAGCACCGTCAGGCAAACGGTCCCTTCAAAAGTGCCGAGGAACTGGCACTGGTCAAGGGCATCGGACTCAAGACGGTCGAACGGAATCGAGACCTGATCGAAGTAGGAGCCACGATGGCTCCCGCCAAGAAGGCTGCCAAGGGGGCGGCGGTGAAACCGGTGGGACGGCGTTAAGGGGAAGGGATCCGAGATACGGTTCGACGCGAGGATGCGTGGCCGCAACCTAACTGGACAGGATGTCCGGGGGATGGCTGGAAGCCGACAAGGACGTGGAATCGCCCGGTGTTGCACTTGGATGTGCAGCCGGGCGTTTTTCGTTTTGGGGCTGCGTGAGTTGCGAGCGTACGAAAGCGCAGGTGGCTGCAGGGAAGTGGCGGTTGCAGCGTGAGGCGCCAGTCAGAGCATGAAGCGTAAGTCACAGCATCTAGCGTGAGGTATAGGTCGCTGTGCGGGTACCGCTCATGCGCATAACGCAGCGGCATGTTGGTCACATATGACGGCCCCAGCGCAACGCTTGGGGCACAATGCGCCAATGCAGCTGACAGACCTGAGCAGCCGGGTGATTCCGGCCACCGACTACCGGCGCGAGCGATGGCGCAATCAATTGGGCTGGACGCGAGAGATCCTGCGCCTCGGCGATGCGGACGCGTGGTCGCTGCGCTTGTCGATCGCCGAGATCGAGCAGGATGCGGCGTTTTCTGCTTTCCCAGGCATCGATCGCGAATTGGTGTTGTTGCATGGCAATGGCATGCGGCTACGGTTTGGCGATGGTGCGAGTGTCACCTGCACTGGCAGTAGCAACAGTAGTAGTGGCAGTGGCAATGAAAGCGATGGCGGCAGTAGCAACGACGGCAGCGGCGCGGCCCGCGGCGGCCATGACGTAGGCGCCGACGGCGGCACCGATGCTCCCGGCAGCAGTGATAGTAGCTGCGACTTGCTGCCGCCCTACCAACGCGTCCGATTTGCTGGCGAAGAAGCGGTCAGTGCAACGCTGCTCGACGGGCCGACCCAGGATTTCAACCTGATGTGGCGGCGCGATGTGCTGCAGGCCGAGCTGCTGCATCGTCCGCTGGTCGGCACCATGCTGTTCTTTGCAGATCCGGGCAGCGCCTGGGCGCTGCATCTGCTCGCCGGCCAGGCCAGTTTTGGGCGCGATAGCGGCTTGCCACCTTTGGTGGCCGGAGATACTGCCTGGCTGAGCGCCTCCTCGCGCACCCGGTATGTGCTCGATGGCGGTGGCGAGTTGCTGGCGATCCGGGTGAGTCCCGTTTAGTTGTCGGTCGTGCGTGCGATGAAGCAGTGTCCGTGTATTGATCGAGGTCTGGTTTAAGAGTGGCTGACAAAACTACTTCAGGCCGGTCTATTGCAGAGCCGCTGATTTGCCATTTGGCTGAAGGGCCCTTGCCCGTCCACCATCGCGGGACACGCCGCAAGTACGTCCGTGTAGGCTCTTACGCGGCATCCATGCCGCGTAAGGTCCCGCGATGGTGGGCGGGCAAGGACCAGTCGAGAGTGGCGGTGTGCATGGTGCAAGCAGTGCATGACGTGCGTTGTTCGGATAACGCCGCGGCCGATCAGCTTCGCAACGCAAAACGCAACGCGATCAATAGGCAGGCTTTCACCCAACTACCGACCAACTCTCTGGTGCGGTGTCCTCGCCGATTGCGGGACCGTGTGGCGGCATGGAAGCCGCCACCGAGCCTACATGGACGTACTTGTGGCGTGTCCCGCGAGCGGCTATGGCACCGCGCCCTCGATCAACCAGACTTTGACGTTTTGTTAGCCGCCTTAGTGCCAACCAACGCTACTCGCGATTCCGGGCAGCATTCATTCTGGACATCTAGGACATCGACAGATACTCCGTTGGTGGCCGTTCGTCAGGTGGCGTTAGTCACCTTCAATACACGTCGCGGCGATAGCGCCCTTTGCGCAGCAGGTCTTGTCTGACATCGGTGCCGAGGATTGACTCAAGCGTCTGGTCGACTTCGGGTGCCATGCCGCGCAGGCTGCCGCAGACGTAGATGCAGGCGCCTTGATCGACCCACAGACGTAGGTGGTCGGCGGAAGCGGCCAGTGCGTGTTGTACGTAGCGCACTGACTGTTGTTGATCGCGCGAGTACACCAGATCCAGACGGTCGATCCAGCCATCGCGTTGCCACTGCTGCAGCTCGTCGGCATAGAGCGCGTCGTGGGCGGCATTGCGTTCGCCGAACAGCAGCCAGTTGCGACGTGCACCGGCTGCGATACGGGCGCGTAGATGCGCGCGCAGTCCGGCGATGCCGGTGCCGTTGCCGATCAGCAACATTGGTTGCTCGGGTGCAGCCGGGTGGAAGCCGGGGTTGCTGCGCAGGCGCAGCGCAATGGGCGTGCCGATGCGTGCGTGGACGCAGAGCCAACCACTACCCAGGCCCAGGCTGCCGTCGGCGTGCCGGTGCTCGCGCACCAGCAGTTCGACGTGGCCTTCTTCGGGAATGGATGCGAGCGAATAGTCGCGATGGGGCAGGGCGGCAAGGCGGCGCACCAATGCATCTGCGTCTAGCGATGAAGTTGTGCCTGTAGCTGCACCTGTATCAGTGGCTGTGACTGTGTCAGTACCTGGGCCGATTTTGACTTTGGCATCGGCATCGGTGCCAGCACCAGCACGCACTTGGGCCGGGGCCGGTAATGGCACCCACATCGACATCGGGAAGTGGCGCGCCGCTGAGCCATTCGCGCAGCGTTCGTCCGCCAATGCGCTGGGCGCCATCGCGCTGGTTGCGTTGCAGCCAGGACTCCACCGCATTCGGTGCGTTGTGCGGAACGATCTCCGCGATATCGCCTGCGCTCCATTGCGGTAACGGTCCATCGCAAGGCGTCAAACGCAGTCGGTAAATCGGTGCGCCCGCACTGCCTGGATTGACGTGGACACGCTCGCGTAGCTGCCAGGCGGTGTAGGCCGGCAGGCTCCAGTCGGGTTGTGTCGCAAGTGCTGGCGCCAGCTCTGCCAGACGCCGTTGCCATTGCTGCAAGGCGCGCGGGTCGGCGTTGTCGACCTCGATGCGTTGGAACAAACGGTTGGCGCCGCGTGCCTGCAGGCGATCGTCGATGCGTCGGCCAAATGCGCAAAATTGCGCGTAGCCACGGTCGCCCAACGCCAGCACGGCGTACTGCACGGCTGTCAGATCCTGCGCGTCGCTAGTAAGCCAATCGCGCTCGGCTGCTTGCGCGTGATCGGGTGCATCGCCCTCGCCGGTGGTGCTGACGATGCATAGCAGCCGCGGCACACGCGTGAGTTGATCGACATCGACGGCGTCCAGTGGCAGTGCGTACGCACCGACGCCTGCCGACTGCAGCGCGGCGACGCTGCGTTCGGCCAGTTCACGCGCAAATCCGGTCTGGCTTGCCCAGACGATCAGCACGCCGCTGGCGTCTGCGCGCTGTGCGCCCACGCGCCGGCGTGCACGCAACAGCACGACCGCGCACAGGCCCAGGTAGAGCGTCATCCCAAGACCTGCCAACTGCCAGCGATGCGGTGTTGGCGCGGCCCACCATGCACCAGCATGCAAGCCGCCCAGCCAGCCGACGATGGCTGCAAGGGCAAGCAGAACCAGCCCGTTGCCAAGCCACACGCGGAGGTTATTTGCGGTCATGACGCAGCCAACTGTTGCTCGAAGGCCGGACTCATGGATTCAAGCAGAACGCCGTCCTTGCGTGTAAGAAAACGCACGGCCAACGTTGCAGTGCGTGCATAGGCAAGACCGGCATCGACGCCAAGCACGGTCATCGCAGTGGCCCAGGCATCGGCCTGCATCGCATTGCGTGCGAGCACGGTGACTGCTGCGGGCGCATGCGGAACGGGCGCGCCGATGCGTGGGTCGAAGGTGTGCGCATAGCGGATGCCGCCGGCATCGAAGCGGTGCCAACGATCGCCGGACGTGGCGACCGCCAGTCCGTCCAGCGACAGCACACGTGGCGGCAATGCAGCACCGGCGTCTTCGTCGGGTGCGGATTCGACCAGCACGCGCCACGCACTGCCATCGGGCTTGCATCCATAGCCGAACAGTTCGCCGCCGACTTCGATCAATGCACTGTCGATGCCGACCTGCAGCAGCGCGCGATGCACGCAGTCCACACCGAATCCCTTTGCAATGCCGGATAGATCCAGCGCCAGTGCGCCAGGCTGCAGCACGCGCATGCCGTCCAGTTGCACACGTTGCCAGCCGCAGCGTGCGCTGGCCAAGGCGATCTGATCGGCTGCAGGCACCTGCCGTCGCACGCCCGAGGCACCGAAGCCCCATAGCTCGACCATCGGGCCGACTGTGGGGTCGAAGGCACCCTCGCTGGCTTGTGCGATCTGCAGTGCTGCGCTCAGCACTGCATGAAATTCATCAGGTAGGGTCTGCCACTGACCAGCGGCAGCGCGGTTGTAGCGGCTGATGTCCGAATCCGCTTCCCAGGTGCTCATCTGCGCGACCACCCGATCGAGCGCGGCCTGGATGCAGGCATGCAACGGGTGCAGGTCGCGCCCGCGCGGCGCGATCAGCTTCACGCTCCAGGTGGTGCCCATACTGCGGCCGCCGAGAGTGGCGATGGCGTGGTCGGCGGAAGACGATGCAGGCATGGAGAAATCTTATGAAGGCAGTGCGGCAGGATGCACGCTGCGTGCAATCCTGCCGCATGCGTGCGGATTACTGCGGCAGCACTTCCAGTGTGGCGACGTAACCCAGACGACGCTGCTTGGCTTGCGGGAGCGAGGTTTTCTTGTCTTCGGTAGTGGTTTCCAGCCAGTACATACCGGCTTCCGGCCAGGTCACGCTGAAGCCGCCCTTGGCATCGGTCTTCAGCTTGATCTCGTTCTGCGCATCGCGATAGCGGGTGCCGCCGCGCACGATGTCGATCTCCAGCCCGGCTGCCGGCTTGCCATCCAGTTGCAGCGTGAACTGCGCCGCCTCGCCGACGACCAGATCGTTGGGATGGGTCACCGGGATCAACTCGATGCCCTTGCCGCTGGGCTTGAAGACCGTGGTGGTGGGCGCACCGCGGGTGACGAAGGTTTCCACGCGATTGAAGGACTGCGAGACCTGCAAATCCTGCGCGTTTTTCGGCACCTCGGTGGCGAAGCGGGCTTCGTCGCCGCGCCAGCGCTTGGGCTTGCCGTCTTCTTTCCAGTTGGCGAACAGGCCGGCGTTGACGATGCTGAGCTTGTAGGTGCCGGGCTGGGTGAGTTGCAGATCGAACACGCTGCGGTACTTGCCAGTGGCCGGATTTTCCGGCTTGAGCGCGCTGCCATCCGGCGCGGTGATGCTCAAGTTATCCAGGCGCAGCGGCACGTGATTGAAGTAGAACAGGTCGTTGGAGACGGCTGCATCCACCGTGATCCACGGCGCTTCACCGGCGATGACGGTCTGCGACGGCAGCAACCAGGCCTTGTGGGCGAGTGCACTGACCGGCAGTGCGGCGAGCATGGCGATCAGGACGAGAGAACGTTTCGCGACAACTCCTTGAAGGACGATGAGGACGGTGAATCACGTGTCTGATCAGCGCGAGGGTGTGGCGCTGCGTGGATGCGTGGGAAGCGATGTGTGTTTAGTGAAGCGATGCAATGCAATGCGCATCTGCGCCGGTGCTTGCTGTGCACGTTGTGTGCAGCGGCCGACAGCCGGCGCAACGCTCAGGGCTTTGCGACCAGGCTGACGGCACCGAGCTCGCTGCTGCCGCTGGCCTTTGCGGTTTGCGACGACGTCGCCGGCCAGGTAAACGGCACCTTGACCAACTCACGGCCGCCCACTTCGCGTGCTGCTTCCACCACCAGCGTGTACTGGCCGGCCGGCAGCGACTTCAACGCACCCTTGGTATCGGAGAACGACAGCGCATGCGCGCCGGCCGGACGAGTCGGGCCGGTGACGCCATCGACCGGCACCTCCAGCGTGCGACCGCTCTTGCGCCACCACTGGCGCAGATCCGGCAACCACTTGGTGCCGTGGCCTTCGGCGGTGTCCTTGGATTGATACCAGACCGCCAGATTTGCAGCGACTTTCTGGTCTGCACCTTCCAGCCAGATCGCCACATAGGGGCGGTGATATTCGGCGACGTTGAGCTTGGGGATTTCGACATTGATGTCGAGCGTGGCCGCATACGCCGGCATGGCGAGCAGGCCGCTCAGGGCGATGGTCAGGGTGGCGCGCATGGTCGTCTCCGGTGGAAAAAGTCAGTGGATCAACAGCAGGGCGAGCAGCAGCGGAATCAGCAGACCCAGGCCGACCAGCGGCCAGGTCGCGCGGCGCTGGCGCGCATGCAGGTGCAGCAGGAACAGCCCGGTGATGCAGAACACCAGGCAGGCGATGGCGAACACATCGATGAACCAGCCCCAGGCTGGCCCGGCATTGCGTCCCTTGTGCAGATCGTTGAGATAGGCGATTGCGCCGCGTCCGGTGCGTTCGTACTCGATTGCGCCGGTGCTGCGGTCCAGGCTCAACCACGCATCGCCGCCAGGCCGCGGCAACGCGAGATACACCTCGTCGGCCGACCATTCGCCGCTGCGTGTGCCGACGCTGATATCCAGTTCGCGCCCCAGCCATTGCGCCACCCGCGGCGGTAGCGGTGCATTGCCGTCCTGCCGGTTGCCCAAGGTCTTGAGCAGGGCGGGCGGCAGCGTGAGCGTGCGCTGTTCGGTCGAAGGGCTGGCTTCGATGCGCGCGGCGTGATTCAAGGTCAGCCCGGTGATCGTAAACAGCAGCATGCCGATCAGGCACAGCGCCGAACTGATCCAGTGCCACTGATGCAGCATGCGCAGCCAGAAACCGCGGCGTTGCTGGGTGGTGGCAATGGTGTCGTTGGAGGTCGACATGGCGCGCTCAGGCCGCATCCGTTGCGGCGGATACCTGCAGCAGCGATTGCCGAACAGCGACCTCGCTCAGCAATGCCTGCAAGCGTGGCTGGCGCGCACTTGCCAGCAGCGGTGTGAGTTGTTGCAGAAAGCCGGCATGCCCGCCTGCGATCGCACGCCGCATCCAGTGCTCGGCTTGATCGAGGTCGCCACCGTCTGCCAGCAAGGTGGCGTAACTGGCCTGGCCGCGGAAATCGCCTGCTTCTGCGGAGCGGCGATACCAGTCGCGCGCAGCGGTTGGATCGGCATCGCAGGCCAGGCCCTGGTCGAGATAACGCGCCAGAAAGTTCATCGATTTGGCATGCCCGCGCTCGGCTGCGCTGCGATACAGCGCCAGGGCCTGCGCGTGGTCCTGCGCCACGCCACGGCCGGAGCCGTACAGGTGCGCGAGGTTGTACATGCCCCAATCCAGCCCGTGCTCGGCGGCGCGGCGATACCACAGCGCGGCCAATACGATATTGCACGCAGTGCCGAAGCCGAGTTCGTGGCAACGCCCCAGCTGATTCATCGCTTCCGCATGCCCTGCATTGGCGGCGACTTCGTACCACAGCATCGCCATGGCCGGATCGGCCGCGACGCCGCGGCCTTCGGCGTATATCTGCGCGAGCAGCAGCTGTGCCTCCACATCCTGGCGTGCAGCGGCCTTGCGCAGCAGTGCCACCGCTTGATCGGGTTGGGTACGCAGCAGGTCGATCAGCTGCGCGGTGTCCGGTGCGTGCTCAGACATCGGCCCATTGCCGCAACAGGTTGTGATACACGCCGGTGAGCTGGATCAGTGAAGGGTGACCGGGGGTATCTTGCGTCAGCCGGCGGATCGAGACATCCAGCTCGAACAACAGGCGGCGCTGCGCATCGTCGCGCAGCATGCTTTGGGTCCAGAAAAAACACGCCACGCGGGTGCCGCGGGTCACCGGCATCACCCGATGCAGGCTGGTGCCGGGATAGATCACCAGGTGCCCGGCCGGCAGCTTCACCGATTGCGTGCCGTAGGTGTCTTCGATCACCAGCTCGCCGCCGTCGTAGCTGTCCGGGTCGCTGAGAAACAACGTGGCGGAAACGTCGGTGCGCACAGGGTCTGCGCCGCCGCGGCTGCGGTCGTAGCGGATCGCGTTGTCGACGTGATACCCGAACGATTGCCCGCCGCTGTAGCGATTGAACAATGGCGGATAGATGCGCCGTGGTAATACCGCCGAAAAGAACGTGCTGCTGCGCGCCAGCGCCTCCAGCACCAGCGCGCTGGCGTCGCGCGCAATGGCGCTGTCTTCGGGCAATTGCGCGTTGTCCTTGGCCTGCGCGGATTGATGTCCGGCGGTAATGCGGCCGTCTGCCCAGTCGGCCGCGTCCAGCCGCGCACGCAACTCGGTAAGTTGTGCGGGAGTGAGGACATCGGGAATGGGCAGCAACATGCGCAGATCTCCACGCCGCCCGCACTGTGCGGACGGCGTGCCGGAGGCTTAGAAACTAAACGTGGCGCTCAACACCGCCGAGCGTCCATCGCCCGGCAGCGCCCAGCCATTGCCGGCAGTGACAGTGCCTGCCGCGTTGACGGTGAGGTTGTTGCGGATGCTGGTGTAGTACTCCTCGTCGAACAGGTTGTTGACGTTCAACTGCAGGCTGAGCCAGTCGTTGACGCGCAGGCCGACCATCGCGCGGTGCACCCAGTAATCGTCGGTCTTGACGTAGCCGGCCGCCGAGGAATTATTCGGATAGAAGCCACCCTGGTAGGTGACGCCGTAGCCGAAGGTCCATTGGTTGAGCTGATAGGTGGTCCAGATGTTGCCGGCATTGCGCGGCGTCTGCACCAGCTCGCGCCCGGCGATGGGATCGCCTGTCAGGCTTTCGGTGCGGTTGGACACGCTCTGCAGCACTTCGCTATCGAGGAAGGTGTAGTTGGCGAAGATCGACCAGCGCTCGGTCAGGTAGCCGGCCGCGCCCAGCGCGATACCGTCCACGCGCGCCTTGCCGTCCAGCACCTGCTCGGGGATCAGCGGGTCGCCGCTGTTGACCTTGTAGTTTTCGCGCTCGTTGCGGAACACCGCCGCGGTGAGCGCCAGACGCTCGTTCAACACGTCCCACTTGCCGCCCAGTTCGATGTTGACCGCGCTTTCCGGCTCGACATTGCAATTGGCGCCCGCCGTGGCGGTGGCGATCGGCGTGCACGAGCCGTTGACCGAGGCCTTGGACGGCGTCTTGCTGTTGGCGTAAGACAGATACAGGCTGGCGTTCTCGACCGGCTTGAACACCAGACCGGCGCGATACGAGAACAGGTCCTCTTCGCTGCCGGCCGGGAAGCCCGGGGTCACACCAGTGACATTGCCGGCGGCGTTGACGGTGTAGGTGGTGCTGTCGCCTTCGTTGTGCTCGTAGCGGCCGCCCAGGTTGAGCATCCACTGCTCGTTGAACTGCAGCGTGTCGAACAGATACACCGCCTGATTGGTCAGGCTGCCTTTGCTGCGACCGGTGCGGAAGTAGTTCTGCGGGCCGGTCCAGATGTTGTACGGATTGTCGAACGACTGCAGCGGATAGGTGATGCCGGTGGTGGAGCCATCGGCGTTGCGGAAGATCGAACCGCTATTGAGTTCGAAGTCTTCCTTGCTGAAGGCGATGCCTGCAACCAGGCGATGCTCGATCGCGCCGGTATGCGGGGTGGCGGTCAGGTCGGTCTGGCTGTGCGCGATGAAATTTTCGGTCTCGCGCACCAGGCCGCGCGGGCCGCTGTTGGGGTTCCAGGTGGCCGGTGGCTGGCCGACGCAGGCGCGGCCGGTGTAGGCGTTGGTGTTGTTGGGCAGGCACCAGGTGCCTTCCGGCGCAGTCGCGCTGGTGGTCTGATCCACGCGCTGCACGCGCGCCAGGCTGCGCAGTTTGACGTTGTCGTCGAAGTCCATTTCCAGCACGCCGGTCAGCATGTCCACGTCGATCTCCTGACGCGCCACGTTGCGGTAGCCGTAGTAGGTCTCGCGGTCCACGCCCGGCAGCGGACCGTTGTTGAACGGGCTCAGCGCGAACGGCACCCCGTACTGCGGCAGGTTGTTGTCGTGCTGGTGCAGGTAGCTCAGCGTAAAGCGCGTATCCGAGCCCAGACCGAACGCGACCGACGGCGCAAAGCCCCAGCGGTGACGGAATTCTTCATCGCGGCCCGGCACGTCCTGGGTGTGGCCCATCGCGTTCAAGCGCACGGCGGTGCCGTTTTCGAAGTCGTAATTGCTGTCGGCGGTGAGCCGGCCGTAGCGGTCGCTGCCGCCACCGACCACGACATTGGTGAAGTCGCCCTGGCCGGCGGTCTTGGTGACCAGATTGATGTTGCCGCCGACCGAACCGGCGCCGGACATGGCGGAGTTGGCGCCGTTGATCAGCTCCACCGCTTCCAGGTTGAAGGTGTCGCTGCGGCTGTACTGCGCGCTGTCGCGCACGCCATCGGTGGTGATGTCGCTGCTGGCGGTGAAGCCGCGCAGGTTGATGCTGTCGCCATAGCCGCCGCCGCCTTCGCCCGCGCCGAAGGTGATGCCGGGCAGGGTGCTGAGCACGTCGCGCAGCGACAGCAGGTTCTGCTGGTCCATGGTCTGCTTGGTGACCACAGTGATCGTCTGCGGCGTGTCGCGCAGGGCCTCGGTGTACTTGGGCGAGGACGGCTTCTGCGCACGTTCCTGCTGCACCCGGATGGCATCCAGATCCACCGCGCCCGGAGGCGCCGGCGCATCGCCGGGCTGGGCGAAGGCAGGAGCGGACAGCGTCAGCAGCACGGCCGAGGTGAGCGGGGAAATCCTGGGAGTCATGAGGCGTCTCGAAGAGGGAAGCGAGGCTCCGGCGTGGCGATGGCTCGGCGGATGCGGGGATGGGGTGAGGATTGAAAAAGGTGGATCGACAGTGCGCGCCGGCTAGCCCGATGCGATGTGCTGGCATGACCCGATGTCGCACACGTCAAGGCGCCGCGCGGAAGGGCGCAGGCGGGGCGAACGCAGGAGAAAACGGTCTGACAGAGCTGGGCGCATGGGATCGCAGGGCAGGCCAGTTGTTAAGAAAGCCTGAAGGGCTGCGATCTTAAATGCAAATCATTCTTCTTTGCAATCTTTGTCGTCGGCCGACGTCGCGCGGTGGTTCCCACTGCCTGAAGCGTTGTGGCAGAAAGGTTTGTGCGCTATTTGAATTGGCGGACCAAACTACAATTGGCGGACCAACCTACTTCACGCCTGTCTGCTTGCCGCTAATCTGCCACTTCGCTGCAGGGCCCTTGCCCGCCCACCATCGCGGGACATGCCGCGAGTACGTTCGTGTAGCAGCGATGACTGCCGCATTAGCAGCTGATCTGCGACTTGGCTGCAGGGCC